>JBEKLF010000012.1:0-70977 GCA_050010335.1 Terriglobia bacterium
ACAACGACTACAGGCTGAGCCGGCCGGCACTCGCGAAAGCTGCTTCAATTTCCAATGGCGGATAAACCTTGACCGGAAGCCAACAGGAGAGCGTAGTGCGGGAAATCCGCACGCTACGTTCGAAGTGGCGGGGGCTGGAAATCCACTTACGGTTTGGCTAGTGAGGCACTCCCAGAGGAAACGGGGAGAAACAGCTAGGCTGAACCTACGAAGCAGGGCGCCAGTCCTCGACCCTACAAAACCTAATCCTGGATGCCGACCCTGTTACCTGAGGGGGAAGGCCACACACGTGCCGACGTTATCGCGAGCCGGCGAGTGGTCCCGCGTTACAGGGTTGTTGTGCATGCAGTCCGGGACTGTAAACGCGGGGGTAGGAGGGCATGGCGCAGGAGAAGATACTCGCGACGGCGCGGAGCTAGTTAGGGAGCGTCGCCCTGCCATCGCCCGTAATCACTACTTCTTCTGAGCCCCTGTAGGTGCGAACCCTCAACGACTTATCCTTCCATTCCACCGTTGTGGCACCGTCCGTATCGGTGCGGAAAATCTTCGCGCCGACGTTTTCGAGAGCGTCGAGCGTCTCCGGGTTCGGCAGGTTTCCCCCTCCACTGGCGGACTCGGAGGTGACAAGCGCCACGCGAGGGGCGATGCGAGTAAGGAAATCCCTGCTTGTGGACGACTTCGCCCGGGGATTTCCCAGTTTGAACACTTGGCTTTCTAGCGGCTCACCTGAGGCGAGAATTCCCTTTTCTGCAACCCTGCCCGCGTCTCCCGGCAGCAGGAAGTTCATTCCGCCCGCGCTGATCCGTATGACCAGCGAGTCATCGCTGCCGTGTGAGACTGTAGCCCCGGCCATCAGGCCGGCACGTCCGGATGCCGGGCTAAAGCCCGGCGCTACGTTGCCGGAGTCGGGCCCCGGCCACAGCACCCGAACCGACGCACCACCAAATGATAGCTCGTCGCCCGCCATGAGGGTTCGAGTCGGAATCCCACGTTCCGCCACGGTTTCCAGAAGCGCCGCGTATTCGGGGGCTTCGGGATGAGGAGCATGCCAGAATTCACCCACGCGGAAGTTTTCGAGGATGGAGTAAAGCCCGCCGATTTCGTCCGTGCGCGCACGGGTGAACGCCAGCACATCGATCCTTTTGATGCCGAGCGACCACAGGTAGGGTGAGACGATATCCTCGCCCGAATCCCAGCGCCGGCCCTGAAAGCCGCCCTCCCGCGTTACCCGGGCGCGGCTACCTCCCGCATCCAGCAACATGGTTGTCCCACCGGGAAGCACCAGGAAGAGCGCATCACCCTGGCCACAATCGAGAGCGGTCAGTTGCAGTGCACCGCGGGGCAGACGGGGCGCAAAGGGATGAACTGTCACCAAGACCACAAAAATTGCACAGGCCGCCAGTGCCGCGACCGCAGCCCGCCGCGCAAAGCGGAGAGCCAGTCCCGCCAGCACAAACGCGCCGCAAAATCCCCACGCCACCCACAGCGGCGGCGCCGGCATTCGATAGGAAAGCCACGCCGCAAGCCCGGGCAGATGTGTTATGTCGAACAGAAAGGCCATGACCAGGCTTAACACCTTGGCCGGCCAGGCCGCCGCTGCCGGTGACACCACGCTCAGCAAATTAATCGGCAAGGCGAGGGCTAGTAGCAGCGTCATTACAGGAATCGCCAGGGCGTTCAATCCCACACCCGCAAAGGTTACGCGATGAAAGGTCTCCACCATCGGCAGGAGCAAACCCAGTTGCAGTACGGCGGAAAAGATCAGGATATTGGCAACCCATACCAAAAGCTTCAGGGGCGCCACAACAAGGTTGCGCGAAAGGGCAGGATAGCGATCAAGGAGGCCCACACGGCGGCGCAGCCCATAGACCAGATCTCGCATGTCCAGGCGTGCCTGCGCGAGGCGCGGGGAGAAGTAATCGTCGAGCAAAACATCGTCCAGTCGCCATAGAGCCCGGCGGTAGGGCTCGGTGGTGCGCCCAAGAACCGGAACGGCGACGCCGACGATGAGCAGCGCCGCGCCGAAGGAAAGCAGAAATCCCGACTCGAGCAGCCATGCCGGGCGGAAATAGAGAAGAATCAGCGCCACGCCCCCCAGCGAGTTCAACGAGGAATGCCCACGGTCAAGAATCCGCGCCAGGAGATAAGACGCGATCATCATCGTGGCACGTAACGTGGGCGCGCGCTGCTCCACCAGAAAAGCGTAAACCACGAGGAATCCCAACATAATAAACGAGCGCGTCAGCCGCCGGACCCCCAACCCCCGCAACAGGAATTCCACGAGCAGTGTGAGCAAGCCTACGTGCAGCCCGGCGATGACGAGCAAGTGGTAGAGGCCCGTCTTGCGAAAATCATCGATGGTGCCGGAATCGAGCGCCGTGCGGTCACCCCACAACACCGCCTTCATTACCGCGCCGTAACGCCCTTCAGCCGACCACGGCGGATAGAGGTCATCGATGCCGCTCAGCAAGCGCTGGCGTGTTCGCTCCGCGAATTCGTCGAAATGGAAGCCCGGGGCGTGACCGACTCTCTCCACTAACCGGAGATTCTTGACGGTTCCAACCCAGTAAATGTCTTCGATATCCTCCATCCAGCGGCGGAAATCGAAACTGCCGGGGTTTTGATAGATGTGCGGCCTGCGCAGCCGGACGAGGGTTCGGATCTCATCGCCAAAGTGGATTTCGAGAGGGCCGGTCGCGTTGGAAGCGTCACGATCCTCCGAGCCCTGCACTCGCAGGCGGACCTTGCCGGTGACGCGGTGAACGTGCGCGAGGGATTCCACTCGCCGCACCTCCACGTCAAATTGCAATCCGTATCCGGTGCGATAGGGGGTCGAGATCACTCGCCCTTCCAGCCGCACGGGATCGCTCAGGTCCGCGCCGAACGACTCCAAATAGCGAACATGGTTCAGCGGAAGACGCTGCTCCCAGTGCCGCGCCGCCGCTACGCCGGTGAATGTCATGCTGGCCAGCGCAAAGCAGATTGCAACACGGCCCCAGCCCACGCGCAGGAGGATGAGGCCGACGAGGATGCAGGCAACCGCACTGACCAGGATCCAATGAACCCCGAGCGTGGCGCCAAAGGAATGCGCCCACACAATTCCCAAAGCAAAACTTGCTGCGAGCACCGCCAAGGGAGACTTAAAGGTGCGTCGGGGTTTGTTATCCGGTAGTGGGTCGGGCAAAGGGTTCGCTTCCACTTTCGCGGCAAATTCGAGATAACCGAGCGAGTGATTCTATGTGGAAGGTATTTGGAAAGCAATCAAACATTTCTAACGTGTCGAGACGGTACCCATGTTGGAGCAAGAAACCCAGATCGCGCGCCAGGGTGGGAGGGCTACAGGAAACGTAGTGCAAGCGCTTGGGCCGCAGATCCAAAAGGAGCTTTAAGGTGGCCTCGCCCACGCCGGCACGCGGAGGGTCCATGACCACCAAGTCCGGGGCCATCTGCGCGCAACGCCGCAGGAAATCAAACGCTGTCGCGGCGTTCGCTCGAATTCTGTTGCCGGGCACGGCGCGGGCATTGGCGGCGAGGTCTGCTGCCGCTTGTGGATGCGCCTCGACCGCAAGCACTTGGTCAAACCATTTCGCCAGGGGCAGCGCGAACAGGCCCACGCCGGCGTAAAGGTCGATCGCCACGGCGCCAGACTCTTCTCCCGTCGCCGTGGTCGCCAACTCTGGCAGCAAACAGCGCGCGCTTTGGAAGAAAGCTGTGGGGCTCACGCGATACACAAAATCTCCTACGCGATAATCAAGGTGCGGTTCTCCGAAAACGCGCACGCTCGCATCCTGAATAACGGCGACAGTGGCGACGCCCGCGAGTTCCCCCAGAGACCGTACGGCAAGGGTTTCGGCTTCCTGCGCATTCCAGCTCCCAACGAGCGTGAGCATCACTCGCTCGTCGCGATCATCCGCCAGAAGCTCCACCTCTCGACCGTTAGCTAATGCGCTGATCCACGGCTCGTTGCGCAACGTCGCCAGCAGCGCGTTCAGGCGGGGCGAAAGAATCGGGCAGGCATCGATCGGAATCAGGCGGTTCGACTCCGCCTCGAAGAATCCCAGCCCCGGAGCGCCGCCTGGCGGTATCCCAATCTTCAATTGCGCCTGGTTACGATAATTCCACGCGGGGCCGGAATGAGCGGGAATGGACCCCTCCCATTTCACCTTGCCCAATCGGCGCAGCGTTTCGCGCAGGATTTCAACTTTCGCGGCGACTTGTGCGGCGTACGCAAGATGTTGGTACTGGCAGCCGCCACAGCGGCCAAAGTATGGACAGAGCGGTTCGATACGCTCGCGCGACGGCTCCAGAATCCGCAGCGGACGCGCGTGGATAACACCTTTTTGCCTGCGGATTTCCTCCACTTCAGTGCGTTCGCCGGGCAGAACACGCGGCGCCAGAACCGTGCGCCCGGCATGGAAGCCCAGCGCCTCGCCGCCATAAATCAGCTTGACCGGTGAGAATTCAAAAGGTGAAGACACTCGAAGTTATCCTCAAGAAGGCAAAATGCTACAAATAAAACAAGCTCAACCTGGGAATCTTGTAATGCTCGAGCAGGCGGTTTTTGAGGAAGCGCCGCTCCAGCGGATCCACCTCCGCGGCCGCCATCTTGCGGCGATAGGGGATGAGGCCTCGATCCACTTCCGCACGCAATTGCGCCAGTGTTTCCACAGCCGTCCCGCGTTGGAGCGAAGCGTTCAGCTTTTCTTCCAGCGCCGTCAGGTTCCTCTCCGTCTCTTCCAGGTCACCCGTGGCCCCGGCCTGCGCGGGCGCAGCAAGCCCATGCAAAACGCCGGCGGCTTCCGCCAGTTCGTCCGCCAGCACTTGCTTGCCTTCTTCTCGCGCCTGCCGGCCGGCGCTTTCCACCGCCCCCGCGCAGCGGGTGAGAAAGCGTGCAATCTCTTCGGCCGAAAACCCGACCGCTGCCTCAGGCCTGGCAGGGCGGGGAGTTCCTCCCTGCGCCGCCATGGCCCGGGATTCTTCCACGGCGCGAAATACCTCCTGCGAGCAATACGCCAGGGTGTTCACTTTGCGATAGCTGCGTTTTCCCGCCTTGAATTTCTCGAATGAACGCTCGATCCCTAACAATACAGCTTCCAGCGGAAAGCCCTGCTCTTTCCACGATTCCACCAGCGCCCAGTCAAGCGGCGAGAGCAGGACGGGCTCCGAGCGGCACTTGCGGAACTGCTCCTCGATTTCGGTGAAGTAGTTGAAATAGTTTTCCACGGTGAACACAGGTGACAGGTGTCAGGCGTCAGAGAATAAGTGCTACGTGCTTGGTACTAAGGGCTGGAGAAATGCCAACCCTGGCTTCCGCTCCTCAGAATCCAGTACCTGACACCTGACACCTGACACCTATCTTCTCCGCGACCCTGATTGCTTGCGATAGTAGATGATGCGCAGGCCATCCAGCGTCAAGGAAGAGTCGAGGGTCGGCTTGAACTTGGATGCGCCCGCCACCAGCGGCGCTTGGCCTCCCGTAGCGATAACCTTGGTCTGTTTCCCGAGCACCGCGCAGAGGCGACCCAACATACCGTCCACCGCGTCTACCGCACCGTAGAATAGGCCGGACTGAATATGGCTGACGGTATTGGTTCCAATTACGTGGTCCGGCTCGCGAAATTCCACGCGCGGCAGTTTGGCCGTGCGCTCGAACAGCGCCTCCGCGGCGATGCCGATCCCCGGCATGATAACGCCACCCAGGTATTCACCCCTATGAGAAACGCAATCAAAGGTGATCGCCGTCCCAAAATCCACCACGATGCACGGGCCGCCATATTTCTCGAAGGCCGCTACGGTATCCGCGATACGGTCAGCCCCAACCTCTTGCGGATTATCGACGAGGATCGCCATGCCCGTTCGCGTGCCTGGCCCCAGAAACTGCGCTTCCATCTTGAAGTATTTCCTGGCCATCTCCTCCAGCACAAAATTCATGTGCGGCACGACACTGGCGATCATAATTCCGCTAATGTCGGAGGCAGAGAGATTCTCCAATGCGAATAGGTTGTGAATCACGACTCCATATTCGTCAGCCGTCTGTTCACGGCTCGTCGCCAGCCTCCAAAGCGCCCGCAGCGAATCGCCTTCGTACAGGCCCAGGACGGTATTGGTGTTGCCGACGTCGATCACAAGAATGTTGGTTTTGGAGATGTCCATAGAAGTTCCCGAAGGCAGTTCTTCGGACCCGGTCCCTGCTGGCTTAAGTGCTGAGCAAAAGCACAGCGACAACCCTCCGTATTCTACTTCACTTCCAACACTTCACCCGCCACGAGTGACTCCTGGCGGCCGTCGTCGTACCGGATTTTCAGCGCGCCGCTGGGGTCGAGGCCGGTGGTGGTGGCCACCGCTTCGCTCGCGCTGTTAACCACGCGGACGCGCTTTCCGTGCGCAAAGGTGGAAGCCCCTTCCCAGCGTTCGGTGATGGCCCGGTTCCCATCCTTCAGCAGCAGTTGATAATCACGCTCAATTTCGCGGAGCAGAGCGACGAGGACCTGGACGCGAGAGATACCCCGGTGTGCTTCCATGCGAAGTGACGTGGCGATGTTTTCGAGTTGCGCCGGCATCAGACTGTGATTTACGTTAATACCGATGCCGAGCACCACGGCGTGCAAGCGGTCAACTTCCGCGCTCATTTCCGTCAGTATTCCGCAAACCTTCTTCCCGTTTACCAGCAGGTCGTTCGGCCAACGAATGTCCACCGCGAGGGCGGTGGCGGAGATCACTGCTTTCTGCGCCGCCAAGCCCGCCATGAGCGTCAACACAGGAGCGGCGGCGGGAGAAAGAGGCGGCCGCAGGATGATGGAGGTGTATATGCCGCTGGATTTTTCGGAGTACCAGGCACGGCCCAGGCGGCCCCGCCCGGCTGTTTGCTCCTCCGCCACCACCACGGTTCCGTGCTCGGCGCCTTCCGCCGCAAGCTTGAGCGCTATCGCATTGGTGGAGTCGGCGCGAAACAAGTGGACGATATTGCGTCCGATGGGGTGATCGCCCAACTCCGCGCGCAGCAAGCTGGGCACAAGGATATCGGGGATCGTCGCCAATTGATATCCTTCCATTGGCACTCCCCGGATCTCCACCCCCAACGAACGAAGTTTTTCAATCCACTCCCAAACCTGCTGGCGCGTAACGCCGATCTCGGAGGCAATCTTCGGGCCCGGCACCACCACGGTGGCATTCTTCACCAGCAGATGAATCAGCTTGTCGATTCGGCGATCGGTGCTTCCGGTGGTCATGCGCATATTCGGGGTCCGGGACTCGGGTTTCGCCCCGATGTCCGGTACCTGAAGTTCAATGGTCGATTTCGCCGAAACGAAACTGGAAGTCGAGCCCAATCCTAACCGTCATCCCCGGGTCCCAGAATGGAGGCGATTCTAAAGTTGATATCCACCGCAGCGGCAGAATGGGTGAGGGCGCCGACGGAAATATAATCGACCCCCGCCTCTGCATATGCGCGAATATTGCTGGCGTCGATGCCCCCCGAAACCTCCAGGCGCACGCGGCCCGCGGCGCGCTCGACGCACTCCCGGACTTCCGCGGGCGTCATGTTATCAAGCAGCACGCCATCAGCACCGGCCAGGATAGCGTCCTCCAACTCCTGCAAGGAAGTGATTTCGACTTCCACATGGTAACCCGCCGGGCGCTGCTGGATGGCGCGTTCGACGGCAGTGCGGATCCCTCCGACCAAGCGAAGGTGATTCCCCTTGATCAGGATGCCGTCGTCCAGGCGCAAGCGGTGATTCCTTCCGCCGCCCACGCGCACCGCGTATTTTTGCAGGCGGCGCAGCCCGGGCGTGGTCTTGCGGGTGTCAAGAAATTCCGCGCGCGCTCCTGCCAACTCTTCTTTCAAACGGCGGGCGTAGGTGGCAATGCCGCTGAGGTGTTGCAGGAAATTCAAAGCTACGCGCTCGCCGGCCAGGAGCGATCCTGCTGCTCCGACGATCGAGGCGAGCGGCGCGCCCGGCGCGACTTCCGTCCCCTCTTCCACGCCGCCCTGCCATTCCACGGATGAGTCGAGAACTTCAAAAACCAATCGCGCGATGGGCAATCCCGCCACTACCAATCGTTGCTTGCTATTAAAAGTGCCTTGCGCCTGCATCGCCGCCGTAAGGGTGACGCGTGTCGTCAGGTCGCCCTGGCCCAAGTCTTCGGCCAGCGCGTGAAAAACCAGATCACGAAGTTCCTCAGACGAGAAATCTGGGGACGCAGAGGACTCGTCAGCAGCCGGAGGACTGAGATAGCCGCCCACGCGTCAACCCAACCTTTCGAGGGATTCCAGAACTTTGCGCAAATGCTCCTCGAGCTCTTTAAGCCGATGCTCGGCGCCGCGCACGATTTCCCGGGGAGCGCGCGCCAGGAATTCCTGATTTCCCAATTGTGCTCGCACTTGCGTAAGCTGCTGCTCGAGCTTCAGCTTTTCCTTGCCCAAGCGGACGCGTTCGGCGTCGTGGTTCACCTTCTCCTCGTGCAGAATGCGCAAATCGAAAGAGGCGCCCGAGCGCACGTCCGGCAGTTCCCCCGACAAACGCCCCCTAGCCAGGTGCATCGCGTGCAAGGCCGCGAGACGTAGAATCGTGTCCTGATGAGTGCGGAAGATTTCAAGCAGCCGTGAATCTTCCGAGGCCACTTGCAAGCTGGGCTTCTGCTTATGCAGGCCCATTTCCGCCTTGGCGTTGCGCGCCGCGACCACCAATTCCTGTACCTTTTCATATTGCTTTTCCGAAATTGGATCGGCCACGCGCTCGGTGACCAGGCGGAAACCCGTCAAAGAAATGGAAGCTCCCGCGTTGAGCTGAGGGAGCAAATGCCACAACTCCTGGGTGATGAATGGCATGAAGGGGTGGAGCAGGTGCAATGACGCCTCAAAAACGCGCGCCAAATTGATCCACGCGGGCGGCGCCTTCTCTCCCTCCGCCGGACGGGTGATTTCCGGCTTGACCCATTCCACGTACCAGTCGCAGAACTCGTGCCAGAAGAAATGATAGATTTTGAACGCTGCCTCGTGGAAGCGGTAATCCTTGAGGGCCTCTTCCATTTCCCGGGTCACGGCCACAAGGCGTGAAAAAATCCAACGATCCGCGAGGGCCAGATGCTCAGGCGCGGCCACGGGCTCAAAACCCAGGCCGGGAATCGGTTCGAGCGCCTGCGCCAATTGGTCGCGGAGCGCCTCCGGCACATTCTGAAGGTTCATCAGAATGAAGCGGCCGGCGTTCCAAATCTTGTTGGCGAAGGCGCGATACGACTCGACTTTATCCTCGGAAAAAGCGATGTCCGTGCCTGGTGCGGCGCTGATGGCAAGCGCAAAGCGCACCGCGTCAGTGCCATATTTCTCGGTGACTTCCAGCGGATCCAGCACGTTGCCCTTAGTCTTCGACATCTTTTGCCGTTCGGCGTCGCGTACCAGGGCGTGGATGTAAAGCTCACTGAACGGCACGTCCTTCATGAATTTCAGACCCATCATGATCATGCGCGCACCCCAAAAGAATAGGATATCAAAGCCCATGATCATGAGGTTGTTGGGATAAAAACGGCGCAGGTCGGCGGTATCTTCCGGCCAACCCAGTGTGGCAAAGGGCCAAAGGCCAGAGCTGAACCAGGTGTCGAGAGTGTCCGCATCGGCGCGCAAGGAGGCCTTGGCGCACTTCGGGCACTGCGTGGGCGTTTCGCGTGCCACGACGACTTCGCCGCAGGCATCGCAGTACCAGGCGGGGATGCGGTGCCCCCACCAGAGCTGCCGCGAAATGCACCAGTCGTAGATCTTGTACATCCAGTCGAGATAAATCTTCTTGTAGTTGTCGGGGGTGACGCGCACCCGACCGTCTTCCACCACGCGAATGGCGGCCTCTGCAAGCGGCTGTGTCTTTAGGAACCATTGCGTGGAAAGCAGCGGCTCGATAATGGTCTTGCAGCGCTGGCACGTTCCCACGCTGAGCGGATAGTCTTCGATCTTCTCGAGCCGGCCCTGCTCCTGCAGGTCCCTCACCACCGCCTCGCGAGCCTTGTATCGATCGAGTCCCTGGTACGCTTGCCCAGCGTCGGCGGTCATGCGCGCATGTTCATCAATCACCACCACGCGCGGCAGGCTGTGCCGCTGAGAAATGGCATAGTCATTGGCATCATGGGCAGGCGTCACCTTCACCGCGCCCGTGCCGAACTTCGGGTCCACAAAGTCATCGGCGACCACGGGAATGATTCGCCCCAGCAAAGGCAAAATGATATTTCGGCCCTGTGCGGACAGATAACGCTTGTCGGTGGGATTCACGGCCACCGCCGTGTCACCCAACATCGTTTCCGGCCGGGTGGTGGCCACGGTCAAGTGACCCTGGCCATCCTCAAATGGATAGCGCATGTACCACAGGTGGCCGGATCGGTCTTCGTGGATGACTTCCAAATCCGACACCGCCGTGCCGCAGCGCGGGCACCAGTTGACGATGTACTGCCCACGATAGATCAAGCCTTCCTCGTAAAGGCGGATGAAGACCTCCTGGACGGCGCGCGTGTACGCCGGATCCATCGTAAAGCGATCGCGCGTCCAATCAACAGAGGCGCCCAAGCGCTCCATCTGTCGGCGAATGGTCCCGCCATTTTTCTCCTTCCATTGCCAGCATTGCTCCAGGAATTTCTCGCGACCCATTTCCGTGCGCAGCCGCTGCCCCTCGCGCTGCCAAGCACTCTTCGCCTGCGTCCCTTCCAAGTCGGGAAGCGCTGCGCGGCCCAGTTCGCGCTCCACGATCATTTGCGTTGCGATGGCGGCGTGATCCGTGCCGGGCAGCCAGAGCACGTTTTCGCCGCGCATGCGGTGCCAGCGCATCAGGATGTCGATTTCCGTGTGCTCGAGCATGTGCCCCATGTGGAGCATCCCGGTAATATTCGGCGGAGGAATCACCAGGCAAAAATGCGGCCGGCTGCTTTCATCCGCGGGCCGATAGATGTTTTGCTCAACCCATAAGCGGGCCCAGCGGGGTTCTATATTTTCCGGCGAATAAACCTTGGGGATCTCAGTTTCCAAAGGGGCCTTCTCCTGAATAAATCCGGCAAGAGATTGAAATCAAATTAATATACCGGCTGCGGGAGAGTGAGTCAAACTTCCGGCGGGCAAGGAAGGCGAGTCAATGTCCCTGGCGGCTCAGGCGCACCGCAAGTGGCACCCCGCCTCCGGCAACAACGTCTCGGTGGCCAAAGGTAAACTCGCTCTGGGCAATACTGCCATTACTCCGGGGGGCGGAACGATTCGGAGATGATTTCAGAGGCGATTTCCTCGGCAAGCCGCCTAGTCATCTCCTCCACAGCTTCGACCGGCAAAGGCGGGGGCGACATTTTCACCACGACTTTGTGGACAACCGAGTAGAACGTGTTCCAGTCGAACGCCGGGGGAGTTGCAGCGACCTCCGGCGTATTCTCAGGCGGTGCAACTTCCACCGGGGCCTCGCGGAGAGTGGTTTCCGCAGAGCCCGCTTCTGGCGCCGGCTCAGCAGAAGCAGTTTCCGTGGTTGGACCTTCCTCCACGGGTGCGAAATATGCAACTTGCTCGGGCGCAACCTCAGCGGGTGCAGCTTCCACAGGGGCATACTCCGCGGGAGCAACTGCGGAGGCAACCTCCTCCGGCGCAACCTCGGTGGGAGCAGCTTCCACGGGAGCATACTCCGCGGGAGCAACTGCGGAGGCAACTTCCTCCGGCGCAACCTCAGCCGGGGCAGCTTCCACAGGGGCATACTCCACGGGTGGACCCGTGGAGGGAACTTCTTCGGGCGCAACCTCAGCGGGTGCAGCTTCCACAGGGGCATACTCCACGGGAGCAAGTTCGGCGGCAACTTCCTCGTGCGCAACCTTAGCCGGGGCAGCTTCCACGAGGGGATACTCCGCCACCTCGGAACCAAAGTGCACCTGCCCGGCGGTGGCCTCGTCCAAAGAAAAGCTCTCAAGACTCGTGGCACTCATCGAGGGAGTGATGTTCGGAGGCTCAGGCAGTTGATCCAGGGGGCTTTCTGGAGAAGCGACGGGAGTTTCGACTCCGGGTTGCGATTCCCCGGCATTGGATGCGGCAGATTCGGGCTCGGGCGGAGGAGGAACCGTCTCATCTTTCCAAACTGGCTCCGCAATTTCCAGGGGAGCGCTGAAAATCACCGTGCGAAACTCGCTAGTAGCGTGTGGTGGCTCGACGGTTTGCGCGGACGGCTCTTCGATGAAAACCGGCTCCGGCGTTGCCGCTTCCATGCCTTCAAGAAAAGATGAAGTTCGCTCCGAGGGTTGAACGTCTGATGGTGCATAGGGACTTGAAGCAGGGGGCTCCTTCACGACCAGGGAAGTTTCCCCGATAGAGGCCTCATGCGGCTCGGGTGCAGGAAACGTATCTACGAATTCCTGGGGGGAAGCCAGATCGAATATGGTCTCCGCCTCTGTTGGCGGCGTTGAATGCGACCTTTCCATTTCTGCCGCTCGGGACCCCGAAGAATATCCTGGCGTTTCCTCCGCGGCATGCTCAGTGAATGCGACACCCTCTGAGACCTCGGAAAAATCCGTCGCCGAGTGCTGCACCACGGTCGGAACATAATCTGAGCTCTCGCTTGAAATCGCATAATCCGGGGGGTGCTCGGGTGCCGAGTGCTGCACCAACGTCGGCATATCATCCGGGTTTAGGCTCGAAACAAGAAACTCCCGCGTGCGCTCCGGCGCCTCGGACGGCGCAACAGGCGGAGCCAAAGTGGGCGTCTCCGCTTCAAACCGCGCGGCAAATCTCTCCACGATGGAGATGAGTTCGTGCGCCTCAAAAGGCTTTTTGATTATTCCGTCCGCTCTTACTTCCGCACCCCGCGCATCGTCGTAAGGCTCCATATCGCTGGCAACAAGCAAAACAGGTACATGAGAAAACTCCGCCGACTTCTTTACAAAATCGCAAACTTCGTAGCCATCCCTGCCCGGCATAGATACGTCTGCGATGATGACAACGGGGTGGAGCACGGCTAGCCGCTTAATAGCGGCCACGCCGTTGGAAACGGTTTCAACATCAAATCCTTCACCTTTCAGTATTCCGAGCGCCCTTTTCTGAATGGTGGGACTGTCATCGGCAACCAAAACAATCCGAGGCACGGGATTCTCCTATATTGCGCCAAACCCGATTTGACTGAGAGATACCATGACACCACCGGGAAGTCAAGGCGCAACCGATTAGGAATCTAGAGTTTGCGCTCTCATTTCGGCTGTGGCAGGGGCGCGCGCGTGATTCCCGCCCGGCTGTGCCTCCCCACGACATTCCCGGCTACGAGAGGAGGATCAAAAGGGGTCAACAATCTTCTTCAGGAGGTGGAACTTGCTCTTCTTCTTGGCAGGTTGCACTGGTTTGGCAGCGTCGGGCTGGGTCTTGTCGGGGGTACTTTCCTTGGCCGTTGGGCTGTCGTTGTCGGGAGTCGTTGCCGCCTCCGCAGGCTTCGCCGGTTCCAAGCTCTTGTCGTTCACGGGTGAAGCCACGATGGCGGTAGTGGCGGTCGGCGCCCCGGGCTGGGGACCCTTCGCGGTCTCGACTCCACCTGCGGGAGTTCCGCCTATGTGCACGGGGCCAAAAAGAGTGGCGCTGGTATCGGGGGCGCTTGAAAAACCGCCGCTCAGCTTGCTTAACCAGCTACGCTCTACCACATGGCTTGCATCCGCTTGGGCACGTGCCATCATGGCGCGCGTGGGCCGCGGGATCGGCGCCTTCATGGCGGTCAACCGTCCTTTGGCTTGGGGAACCAGAGGGCTCAAAGGGAAGTTCATGATCAGTTGGGAATAATAAGGGATCGCCTCGCGCGCTCTTCTCAAATGCTCGAGGCTCTGGCCCTCGTAATAGAGCGCGGAATCACCGCCGCTGAAGTCCGGGTATTTATCGATAATCTCTTGGAAGCGTGAGCGTGCTGCCGGAAAGGCGTTGTGCATATAATAGAAGTTAGCGGTGTAGTATTCGCCCTGGGCCAGCACCTCCTGCGTTTGCCGCAAGCGCCCCTTGACGCGCGGGATCATGGGACTGTCCGGATACTTTAGCAGGAATTCCTTGAATTCAGCGTCCGCCACCTTAGCCTCAGTCTGGTCGCGGTCGGCTTTTGCCATCATGCGAACGTGCGCCATCCCCACGCGGTATTGCGCTTCCGGCGCCTCAGGGGCTGTGGGGAAGAAGGTGATGAAATCCTTATACTCCGCATCCGCCTGGGTCAATCCGGAAACTCCGCCTTCGTTGTAGTAGGAATCGGCAATCGCCAACTTGGCCTTGGATAGATATTCGCTATCAGGGTATGTGTTGATGAGGGTTTGCAGGGTCAGCCGTCCTACTTCGTATCGCGCGTGGGAGATTTCGTTGGTCGCTTTCTGGTAAAGAACCTTGTCTGGCTGCTCCCCAGGGGAAAATATCAATCCGGGGTCGGGGTGGTGCATCCGATTGACCGCCGCACAGCCAGGGAGGAATGCAACAGCAAGCACCAGCAGGCTGACGGTAACAAAGGCTTCGCGAACTGTTAGCTTTGAGGGTCGTTTGAACAGAAATCTAGCTCCTCATCGGAATCACACTCTGGAAACTTGCCGCGAAGACGCCGCCAATTCCATCATCTTCGCCATGCGCGTCTTCGGGTCCTTTTGAAAGATGTCGGAACCAGCCACGAGGATGTCTGCCCCTGCTTGCCCTAGCGCCTCAATTTGCTCCTCGCCGATGCTTCCCTCGACCTGAATCGCGAAATCCAGACGCCTTTCGCGGCGCAAGGCGCAGGCAGTCTGGACCTTCGAGAGCGTCCCGGGAAGAAATGAAGAATTGGCGAATCCCAGGTCTGCCGAAAGAATCAGCAGGTAGTCGATGTCCGCCATAACCTCAGAAGCCGCCTCTACCGCCGTGCAAGGATTGAGCGCCAAACCCGCCTTGGCGCCTCCGATCCGAATCATGCCGAGTGCCTTGTGAAGGTTCGGTGTTGCCTCTGCATGAATTGCAACGCGGTCTGCACCCATCTCGATGAATTCAGCGACGTAGCGCTCCGGCCGCTCAATAAGAAGATGCAGGTCCAAAACCAAGTCCGTAGCCTTGCGCAAACTGCGGACGACCGGCTGGCCCACGGTGATGTCGGGGACAAAGTGCCCGTCCATCACATCGACATGAATCATGGACGCACCAGCCTCTTTAATTAAACGCAGTGCCTCCCCGACTTGAGCAAAATCCGCGGCCAACAGAGAGGGCGTAATGAGAATCATAAATGCAGTCCCACGGTGAAAACTCTTGCCGTGAGAAACGTTTTCTAGATTAGCACAACTCACTCCCATTCGGGTAGAAAGCAGGCACGAAGTTTCCGGTCAATTGAGCGCTCTACGATCCTCCCTGAATGAGCAGAATTGACCGATTCTCGCCGCCGAAGCGTAGTTCTTGCAGTTCTCGCTTGTTTTCTTTCTCTCCAAAACGCGCCTCATCGCACGCGTTCTTCACTGGCTTTTGGACAATTTGGCAACCGGAGGTCGCGACAACCTTGGCATTTTGCTTAAACGTCACCTGCTTGGACGCCTCATTGACGTTCACTTGATACTTGCCAGCCTTCAGTTCCTGCCCGCTGGGTAGCACCGAATCCGTATAGATATTAATCGTTTTGGCTTTTTCCGCGAGGGCGACCGCAGACATGAACAATACGGCCCCCGCCAAAAACAGCACAGTTTTGATAACTTGCCTCGACATAAGACTCCTCCCCGCAAATGGTCGGCCAACGACGCCTTGGGGCTCTTGGCGACTTTTTATCCCCCCGCCAAAATGCCTGGCACTCGCACATGCTGCCACGGGGCAGCGCCGGCCTGAATGGGTAATAGCACCCGGCGTGCCAAGAGAATGGCCACAGAGCTGTTCTTTTCAGAATTAGTATATCCTTTCTGCAAATAGACTTATGAGGGACAAGTTGACGTCTGGGAAAGATTGTCATGCATGGAAACTACTCAGACGGATTTTCGCATAGCGAAAAATTCCCCGTTTTCGTCATTCATCAAATTCAAGCGTGCCGAAATTCAATGATCAATTATTTCGCCACGCTTTTCATCCTCAAGCAAAAGGGATATATGGATCAAGACGAGTGGACAGCCTACGAGAACTACATCCGAAGTGTTTTATGCGAACAGGAATTCCAGAAGCTCTGAGTGGACTCGTGGCGCAAAAAATGAAATTATGAAGACTTATTAAGTCCGAAAAGGAGCGATGCTATGGGTTCAGGAGGTGGTCGGAAGGCGCTGAGTTTTGAGGCGTTAGGCATTCTGGTCGGTGCTGCCAATGTGGTCGCCGTGGCCGCCGTGATTCTGGCCGCCCGACGGCAGGCCATGACATCAACAACGGCGATTTCGATCTTGGGCCTTTTCGTCTATTTCGAAACTTTCGTGGCAATCTTTTGGTACACGATCGAGACCCGCCGCACCCAGCAGGAACTCGCGATTCAAACCAGGCTCTCGATTCTGCCAGCGTTTGTGATGGAGTTCGGCAGCGAGCCCTTCAACCCCTCCGAGATCACCACAGAGCTGAATGAGTACTATCTTCATCATCTTGGCCAAGGGATCGCGCTTAATATCAGCGTTAAACGCCACAAGCAGCTTCAAGAGCCCTACCCCTTTGCCACGATTGCCTTTGATCGGACATTGGTGATTCAGCCTGGCGAAAAACGAAAGATCCCCTACAAAGAATCGTTGGGTCCGCCCATATTCACCCACCCGCCCGCGGACTTGGTTACTCGGCTGAAGGATGGGCCACCTCTCTTTCGCGAGTATGAGTACCGCGTAGAGTTCGACGACTTGCTCGGGAACAGTTACAGTCAGGTTCTCTACATCACGAGCCGTGGCTGCTTGCCGGGGAGAATCACGCTACACAAAGGCTCAAGCTCAAGGTGAGTGAGGTAAAGAGGGCGGGGCCGCGAACGCGATGCGCGGGCGGTCGTGCGTTGTCAAGCAACCTTTTGCGCGTGGCGCAAGCCGGCGGCACGCACGGTGAATTTACAAGGACACCGGAGCGGGGCGATTTTAGTCGGAGGGGCGCTTACGATAGGCAGCCAAGTCCGCTTCAGTGACCTCCTCGGGAGGCACGAGTTTGTAATGTTTCTCTGAAGCAATAACGAGGTCTGCATCGCCCTGCTCGAATTCAAAGAGTGCGATCACGTCATCTTGCATGAACTGGGCGGCCAGGGGCCGGCATATGAGCGAAGGGAATTTATGGGCACAAAGCGCCAAGTCCTGTTCGATTTGCACGATGTTCAATTTGTCTTTGCCACCCTTAGCTTGAATTGAGAACACGTATTGGGCACCCTTCTTGTCCACCCCCACATAAAGTTCGTCGGTTTCGACCTGCCCCATCTCGGGCACGGTTGTACGCAAGTGGTTCTGCAAGGAGTAGCACGCGACGCCGGTGAAAATGTCCACCAGTCGGTTGTACCGGAGTTTGGCCAATAGGGCTTGTTCATCGCTCAAGGCGTATTTCGCGATAATGCCAGGGGTCGCGTCGGGCACTTTGGTCGTCGCCATATTTTGATTGGGAACCAAGGGCTTATCCGGCACTAACACGAATTGGTATTTGCTCCTGCCCGTGGGGCGAATGATCCACGTTTTACCCTTGCCGGCCGTGGACAGAATTGTTTCGGGAAACGCTGCCCGATAACGGAAGCTGTAGACAAGGTCACCCAAATTCTTAGGGAGATCGATCTTGAGTTGATTTGCGAATTTTACGATTTCCTGGCGCTCAAAATCGACTTCTCGCATGCCGGGCTTGAACTTCGACTGGAAGATTTTCTCGATAATCGATGCGTAGATCGGTTGTTTATTCATAGCGTGTGGGTGTTCTTCGTCCTCCCTGGCCAGCGAAGCAAAACAACTTCTTCTCGAAGCTGTTCCCTTGTAGCTGTGGCTAAACGGGTGCGGAAGAGGTCCAGGCCAATCACTTGGTAACCAAGAGACTGTGCAATATCGGCAGTTAATTGGCCTGTCCGAATCATCACTCTGAGGTACGATGCCTGGTCGCCCACGACATAGGCGAGTTGGGCGCCGGGGCGGAGGATAGGCCGGAGAGCGGAAAGATGGCGGGTCATTCCGCCGAAGTAAAGCTTAGTGACCCTGGCATAGAGGCGCTCAAAGCCGGAGGTCTTGCCGAGTTCAATTCGCCGCTTTTCAATGGCATCCGCGATCCGTTTTATCTCAAGATGGTCGGCTACCAAAAGGTCGTCCTGGTCAGTCGAGTAAACGCCCCTTGTGTTAGATCTCACCATCGACTGTTTCAACAGACGCAGATCTTGCTTGTTTTGTACTAAACCGAGAAGTACCGACTCAAGGCGGGTCGCGCGCGTATAGTCCTTTTCGTTGGGGTATGGCGGAGAGGTGATCACAAAATCCACAGATTTCGGTCGGAGAACAGTGTGCGGGCTTCGCGAGTCCGCCTGATAAACATGCCCCTTGGCGTCACTGGTTCCGTTGTGGAGTTCGCGCAGATCATTGGCCATCGCTTGAATGCCGTTGAGCCACGCCGCGAGGACCGGAGCGTCACGTTTGGGGGCACCGACTCCTACTTCAGGGCCGAAGCTCAGATTGCTGATTTCAAAAACTAGAGCCTTCGCCAAGGCGAGGCGCTCATGCCGCCAAAACCGATCGTCCTTCCTGGCGTTTAATGCGTCAATGAGCGCAAGTGTTTTGTGAAGCGGCAGGGGACTGATTGAATCCTTCAAGAGTAGTTTCCAGGTCTCGGGTGGAAGCGTATTGAGATTTGTCGGGACCCTTGATGGGCTACGAAACAAGGGGAAGTCCAGATCGCTAAGTCCTTGTGCTTCGAGCTTTTCCGAGGTGAGCTTGGCGACTTTTGATGCGTGCTCCAATAGCGCATCCGGGTCAACGTCCCAATCCGTCTTCACCTGACTCGCGAAATAAGCCATGGGGTGAGCTTCGATTCCGATACTGGGGATGCCCAATTTCTTGCACTCAACCAGCGTGGTCCCGGTACCGCAGAACGGATCGAGAACGCACTGGTCCGAATTAACATCGAATTTGTTGAGGTAATCACGTACGAGGTGTGGCGGGAAGGAAAGTACAAATCGATACCAGTCGTGGGCTGCTGAGTCTTCCAGACGGAGTTTGTTGTTCTCTTGGACGCTTTTGCGTGTGGCGTGAGTTGTAACTAAGTCAAGCTGAGCCATTAAGCTAAGTGTACTCCAAGTCGGCAGTGATGGCGATGGTGATCGCCTCTCGACGAGACCCGAAGAGTCAAAGTACTGGGGAGGGGGAGCGTATCTCTTCCCTCGATGATTAGCCTGTGATATCGTCCTTTTAAACAGGAGTGGAGCTTGCCGATCGCACAACCTCGCATCGGAAGCAGATGATATGTGCCCGATCTCCTCGAAAGAGAAATACAAAGCGGTTGAAGGATCACGCGACGCGGCGGTACCCTGTCGCAGCAGACAAGGGAGGGCCCGATGTCCGAAGAACCAGCAGAAGGAAGATTGTTCTGGGTTTTGATAGCGATCCTTGCGGCAGCGTTAGGAACCGGTTCGTTCGTTTGGGCAGTAGAGGAGAATCATCGGCTCCTAGGTGCCTCTATCACAATAGTTTCGGCTGCGGGGCTTTTAGCATTGGCAAAAGAGCAGATTAGAAAAATGCTTATGCGGACCGACATTGCGACGCTGGCGGCTGTGCTAACATGGCTTTTGTTTGCCTATGTCATCTATGACCATTATCAAACGGGCCACGAGAATTGTAGGTTCGTCATAATCTTCATCAGCATATTGGTGCTCGCTACTGCTATCCTGACTGGAGTCCGACTTGTCCAATACAGGCGAGCCAAGCAATCCGCTCAGAATAAATTGGGATTTGGGATGGCCGAGGATTATACGGACGATCAAAAGGTACAGATCACCCTTCCTCTCCACGGCCAATCGCTAAGCGATCCCCAGCCATTAGGTCCTAATTCTGTCTCCTATGTCGTTCGCGGGAAGTTGAAATCTCTACCTGAGGGACACAAAATCTGGCTTATTACAGCAGATGAACGCGCCGAACTGTATTGGCCACAGACATTTTACCCGGTGCAGTTCAATAAAGAGACGGGGGATTGGCATGGGAGGGTTAATCCTGGCCGGTCGCCTTTGCAGGTTTTCGCGGTGGTCGCGCCGCCCACTTCACAAGACCTATTTCGGTATTTCCAAAAGCGAGGCGATGAGACAAAGAGATTTGTTCCTTTAAATCGCATTCCCCCTGAGTGCCGCAACGTGGCCTCCGTTCAAACAAGCTTTTCGTGAGCTTGTGGCGCGGAACTGCGTTCGAACGAAAGATGACCGACGAACCTCTCGCTCGGGTTTACAATACCAGTCGGGCAAAAACTGAGGACGGAAATTCTGATTGAGAGGTGGCGCATGGGAAAGAAAGAGCAGGAACTTCAGCAAGCCTCCGTGCATGTTAAATATGAGCTTGATATGCTGGCAGCAACTATATCGTTTCTCTCGAAAGATCCTGGGGGAACGGATCAGGCCACATGGAACGCGTACTTAGAAAGCTTTGTTCTCCATCTTCGAAACCTGATTGACTTCTTTTACCCATCAAAGAAACCAAAGGCTGATGACATACTCGCGGAGCACTATGTAACGAATGTAGCCCTGTGGAACGCGCATCGGCCGGTCAAGACTAATTTCCTGCGGGAAGCAGAAACGAAGGCGAATAAACAAGTCGCACACCTTACCTATACGAGACTCGCGGCGGACAAGAATTGGAGCTGGGCAGCTATCTCGGGCGACCTTGAGCAGGTGGTCACCTGCTTTTTGAATAGTCTGCCTCCTGGTTGGAAGGCATGGTTTCAAGGCCCTGGATTCCAGGGACCAACAGGGCCAACCGGCACGCCAAGCCCAGCAGTAGGAGTAGGTGCTACAGGTCCGGCTGGACCAACTGGTTCTGGAGGAACGACGACACGGTGATGGCGGTGTTCTCGATCTGCGTGGAGGATCTAGCCTGAGTTGTCTTTCAAATCGGAATCCTCTCCATATCAGCAAGTACTTGCTCGGAAGAGTCAGTTCATCCACTGAAGAAGTTCGCTAACGTTCCTAAACACCTTACAACGGAGGGTGAATGTGGGCTGTGATTTTTCTAGGACCCTCGTCACCCTAGAAAAATAGTCGACCATAGTTCTGTCGAGCGTTACCACATCTACGTAAGGGATGGCCGGTATTTGCGACATGTCAAAAAGGTCGTCCTTCCGCGAAGCGTAGGTAGCAAGTAGCGCGGACCTGTTTCACAAAATCCGCGGCTTTTCGTCCTGAATATTGATTAACCACGGGACGCTTCCATAGTTTAGAACAGCGGAGACGTGTGCTGCGCGCACAACTCCATGCAATCTATTTTTACGTAGTGCACCCACCTTGGCGGGAAAAATATTCAAACTCGCTTGCCGCTGCCCTCGTATGCCTAGAGCGGCAGAGCACAGATTCGGTTGGCCCATTCCTCCGCCTCCGAGGCGGCCCATACGAGAAGGAGAGATTCGATTCACGACGTCGTGGTTAAAGTCAGCGTCGGCCAGGAATCGGATCTTCATTTTCGCGTGGCGGGCGACTGCTGGCGCGCTTCCTCGAGTTTCCGGTAGAGGAGGGGATTCGATTGGCGGGCTTTTTGGCGGAGGGCCTCAAATTCCCCCTCACCCTCTTGCAGGTAGGCGTCGATTTCGGTCTGATGAGCCAGGTAAAAGGCAATTGCCCCGTACACCTCTTCCAAGGTGAGGGAGGGAAACGACTGAGCAATGCTTTCCGGGGCGGCGCCGCGCAAAAAGGCGTAAACAACCGAGTCGAGAGAAGCACGAGTGCCGCTGATTCGATAGGCGCCGTCCCGATTCTCAACGTACTCTTTGGTCATTCCGACCCTCCCATTGACCCTTATGTTATCATAGCGGCATC
The DNA here is from genome assembly GCA_050010335.1 of Terriglobia bacterium. Taxonomy (GTDB): domain Bacteria; phylum Acidobacteriota; class Terriglobia; order UBA7540; family UBA7540; genus Bog-366. The sequence continues at coordinate 21,870 of JBEKLF010000012.1, forward strand.
TCGTCGCGCATATTGATTAACTTGTGGGCGCTTGTCGAGCTTAGAACCGGGGGCGGACCGTTAGCCGACGGATGGCTCCTCCCTGCCTGCCGGCAGGCGGCGGAAGTAACCCCTCACTCGGAAACAACCCCCAAGGACGTATCACGGGCTGCCCCCGCATGTGCAACGCGGCATTCGTGGGGGGCGCCTTCACTCGGCAGAGGACACCACCCGATTTCGGAGTCGCGATTTTGAACGCGCTCCGTCCCCTTCCTTGCAGGTGCTATACTGACCAGCCTTTATCTTGGGCACCCGGAGAACCCCGGCTAGAGCGAAGGCTGCGGGCTGACGGGCATTTGTTGCGGGCCCGTGCGGTTCTCTGGGTTCGCCATCGCCGGGTGAGGAGAGCAGAAGAATGGTGGTCTTTTTTCTAGGTTTGGGATTGATGTGCGCCAGCACGCTGATGTACGAAATCACTCTGACCCGCTTGCTGAGCGTGACGTGCTGGTATTACCTCGCCTTCGTTTCGGTATCGATGGCGATGTTCGGGATGACGGCGGGGGCGCTCGCGGTGCAGCTTCGCCCGGCATTGTTTGATCCGAGGCAGGTGCGGCCGCGCATGGCGCAGGCTTCTTTTGCCATGGCCGCGTCGATGCCCATCGTGCTTGTGATCATGTTCGCCATTCCGCTCGACATCTCCTTTGCCCTCCAAACGGTTGCCAGCTTCTTGATTTTCTGCTCCTTCATCGCCGTGCCCTTTTTCTTTGCGGGAGTTGTGGTGTGCCTCTCTCTCACCAAGGCTTCGGCTGCCATTGGGCGAGTTTACTTCGCGGACCTGATGGGCGCGGCGGCGGGCTGTTTCGGCTCGGTGATCCTCTTGAACCTGGTCGACGCGCCGAGCGCTGTGATGGTGATTTCCGCGCTGGTCTTTTTGAGCGCATCGGCCTACGCCCGCTTCGCCGGCGAACGGCGGATCGAGCGGCGCGGTTACGTTTGGGCGGGAGTGCTGGTGGTGCTGGCGGCCCTGAACGCCTCGACGATTCATGGCATTCAACCGATCTGGTCGAAGGGAAAGCTTGACCCCCGCACCGACATTCTCTATGAGACGTGGAACCCCATTTCCCGCGTCCGGGTTGTCAAACCGAAAATGGAGCTGCGCTCGGTCGGGCCGAATGTGCCGCTCGTCTATCGCGAGGTCGTCTACATCGACATTGACAACGATGCCGCCACGGGAATCTATCGTTTCGAAGGCAATCTGAAGGACGTCGATTTTCTCCGCTACGAAGTGCACTCGCTGGGACCACGGCTGCGGGCGGGGGGGAGCGCCGCCATTATCGGCGTGGGCGGCGGGCGCGACGTGATGTCGTGCGCGCTTTTCGGCTATCACCGCATCGTGGGAATTGAGATCAACCGCGCCATTATGGAGGTCTCTTCGCGGCGCATGGGATGGTATTCGGGCTTCGATAAAGTGGCAGGTCTGGAACTGCACAATGATGAAGGCCGCAGCTACTTGACGCGCAGTCATGAAAATTTCGACATGATTCAGGCCACCGTGGTCGATACCTGGGCCGCCACCGCCGCCGGCGCCATGGCCCTCACCGAGAATTCGCTTTATTCGCTGGATGGGTGGCGGGTTTTTTACGAACATCTCAAGCCCGGCGGAATCATCGCCTTCAGCCGCTGGAACCACAAGCCGGACTTCCACGAGAGCACGCGCCTTTTCTCGCTCGCCAAGGCCACCTTGCTTAGCGAAGGGGTCCAGGACCCGGAAAGCCATTTGGCCATGATCGGTCAGCTTGATATGGCCACGCTGCTTTTGAGCAACCAGCCCCTGACCCCGCAGGATTTGGACAAGCTTCGCTCGACCGCCAAGGATCTGGATTACCAGATTCTCTATCTGCCCGGCGACGCCTTGGGTTTGCAGCAATTGCGCCCCGTGTTGCAGGCACAGACGCTCGATGCATTGGCGGCGCTGCGTTCCGCCGATTATTTTGATCTTTCTCCGCCCTCCGATTCTTCTCCGTACTTCTTCAGCTTTGTGCGCTTCCACGCCATTCCGGGAATCCTGCGAATTCCCGGCGTGGATTGGAAGGTGCTTCTGCCGCTTCTGCACTTGGCCTTCTTCATGCTTGCCGCCTTGATCCTGGTAGTCCTGACCATCGTTTGGCCCGCGCGCCGATGGACTCGCTTGCGGCAAGGATCGGCCTCCGCTCCGGCCGGCGCTATCCTTTACTTCATCGGCATCGGCCTGGGATTTATGCTGGCGGAAATGGGCATGATGCAGCAACTCTCCATCTTCCTTGGACAGCCGATTTATTCCCTGGCGGTGGTGCTGGCAGGATTGATTCTCTTCGCGGGACTGGGCAGCCTCGCGTCGGATCGGGTACCCCTCAATTCCAACCTCGCGGGCCGCGCGCCGGCGCTGCTCTCCGCACTGGTGCTGGTGTGCTATACGCTGGTGGTTCTGCCCGCGATCCATGGCGCTGTGGGCGGAGTCCTGTGCGAACGCGTTGCGGCGTCGTTGGCGTTGGTCGCACCCTGCGGCTTCATCATGGGCTTCTGCTTCCCCGTCGGCATGCGCTGGGCAACTCAACTTGGGCAAGAAGGAAATCTGCCCTGGATGTGGGCGCTCAATGGCGCGGCCTCCGTCCTGGCCAGCTTCATCGCTATGGCTATTTCTACGGAAACTTCTATACGGGCCTGCGTCCTCACGGGCGCTGCCTGCTATGCACTCGGGGGAATCCTGCTGTCGGGCAAGGGGCGGGCCGGGACTGGCAATTCCGCGCCGATTGGCGAAGCAAAACCGGCGGCGGCTCGCTGAATGGCCAAGCCCCAGGGCGGGACTCCGCTGTTCGATGCAATGCCCGCGGGCCGCCAATCATTAAAGGGCCCATTCATGACTGCGGAAGTTGATATCCTCGCTCAGAGGGTTTGGGATTACCATCACCTGAATCATCGGGTCGAGAAATCCGACGTGATTCTGGTGATGGGCAGCCACGATCTGCGCGTGGCCGAGCGGGGCGCACAACTTTTCCTGGAACATTGGGCCCCGCTATTGATTTTCTCCGGTGGGTTGGGGAACTTGACCCGCGGCGTCTGGGACCAGCCTGAGGCTGACCGGTTTGCGGAGATCGCCGCGCGCATGGGCGTCCCGCGAGAGGCCACGCTGATAGAGAACCGTTCGACCAATACCGGCGAGAACGTGCGGTTTACCAAGGACCTGCTGGCGAAACTCCGCGTCGATCCGCAGAAGTTTATTCTGGTGCACAAACCGTATATGGAACGCCGGGCCTTCGCCACGTTCCGCAAATTTTGGCCGGAGAAGCAAGCGCTCGTCACCTCGCCGCAGATGTCGTTTGAAGATTATCCCAACCAGGAGATTTCCGAGCGCGACGTCATCGGCATCATGGTGGGGGATTTGCAGCGAATCCGGCTCTACTCCGCCAAGGGCTACCAGATTCCGCAAGAGATTCCGCCGGACGTTTGGGCCGCCGGACAGGAACTCATCCAACTGGGCTTCACCCAAAATGTCATCAAGGAATGACCCGCTCATTGTGGATATTCCACCAATCCCCACCACTGAGGGAAACATCCCACCTGATCGGCGCAAGGGCGCAAAAGATAAATTGACATGCGTCAGAATTGACGATGAGCAGCGTCAACGCGTCGCTTTCAATTTGATGGTATAGGTGGGACGTAGAAAATTGGAGGGCGAGCCAGTCCCGCCGGTGGGCACCTTGTCGGACCTCGTCCCACTTCTAGTCGTCATGAAAGAGTCGGACTGCATGCCCGGCGCTCCACGCCATTTCTCATCCCCTCACGACGCCCACACGGGCGATGGAAATTCATACCTCTACCGTCATCCACCGGAGGGAGAGCCAACTTAGACCAGACCGGGGAGTCTCCCTTCCACGCTGAACTGGGGCGGAAATGGGAAAGATCGAGAACAGATTGAATAGGAGAGAATCATGTCATATTCAGCCCAGGTCAGATGCGCGGGAACGCACCGGGTGGTCACAACCCTCCTGTTGCTCGCCCTTGCATTGCCGCTTGCGTCCGTAACAGCGCAAGGTCAGCAGGACTATGTTCCGCGTTACAATCTTTACGCCGGATACGCATTCCTTGATAGCCCTCATGTGAGCCTTTTTGAGAACGGATTTCATTTTCAGGCGGGTGTTAATCCAAAGACCTGGTATGCGCTGGGCTTCGACTACAGCATTACGGGCGGTGACATGACGCTGACGCCCAACCTGCTGACGACCGCGTGGCAGCAGCAATTAGGCGGTCTCTTGCAGGAATTGGGGGCGGCGGGGGAACTCCCTGCCGGGTACACCGTAGCGGTAGCGGCCAATTCCAGGACCCAAACCTTTGCCGGTGGACCGCAATTGTCGTATCGCCACTTCAAGAAGGTGACCCTGTTTGTTCGGCCTTCCGTCGGAGCGATTTATGAGGACGCAACGCCTCAGCCCGCAGATCCGATTGCGAAAATAATCGTTACAGCGTTGGCGCCCACCGGAAAGAAGACGGATTGGACTGCGTTTTATGGGTTTGGTGGCGGCGTCGACTTAGCCATCACCAAACACATAGGCCTGCGCGTGCAATCGGACCTAGTCTACGATCACCTCTTCAACGATATCTTACGGGACGGCCGATTCACGACCCGATTCTCGATCGGTCCCTGTTTCAACCTGGGGAAAAACATCGCGAAGAAAAATCCGTAGCGTTGATGCGATTTCTCTTGGGATTCGGCGCTGCGAGTAACCACGCGTCGGGATTTCTCACGTGGCGAGAGAGGCAGCCAGCAAAGCGCGCTTGACCATGTTAAACCTCCTCAGAGGTTATTTCATGGCCGGACTTGGCGCTTCGTCCAGCTTGGGTTGATGTTGGAGAATCAAAAGGTGAGAGGGGAGACCCGCTCAAGGTGAGGTGGTCTCCCCGCGAATTTGCTAGTGCGCTCCCTCCGCGTTCGCTGCAACCTGGGTGACACCCTTCGGGGTGCTCAGATAACCCTTCACCTGCTCTGCTCCTACATGATTTACAACGAGCTCGTAAGGCTTCTTGGACCCGTTCACATAGAAGTACACGGGCGCGTTGACGGCGCAATCCTTCCGCTCCACTTCCATATCGTTGGCCACGGTGTTGAGATTGAATCGATAGCGCTTGGCGTTGGTCTTCTTCAGCGTCAGGCCCACGCCCGCCACCTTCGACAGTTGATTCTTGGTCAGGGTGAATTCAAAGTAGTCGCGATCACCCATCTTGCGCAGGTATTCGATGTCATCGTGGTTGCGCGCGATGAGGTTGCCCATCTCGCTGCGAGCCATGCCCAAGTCCGACGCCAGGGAGGTAAGGTTCTTATTGGTGGTATCAAGATTCGTCTTCGTCGTGGAAACATCCTGGGTCAGTGCGCCGACTTGTTGCTGGTCGGCCTTCTGGGACAGCTCTTGCTCGAGCTGCGCCGTTTGGGTTTTTTGTTGATCCTGAAGTTCTGTCACCATGGTACTTGCGCGCTTCAATTCCCCGCGCTGCGCGCCCAAGCGTTTGGCGGCGTTATCGAGCTCCGATTTAACGGAATCCAGTGCCTGGGCATTCTGCTGCTCGATGACCGTCAGGCGATTCGTAACCTGATTCCGCAATTGCCCGGTCAAGTCATCTCGCATCTGGTTCTGCTGCGCCGTCAATTGGTCGCGCAGCACGTTCATGCGGTTAACCGTAATGAATTCCCCCACGGCAAGAGCCGCGAGAACGACAAAAACCACACCGAACATTATGACGCCCTTTGAACCTGGGTTCGGCTCCTTCGGAAGTCCCGATTGGACAGGCACTTCATCGATTGCCATGTTAGTCTCTCCTCTGATTATTTTCGGACTTGATTCGGGGAGCTTCACGTTCTGACTGTGTTTGGCTCCCGGGAGAGTGAGGATGCACGTCGGGTGCCAATTTTTTGTGCGAGTTAAACCATGTCGTTTGATAGAGTTATAGAGAACGGCGGCAATCGGACGGTTGCGGGCTCCGCATATCTTACGCGATACGAGTAAAAAATGCGGAAAAGCATGGCGGGAAAAATCGAGCGAGGCGCAATACTCTTTTCTCCTAATTAAGGATAAGAAATTGACCCCAAATTTCGTGATGGAACCGTTGGACGGTGTGTGCGACGCAAAAGCAAAAAAAGCGACCGTAGCGCGGGCGTCTCGCCCGCTGTCGCGGGAGCGTCCCGCTCCCGCCAAGAATGCGCGGGCAGGATGCCCACGCGCCAGCGGGCGGGACGCCCGCGCTACGTCCACGGTATCCCGCTTGCACTTTTATGTCGCACACCCAGTTGGACGTGGTAGCGGCGAGTTCACCTCGCCATATGGCGGCGTAGCGGCGTAGCGGCGAGTTCACCTCGCCATAGGGCGGCGTGCCGACAGGATCGGCATGAATTCCGCCGCCTCGACATCAAGCTGGGGCCACGGACAAATTCACTTCTTGCTTTGCTCTCTCCGTTTTTTCAGCTCGCGCGCCCATCCCTGCTTATTCACCTGACGGCCCCGCCCGATGGCGAGCGATTCGGGCGGAACGTCCTCCGTAATCGTCGAACCCGCGGCCGTATACGAGCCCCTGCCGATCCGTACCGGGGCCACCAGCATGTTCCCGCTGCCGATAAACACCTCATCCTCAATGGCCGTCGGATACTTTCTTTCGCCGTCATAGTTGCAGGTGATGGTGCCGGCGCCGATGTTGGCGCGCGCGCCCACCGTCGCGTCGCCCAGATAGGTCAGGTGAAGGGCTTTGGCGCCTGGGCCGATGGTTGATTTCTTGATCTCCACAAAGTTGCCGATGCGCGCTGCGGCCTGAATGACCGCGCCCATACGCAGATGCGCGAAGGGGCCGATCGTTACCCCCGCGCCCACTTCACTATCTGTAATGACACAGGATTGCCGCACCGTGACGCCATCGGCGAGGATGGAATCGGTGATGGTCGAGTAGGGTTCAAGACGGCAGCCGCTTCCCAGGCGCGTGCGGCCGCGCAGACTGACACCGTGCTCGATAACCGTGTCGGGGCCGATCACCACATCCTCATCGATGTACGTCGCCTCCGGGTCAGTGAGGGTCACGCCTTCTTTCATCATGGCGATGGCCTTGCGACGGCGCAGCATTTTCCCCACCTCGGTGAGTTGCGCGCGGTCGTTGATGCCTACTGCTTCCTCCGCCGGCGCCTCAAATGCCCCCACCATGAGACGGTGACGATGGAAAATCTCGATGAGGTCGGTCAGCAGAAACTCCTTTTGGGCGTTTGCGGGCGTAAGCTCGCCCAAGTGCGCCAGCAGCGGCTGGCGCGAAAAACAGAGGATGCCGGTGCTGACTTCGCGGATCTTCTTCTGCGCCGCGCTCGCCATTCTTTCTTCCACAATGGCGCGAACGCGCCTCCCGGCCGCGCGCACGATCCGCCCGTAACCGGTGGGATTGTCCACACGCATACTGAGGATGGTGCAAGCCGCGCGTTCCTTGCGGTGGTTGGCTACCAGTGCGCTCAGAGTCGCCGCTTGGAGCAGCGGCACGTCGCCCACCAGCGCCACCACCACTCCGCTGGGACACTGTTCGAGTTCCGGGCGCGCCACCATCAGTGCGTGGCCGGTGCCCAGTTGCTCCTTTTGCTCGATGAATTCCAGCCCCGGGCGCGCGAAGGCCTTCCGCATCTCTTCCGCTTGATGGCCGATGATCATGTAAACCCGCTCGGCCCCGGCCGCCGTGGCCGCGCGCAAAACGTATTCCCCCATCAAACGGCCCGCCAGCGCGTGCAGCAGCTTCGGAGACTCCGACTTGAAGCGTGTGGCTTTGCCTGCACCCAGAATCAGAATCGAAAAACCCTCTTGCCCCATTGATCACTCCCGAATGAAATCTGCCAGGAAGATTGAAACTCCTGTCATTCTAAGTCGTCTCAGGAAGGAAAAGCAAAAATCATGGAGTAGCACAGGCACTCCTGCCTGTGCGATGAGAGGGCACAGGCAGGAGTGCCTGTGCTACGGCCTATGCGTTGGGAGGGATAGTGGTGATTGAGGCGGTGCGATGAAGAAAACAATTGCTCGGCAGGCACGTCCCTGAGATTATGCAGCGGGCGGTCCTCACTAAGTTTAATTGTACTGGCGAGAGGGCGCACATTGGTCCGATCCTATCGAATCGGTCGAGGTGGCCGTGAACGCGACAAAACTCGTGTTGATAGCGTCTTTGTTTCTCTTTTCTGGAAACGCCTTCGCTCAGTCGGTCGATGCTGATCGCGATCCCTTGACCGAACGATGGTCGTTATCACTCAGAGCTCGCGGCTTGGCATCAGGAACGAGTAGTCGTCAAGGGTTTGGGAGCGCGTTCTCAGGCCGAAATCTGGTGGCAGAGTCTTACTGCCTACCCGGCTTTTGGCTCGTCGCCAAACTCCATGTCACAAGAGTGGTTTGGCGACTTATCGTCAACTGGCGGCCGGCGAGTCCGAGCCGGAGCAATGAATCTGCGAAGGGCTGGGTGCGGCGGACGGAACGACCGGGAAGCTTGCCACGAAACCAAGCGGTCGGGTAGAAGGAAGGCCGCATTTTACCAGGGCTTATCGGGAAGTCAGGCGCAAGGCTAGTGCAAGGCGTGATCTGTCGCGTCCTTTCCCGCCTGTTCCCAGAGCCAGTAGTTTTCTCACCATGCCTCCCATGGCTCGCCCTTGCAACGCGCTTAAAATCGAATCCTCGCGCCAAATTCGGGTGCATTTTTTGACTACCGCCAGGTGCCGCGACCTCAAACGAGAAATCGCAAGCCAAGGCGAGCTAGGCGACAAAAACGTGTACCCCTCCTGATTGGGACAGCGTATTCGCTACGCGTTAAATTGACGCGAAGGCAACTATGAGAACTCGTGTAATTCTGTGCCGACCCTCGCTGTTGATCTTGGTGGTTCTTGGGACTGCTCCGGTACCAGAGGTTACTGAGGCAACAGGATGCCCTGTTAAGTTTGATCCCAGTCTGCGAAGAAGAGCCGGTTTTGTGATCGAACCGCCCGAAAAGCCCATTAGACGTGCATGATCACTTCCCGGCAACGCCCCCAGCATGTCAATTTGTGCCTAGGGACCCGCGTGAACTACCTGGTCGGGTGGGCGTCGCGTCAATTGCGGCTCGGGCGTCGGCACTGCGGGTGAGGCGTCGAGGTCCCGGCGATTCAGTTCCGCGGCGCCCATCCGCCCTCCCTCTGCGGTTTCTATCACCACGCGCACGCTTTGGGTTTTGGGTGGAATCCGGATGGTGAGCGCCAGAGATGTCACCGATGCCGCCAATCGAACTGGATCCTGTGTGTCGGCCGACAGAAAGACTTCTATAACGATGGAAGCCAAAATGTATCTGCGCCCCGTCAAGCTTACCCCCGCCATAAGCAGGTTCGCCGTGCTCTTTCCGTCGTCAGTCGCCTGCCATCCAACATTCTTCGTCTTCAGTTGCACGGTAAGGTCTGCCGTGCGGGTATCCGGATGCCGGACGACGCCTGCAATTTTCAAATCCAACGCCGCAAAAGGAATGGTGGACTCGGCGCCCTCGACCAGTGCCTCCCGGGTCTGCTGCCGAGGATCGACGGGCGCACTGCTGTCCGGCGCATAGTAACCGTCCTTGGTTACTGCCCGCAGGTGCGGATCGCGCATCGTCACGCGAATCCGCCGGAATCTGCCGTCGGCGTTACCGTCAGGCGGCTGGTAAGTCAGCGTGTAGTACTCCGAGCCCATCTGTTCGGACTCGCGGATTTCGCCGTCCACATCGTTGCGGTTGTAGAAAAGCCTCCCTCCGGTTTCATTCACGAGGACGCCGAAGTTAATGTCGCCGGCAAAAGGATCGTCATCGCCGACATCGATGGACGCGTCCCTCTCACTCACGGTAAAGGCACTGCCCTCGACCTTCAGCCCCGGATAAATCACAAAGAGGCTGACCCGCGCATCGACCAGCATGTTGACCGTTTCATGCACATACTGCTTAAGTTCAGTTTCGTACGGCCATGGCAAAGCCGCTGTCCAGATTCCGGGGCCGCCATGGCCCACCCAAATGATGTTCTTCCGGCCGGGCACGCCCTTATTCTGAAGCGCGATCTGCTGTAGGGCATCGTACGATTGGTTAAACCGGTCATCCCAAAACCCCATCTCAAACTTGTAGGGCAGTGCGGGCGGCAAATGATTCAGGGCGTACAGCAGATCCTCTTTGCTCCGCGTGTAGCCCTGCAACAACTCCAGAGATCGATTGCCAAGCACCATCAATTCGGCAGGAGACTTCAATTGTCGCGGCTGCGCCGCCAGATACCTCCGCACCATATAACGGATGTAGGCAAAATCCTCAAAACTCGAGTTCAGAAGGTCCAGCACGAAGATGGTCACGGGAGCTTTTCCTTCCGGGTTATCGTCTCCGGAATTCGCGCTCATCACGTGTACGTCTGGGGCTTCAAACGAGAAGATGCGCTGCGGTTTTTTGTCCTCGGTAATGGTGAAGTCGTCCTGGGTGAGCCCCTTCACGACGGGGCGGCCTTTCTTATCGAGCACCGTCACGTCCAGAAAGACCAGACTGGACGTCACCCGAACGATCGGCGCTCCGGACGGTTGCGGTCTCGCCTGGGCAGACAATCTTCGGACTGGAATGACTGTAAGGATCAGGCTCGCGCACAACACTGTTCGGAGAGACATAATGCCGCCGTCCCACAGTATACGCCTATGCCCGAATTTCCTTTTTGCGGTCCCCAAGCTCAGCCATCCGAGAATTCATCCCCAGACATGGCGCTAACTATTTGATGCCCATCCGTGGATAGACAATGTGAGTCCACACGTCCACTTGGCCGTGTAACTATCCGTGCTTTTGGCTCGTCGCCGAACTTCATGTCACAGGAGTGGTTAGGCAATACGTCCAAGTGACGGGGAATCGGCAGACCCTGCGGCGCGAGGGTCTATTCTGGCCGGCGGCCATTATCCGTGACTTTTCAGGCCGAATCCCACACAGTGCCGGAACTTTCTGGACGACTGTGACTCGGACTGAACCGATCGAATACGATTCCTTCGTGGACACCCGAAGAGTTACTTCCAAGTGGGCAACCACACAAGCAGAACACCTCGGAGGGCCTTCCGCGCTCCAAGCTTGCAACAGGCGCATGATTTCGTGGGCTGGCGGCTCCATCGTACACCGCCCGCAGGGGGGAGGAATCCACTGCAAGTTATCACTTCTGGCCCGGGTTTTCCACGCGTGTCCGATGCGCTGTCGGTGGCCCGACGCATTTTTTTTGCCGACATGACAGTCTGCGTGCGCCATTTCCGCTTAATAGGGTGAGGGCAAGAGAGTGTTTGCCCCGGAAACCAAGAATATAGAGGAGATACAACATGAACAGCATCCGAATTTCGATACTGCTTAGGTTCTTGGGGCTGGTGCTGTTGGCGGTCTGCTTCAACGCGGGACACGCCAGTGCACAGATGTTCCAAGGAAAATTTACCCTGCCCTTCGAGGCGCGCTGGGGCCAGGCCATATTGCCGGCGGGCGAGTACTCCTTCAAGCTGGACGGCGTGTGCGCCACTTGCGCGCTGTACCTCTCACGTGGGACCCAGAATGTGGCGATGATCCTGGCCTGGGGCCAATACGAGAATCACGCGGGCCATGCGGAGTTATCTGTGGTGCGGGGGACGGTGCGCACTTTGAGACTCCCCGAGATTGGGGTGGTCCTTCAGTACCCATCGCCGCAGCGCAAACATCTCACCGCCCCCGAGGAACGGGAACTTGCCCGGATCGTCCCCATCACCACCTCTCGCACTTGACAACGGTGTATTCTGACGAGGAAGATCGCGGGCCAGAACGGCAGCCGCTCTGGCCCTCTCCGTTTGCCAATTCCCCCCCCGTGCCCGGCGAGAATACCGCAGAGACCGGGGCGGCTCTTCGAACCGGAGGCTCTTGTGAAACGCACACTGTTTGTTCCACGGATTTTGGGGCCGTGGCTCGAACGTGGGCTTTTGGTATTCTTGCCCCGCTGTGGCCGTCCAAAAGACGGAGCGCCCCGATGTTTCAGCACTTCTGCGACCCTTCGAGGTGAAACGTGTCATCCTCATCATTGTTTTCCTCGTTTTCCTCCCCGCCCGCCGCGGCAGGTGATGCACTGCGGTTTCGGCATGCCACGGCAGTGGCGTTTCTGTTGTTAGGACTGATGGGGTTTCTGGCCGGTGGTGCGGCTCTGCGCGAATCCGTCACGTTCGACGAAGTGGCGCACATTGGCGCGGGCGTCAGTTACATTCAGAAGCTCGACATGCGCTTCAACGAGGAGCACCCGCCGCTGGCCAAGGTGATTGCGGCCTTCCCTCTGGTTCTGGGCGGCACCCACGCCGATTATGGCCACATTTCCTGGACCAACAGCACTCAATTCGTGCCGCACGCCTTCATGGGGGAATGGATATTCGGGGAATGGTTGCTGACGCGCTGGAATGACCCGCGGCGAACTCTGGCTTGGGCCAGACTGCCCATGCTGCTTCTCATGTTGGGTCTCGGGTGGACGGTTTTCGTTTACGCGCGGAAGCTGGGAGGCGATGGGGGAGGGCTGCTTGCCCTTTCCGCCTACGTGAGTTCGCCGACCTTCATTGCTTTCGGCCCGCTGGTGCATACCGACGTCGCCGTAACCTTGTTCTGCCTGCTCACCCTCTGGCAATTCGCGGACCTTTGGCGGGAACCGTCGCGCCGGACCGCAGTGTGGTTCGGTCTCTGCCTTGCCGGAGCCTTGCTCTCCAAATTCTCCGCCGGGCTGCTGTTTGTCGCCTTTGGAGCATTGGCTGTGAGCACACGCCTCCTGCCTCTGCCCGGACTCCCGCAGGATAAGACAGAACTCCGGGCCTGGCGCCGACTCCGCTGGAAATGGACGCAAAGAGGGACGGCCCTGGCGGCGATCGTGGTGTACGGCTTTTACTTTTTGTTCTCGCTGAATCAGTCCACCGACGCCTTGTCTCTCATCGGCCACAGCGCGCGATGGGTGCCCCTGCGCAGATTGTTGATGCCGCCTTGGCTGTACCTTCGCGGGCTGATGATGTTTGTGGCCACCTCCAGCCGCCCGACTTTCCTTGTGGGCCACGGCTACCCCCACGGCGTCTGGTTCTATTATCCCGTTTTGCTGGCGCTGAAATCGCCGCTCGGCTTTCTGGGTCTCGTCGCGCTCTTGCTCGCTCTGGCCCTGCGGCTAAAGGTCCGCCCCGGGCGAATTCCTGTCATTGCGGAAGCAGAAGCCTGGCGCTGGCGGACGATTTGGGTTTCGCTCTTGGTTTTCACGGCCGCCTGCATGCTGTCGCAACTGAGCATCAGCATCCGGCACTTCGGTGTTCCGATCGTTCTCTTAATTGTGATGCTGGCGCCTCTGCCGCGAATGATCCAATGCCTGGGTCGCGAGGGTCGTTCTTTGGCCCGCGCGGCGGGGACGCTGGCGGTGCTCCTGGCTGCCAGTTCGCTGGTCAGCGTGGCGCGCGTCTATCCGCACTTCGTTCCATTTTTCAATGCTCTCACCTGGAGCCATCCCGTGTATTGGTGGGCGAGCGATTCCAATGTGGATTGGAACCAGGCGCTGCCGGAAGTCAGGGATTTCGCCGATCGACGCGGACTGAAGGCGCTTAACCTCGATTACTGCGCTATGTCGGACCCCACCGTCCTCGTTCCCCAAGCGCGCGTTTGGGACTGCCAACAACCCTCCCCGGACGATGCCAGCCAGTGGGTCGTCGTATCTTCCAACATGATCCTGGACCAGCACAACTGCTCCTGGTTGATGCAGTATCCGTCTGAAATGTTGGGGGGCGGCAGCATGTGGGCTGTGCACTTGCCACCGGCCATTCCCGCCGCCGGCACTCCTGGCGGTCCGCCGCCGGTTTACCTGCGCAAGACGTATCTCGGAATGCCCCAAGACCCACGATTGGCCAATATCAACTTGTTTCGCCATCCCGAACAGTTCCCCAAATACTGCGCTGACGCAGAAGAGCAGATGAGGAGGTATTTTCGACGGTAAGGGCTGGCCTTCGCGGGCGATCGAGCTGGAAAGGTCCTCGGTCACCCTCCTTGGTGAGCCGTTGCAGTTCGGCCGCAGTCTCATCACTTGCATTGGAGTGAGTTTATGAAACATCTGGGAACGACGCCGCCCTTCCGTGGGCCCAAACGCGAGCTGGTTGCAGGCAGCGTCGCCGAGATCAGCTATCAGCGTTTAGGCGGACTCGATCAATGGGTGATGATCCGGGGCGAGAGCCTCGCGAATCCGGCCTTGATCCTCCTGCACGGCGGGCCAGGCTTTACCGAGATGCGTCTCTTCCGTCACTTCAACCCGCCGCTCGAGAAGAGCTTCACGGTCGTCTACTGGGACCAGCGCGGCACCGGCAAATCGTTGAGAGAGGTGGTCGCCCGTCCTCTTAGCTGAGAGCCCAGTCTCCGCGTGACTAATGCGCTTTGATCTCAGTCCAATATCGGTCGTAGAGTGATATGATGGGCCCAACGTCGCGCATAAACTCGCAGCGCTTGAGGGCTGCGGGGTCGGGGAAGACGGCGGGGTTCGAGAGGAGCCATGGGTCGATTTCCTGCTGCTCGAAGCGGTTGGGCGTGTTGAAACCGCAGTCATTCACAAAGCGCGCGGCGACTTCCGGGCGATGGAAATAGTTGATGAAATCTGCCGCCAGTTGCGGGTGGGGAGCGTGGCGCGGAACGCAGGCGCAATCGACGGAAATCGTGCAGCCCTCCTTTGGGATGATGTAACGAATGCGTGGCTCGTCGCGCATGACAAAGGTCATGTTGCCGTTGTAGGCTTGGGCGATCCAGGCATCGCCGCCTGCAAGGTCCTGCTCAAAGTTAGAGCTGTTATAACCCTTCACCATGGGCTTCTGGTCGAGGAGCAGATCACGCGCCTGTTTGATTTGTTCAGGGTCAGTGGAATTCAGCGAGAAGCCGAGTTTCTTCAGGGCCATGCCAAAGACTTCGCGTGTATCGTCGAGCAGCAGAATGTGCCCGGCAAAGCGCTTGTCAAACAGCACGTTCCAGCTATCGATATTCTCGTTGACCAGGTCAGCGCGATACGCGAGTCCGGTGGTTCCCCAAGCGTAGGGCACGGAGTATTCGTTTTGCGGGTCAAAGGGCAATCCCAGGAACCGCGGGTCAGTGTTCGCCCAGGCGTTGGCCATGCGCGGTTTTTCAAGCTTGGCTAGCAAGCCTTGCCGCACGAGAATTTCCACCATGTAATCGCTCGGAACCACCAGGTCGTAGTCCACATTCCCCGCCTGCAACTTGGTCAGCAGCGCTTCATTTGAGTCGTAGAGGTCGTAGTTTACCCGGCAGTGATATTCGCGCTCGAAGCCGTGAATGACGCGCGGGGAGATGTAGGACGACCAGATGTAAATGTTCAGTTGCGGCAGTTGCGAGCCCGCCGTCCAGGTGCGCGCCACCACGGGGGTCACCATCAAGAGAAAAATCGCGGCCGCGCTGGCCAATGCCGTCCGCAACTTCATGGAACCGCGCTCCAACCTTTGGGCAACGAGGACAAGCGGAATCGTGGTGACGAGAATGATGGTCGAGATGGCATTGATTTCCGGCGTGATGCCGCGCTTCAGCCGCGAGTAGATTTCGAGCGGCAGCGTGGTAGAGCGAACGCCAGCCACAAACGAAGTGATAAGGTAATCATCGAAGGAAGTGGTGAAGACCAGCAGGGCGGCGGAAAGAATGGCCGGGGCGGCTACGGGCAACGTGACGCGGAAGAATGCGGTCCACTCGTTCGCGCCCAGATCCAGCGCGGCCTCCTGAAGGGAGCGGTCCATTCCGGTCAACCTGGCCCCCACCACAATGATGACGTAGGAAATACAAAAGGTGATGTGCGCGATGATGATGGTCCACAAGCTCAATTTCAACATCAGCAGGCTGAAAAAGATAACGGTGGCGACAGCAATGACGATTTCCGGGATGACCAGGGGAAGATAAACCACGCCGTCGAGCAGCGCTTTGGCCCGCCGGTGAGGCTGCGCAAAGATCAGGGCGGACATGGTCCCAAACACCACGCAGGCCAGGGTGACTCCGGCGGCCACCACCAGGCTGTTTTCCAGCGATTGAAATATCTGCGCATCGCGCCAGAGGACGGCATACCACTCAACCGTAAAACCCATCCAGTGAGCGGAAAGGCGCGAGCGGTTGAAGGAATAAACCATCAGGACAAAGATGGGGGCGTAAAGAAACAGGTAGACAGCAGTGGTCGAGATAGAAAGCCCCCAGCCGCTGCGCCGCGCGCCTGCCATTAGAACATCTCCCCGGCGGAGTGTTCGCTCCTCCGTAACCCCGCAGCAACCAGCGCCAGCACCACAAAGGTCAATAGAAACGCCACTGCCGAGCCGAACGGCTGATCGCGCGCAACGGCAAACTGGTTTTGAATGAGGTTGCCGACCATCATGGTGCGAGCGCCACCCAGCAAATCCGGGGTTACGAAGGCGCCAACGGATGCGATAAAGACTAGAATGGATCCGGCCACCACGCCGGGGGCGGAGAGCGGCAGCGTGACTCGCAAAAAGGCGGGCCACCATGGGGCACCTAGGTCCTCGGCGGCTTCCAGCAGCGTGGGATCCATCTTTTGCAGCACCGCGTAAAGCGGCAGGATCATGAAGGGCAATTCGCCGTAGACCAAACCAATCATCACCGCCAGGGGGGTGTAGAGCAGTCGCAAAGGCTCGTGGGCCACATGCAAAGCCAGCAGGGTATTATTGACCACACCCTCGCTGCGCAGGATGATCATCCAGGCGTAGGTGCGGATGAGAAAGCTGGTCCAAAAAGGTATGACCACCAGCATCAGAAGCGCGGATTTCCATCGTGCCGAGACTCGCAGCGCCAGCGTGTAAGCGACGGGATAACCCAACAGCGCGCAGAGCGCCGTTGTAAGGAGCCCCATCCAAAACGACCGCCAGTAAACTTGCAGGTAGAGAGGCTGAAAGGCGCGGGCATAATTAGCGAGACCCATGGTCCAATCGATCGTTCCATAAGGTGAGCGCTCGGCAAAGCTGACGGCCAGCAAGTACGCCAGGGGCAGCAGAAAAAATCCCACCAGCCAGAACAGACTCCCGGTGAGAAGGGTCGCCGTGCGGTATTCAGGACGGCGGCGGAAGAATTGGAGGATCGTTTCCATGCCTTGGGATCACACCCGTGAGAGTTGAAGATTTCTAAAAACACTCGCGTGCAGTGTAACGCAAATGTGTCACGGTTGGGTGTATTCTACTAGCATGCGACCCAAGCGGACGGCCACGCTGAACAGGGAAAAGGGATACGCCCTTCTTCTGTTGGCCGCTGGCGCCGCCATTTTGTTGCTGGAACCTCGCCCGGCGGCTGCGCAAGCTCCTGCGCCCCAATCCACAACGAAAATTCCGGCCGTTCCCGCGGAGTCCACAACACCCACCGCGCAGGATTTCTTCCGGCAAGGCAATGAGGCTGCGCGTCTAAGCAAGTGGGACCAGGCAATTGCCGCTTTCCAGCAGGCCCTCGCCCTGAGGCCAGGCTATGTGGAAGCGCATTACAATCTCGGAAGTGCTTTTGCCGCCGAGCAAAAAACCAACGAAGCCCTAAGAGAGTATCGGGAAGTGCTGCGGCTGCGACCGAACTTTCCCGGCGTCCATATGAACCTCGGTGCACTCGAGGAAGCCGAAGGGCAGATTCCCGAGGCCATCATCGATTTCCGCGCCGAAATCCAGGACCATCCCAACAACGCCGATGCGCATCTGAGCCTGGCCAGTGCGCTGTCGCTCGATCGGAAGTTCAGCGAGGCCGCCGAGGAGTACCGTACAGCGCTAGCGATGGCGCCGCGCGACTCGGAAGTTCACACAGGACTGGCCAGCGCGCTGCTCCAATCCGGGGATGCCAAAGGGGCGGGCGCGGAGTATCGCCAGGCCATCGAGTTGGACGCCAATAATCCCGACGCCCATGCCGGCCTTGCCGCCGCACTGACCCAGGCCGGTGATTTTGCCGGCGGCGTCAACGAGTATCGCGCCGCTGCTCGCCTTCGCCCCAATGACCCGGAAATCCACATGAGCCTGGCTGCGGCCCTGCGCGCCACCGAGGATTACAGTCACGCCATCGAGGAGTACCGGCTGGCCGTGCAACTGCACCCCAATCAGGCCGACTATCGTTATGCCCTGGCGCTCACTTTGCGCGACGCCGGTGATTATGGGGGATCCATCGAAGAGTTCCGCCGCGTGATCCGGCTGCGCCCGGACTACACCGCGGCTCACGCTGAGCTTGCCGCCGCTTACCTATCCATCAGCGACCATCCTGCGGCAGTCAGCGAATATCACGAGGCGGTGCGCTTGAAGCCCGGCGATCCCGCGCTACATGAGTCGCTGGGGCTCGTCCTGCGCAAGACCGGCGACTTGGTGGAGTCCATCCGAGAACTGCGCCAGGCCGTCGTCCTTTCTCCCAATGAGGCCGACTATCACCGCAACCTGGCGGAAGCGCTTCAATCTTCCGGCGACGTTGCAGGCTTCGTGCAGGAATACCGCGAGGAAGTGCGTCTGCGGCCCGACGACGCCGATGCCCATGCTCACCTCGCCAACGCCTACCAGTCCGCCGGTGACCTGGATAAGTCGTTCGCAGAATATCAGGTGGCGTTGCAGATTCAGCCGCAGAGCCCGGAATTTCATTTTCGCATTGCGCTGGTCCTGGAGGCGATGGGGAACCCGCCGGCGGCGCAAACCCAGCTTGAGCAGGCTTTGCAATTGCGGCACGACTACGCCGAAGCCTTGGTGGCCTTGGGCGATTTGCTGGCCCAGGAGAAAAACTTTGCCTTGGCCGTGCCCACCTACCGTGATGCCTTGCGGCTGCGCCCCGACGATCCGAGTTTGCACGAGAGCCTGGCGGCGGCTTTGCGCGCCAATGGCGACACCGTGGGCGCGGCCGCCGAGGATCAGGATGCCGTGCGCCTGAATCCCACGAACGCCACCTATCAACGCGACCTTGGAAAAAACCTTTATGCTAAGGGTGATTTCAAGGGGGCTGCCGCTGCCTATCGCGCCAGTCTCACGGCACAAGAAGACCTGCAAACCGAGGAGGCCCTGGGGCTAGCCCTCAGCCAGACAGGGGATTGGGAAAGCGCGGCAGTTGCTTTTCGCGCCGTCGTGAAGGGGCGACCCGATTGGGCGGAAGCCCACTTGAATCTCTCACGAGCGCTGGCTCTCCAGGGCGACTTTGCGGGAGCCGCCGCCGAAGCGCAGGCGGTCCTGCGCATTACTCCCAATCTTCCCGAGGCGCATTTCGACCTGGGCAATAACTGGGTCCACCTCGGCAAGGTGGACGACGCGGTCAAGGAATATCAGCAGGCCTTGCTCAACAAGCCCGATTATGCCGATGCCCGCCTGGCCCTGGCCAATGCCCTGAGCCAGCAGGGCAAACTGGACGAAGCCATTTCCGACTATCGTGACTACTTGAAGGATCGGCCACAGGATTCCGGCGCGCACGCGGGCTTGGCCGACGCCTTGATGGCCAAGAAAGATGCGGACGGCGCCAGGCACCAATACGAGGAAGCCATCCGCCTGCAGCCGAACTTCCCCAATGCCCATTACAACCTCGCCTTGACGCTGGAAGCCCTGGGCGAATTCATTCGCGCCCGCCAGGAGTTTGAGGCCTACCTCCTCCTCGCCCCCAATGCCCCTGATGCGGAGCAGGTTCGTAAACACCTGAAGGGAATGGGGGCTGCACATGCTTCACCGCCGAGGCGCTGAGACGCAGAATTAGGTGTCAGGTGCCCGGTGTCAGGCGTTTGGGTTGAATTCAGAGGCGCTCCGCTGTGCATTCTCGGACGGGCGAGAGCTGAAACCCACGGTAGCGCCCCCCCCCGATAATCTGCCAACCCCCCAGGGGTTGGATTCTGAGCCATCCTCCCATCATTGGAAAAAATGGGCTCGGTAGTATAAGAAAATGTTCTGTAAACGACCTGCACACCTGAAACTATACAGGGCGATAATTGACCCGCTGGCAGAGGCAGCCGTGCTTTGATTTCACGGCGGCGCAGGATTTGCACGCAGGGCTTTCAAGTTCAACCTGATGGAAAATAACCCACCACGCCTTTCGAGCGCTGCCAAATGGCTCCTCATCTTCGGCCTCTTTCTGGTCGCGAATAGCGCCTATCTGGCGGCGTTCGGCGACCCTTCGCTTTTTTATGTGGCCAACTCTTTGCTCCATCCCTTGCTTGGGATCCTCGCCGGAATTCTCCTGGTGACATCTATTCTGCGCCGCCGTGAGCTTCTGGCGGGGTCAGCCGGCGTCATCACCGGATTGTTCCTTGCGGTCGCTGCTGGATTCGGCATTTACCTTCTCCTTGTCGGAATGACGCGGCCGCACAGCATGGCGCTTTACGCCCATGTGGCAGCTTCAGTCACCGGGTTATTTCTGGTGTTGGTGATTCTGCACGCGCGCGCACAAGCTGAGGGCGCCGGGGCGGCCTTGTGGCGGACATGGCGCTGGAGCGCCGGGGTGATGACTTTCGCCGCAGCATTCTACACGGTGGTGGTAATTTACCAGCGTGCGGTTCCCAACCAACAGTACATCATCCACAACCCCCCCACTGCGCCGTTGAGCATGGAGAAGGAAGGCGGGGGAGCGGGCAGCCTGGCCTTTCCCAGTTCCGCGCAGACCGCCGATGGCAAGACGATAAAGGCGGAGTTCTTCCTGAATTCTGAATCCTGCAAGCCCTGCCACACCGACATCTATAACCAATGGCAGAGTTCGATGCACCACATGGCGTCGTTCAACAACCAGTGGTATCGCAAATCCATCGAGTACATGCAGGACACCAATGGCATTAAGCCTTCGCTCTGGTGCGGGGGGTGCCACGATCACGCCCTGATGTTTACTGGCATGATGCAGAAGCACCCGATACGCGAGATTGAGCACACCCCGGAGGGACAAGCCGGCCTTGGCTGCATGTCGTGCCACGCCATCACCCAGGTGAAAAGCACAATGGGGCAGGGCAACTATGTGATCGAGTACCCGGTTCTCGACCGCCTTGCCTCGAGCAAGAATCCCTACTTGCAGGCGCTCGCCAGTTTCGCCATCAAACTCAATCCCAAGCCGCACCGCAATGTATTCCTGAAGCCATTTCACACGGATCCGCAGCAGGTGCCGCAGTTTTGTTCGGCCTGCCATAAGGTTCACCTGGACGTTCCCGTCAACAACTACCGCTGGATCCGCGGCTTCAACGACTACGATAACTGGCAGGCAAGCGGTGTTTCCGGCCAGGGCGCGCGTTCGTTTTATTATCCGCCCAAGCCGCAACAGTGCGCCGACTGCCACATGCCGACAGTGCCTTCGCAGGATTTCGGGAACCTCCACGGTTTCGTCCACTCGCATCGATTTGCCGCCGCCAACACCGCGGTGCCAACTTCCTACGGCGACCAGGACCAAGTGGCCGCCGTCGAAAAGTTCCTGAAGGGGGTGGTGACTGTCGATATCTTCGCCCTGGCGCAGGAGCCCGTGGAAAGCGCGGAAGAAGTTCCCTCGGCGCGGCGGGGGGAGGCACCGCAGCTTTCCAGCACCTTCGCCGTCGGTGAAGAATCCTCGTCGGGATTGACGGGTGCGGGCGGAAGCGCCTTGCCGGTCGCCCCGCTCATCGCCCCGCTGGGGCGGGTTCCGGCCAGAGTACGCCGCGGCGACACGGTGCGCGTCGAGGTGGTGGTGCGCACGCGCAAGCTCGGCCACTTCTTCCCGGGCGGGACCGTGGATGCTTTCGATTGCTGGGTGGAACTGGATGCACGCGATAATCACGGCCACATTATTTTCTGGAGCGGCGAAGCTGCGGGCAACGGCCGCGGGCCCGTGGATCCCGGCGCGCATTACTATCGCTCCCTGCAACTGGATGCGCACGGTAATCCCATTAACAAACGCAACGCGTGGTCGACGCGCGCCACCATGTACGCGCGCCTGATTCCCCCCGGTGCGGCCGATACCGTTCACTACCGGTTGAAGATTCCCGAGGATTGCGGCGAGTCCATTACGCTGACTGCCAAACTCAACTATCGCAAGTTTTCCTGGTGGAACACCCAGTGGTCCTTTGCGGGCATCCGCGATCCTGCCGATCCCCACCCCGATGTCGCCAAGGACCATGACGACGGACACTGGGTTTTCCAAGGCAATCTAGTGGATGTCTCTGCCAAACCCCGGCAGATTCCCGATGTCCCTACGGTGGTTATGAGCCAAAACGCCGTCACGATTCCGGTGGGGGCTAAAACCGCATCACTCTTTGCGGAAAACCTGGCGTTCGATCCTAAAGACCGTGAGCGATGGAATGACTATGGCATTGGCCTGCTGTTGCAGGGAGATTTGAAGGGCGCGGAGAGGGCTTTCGAGAACGTGACGAAGCTTGATCCCCAGTACGCCGACGGATGGGTGAACATCGCGCGCGCCCGCATTCAGGAAGGCAACATCGATGCCGCCAAGCCGGTTCTCGATAAAGCCCTCGCCGTAAATCCCCATTTGGCAAGCGCCCACTATTTTCGCGGACTCGCCTTCAAGGCAGACGGCCAGTATCACGAAGCCTTCGATGAGTTCGCGAAGGCCGCTGCGCAATACCCGCGCGACCGCGTGGTGCGTAACCAGATGGGCCGCATGCTCTTCCATCAACGCAAGTACCGCGATGCAGTGGGAGAACTGGAAAAGACGCTCGCCGTCGATCCCGAAGACCTGGAAGCCCATTACAATCTCATGCTCTGTTATCGCGGCCTGAATAACGACGACCTCGCGACCCGCGAAGAGAAACTCTATATGCGGTTCAAGGCGGATGAATCCTCGCTCGCCATTACCGGCCCCTACAAGCTTACGCACCCCGATGACAATAACGAAGCGCAGCCAGTGCACGAGCACGTGTCGGCAGCGCTGGGGAAGGCGGAAGGCAGAAAGCGGTATGCAGAAGGCGGATGGCAGAAAGCAAAGGGCAGTAGGCAGTACGCAGAAGGCAGTAAGCTGCCAGCGGGACGTGAAAGTTTAGCTCAGGGTACGGTCCCAGGAAGATAACTTCAACACCTATGACCTTTAACCGTTCCTCGCCCTCCCCCTCGCCCCGCATGTTGGCCATTGGGTTGATGGTTTCCATTGGACTTCTCCTGGCGGTGTTTCGGATTGCACATGCGTCTATGGCGGTGAGTCCCGCGACTGCCCCCGACGCCGGCATCCACTTTGTTGACATCACGCAGCAAGCTGGAATTAACTTTGTTCATTATACCGGCGCGTTTGGCAAGAAGTTTCTGCCGGAAACCATGGGGGCAGGCTGCGCCTTTATTGACTACGACAACGACGGGAACCCTGACATTCTGCTGATCAACGGCGCGGACTTTCCCGGCCAAAAGTTGCGGCGCACGACTTTGAAGCTTTACCACAACAACGGCAACGGCACGTTCACGGACGTCACCGCGAAGGCGGGGCTGGACGTGGAAATGTACGGCATGGGTGTTGCGGTAGGCGATTACGACAACGACGGGTGGGACGATCTTTATGTGTCCGGCCTCGGCGAAGCGCGCCTTTTCCACAACGAGCACGGCCACTTCAAGGACGTGACGCAATCGGCAGGCGTCAACAACGCGGGCTTTGGCGCCAGTGCCGCCTGGGTGGATTACGACAAGGACGGCAAGCTCGATCTCTTTGTGACCAACTACGTGAAGTGGCAGGAGCAGGACGACCTCTACTGCACGCTCGACGGGCACCACAAATCCTACTGCACGCCGGAAGCTTACAAGGGCGACACTTGCCGCCTCTTCCACAATCTGGGCAACGGGCGTTTTGAGGATGTCACCCAAAAGGCGGGCATCTACGACCCCACCAGTAAGTCGCTGGGCGTGGCGGTGATTGACTATGACCGCGACGGCTGGCCTGACTTTGCTGTCGCGAACGACACCGAACGCAACAAGCTCTACCATAACAACCGTAATGGTACCTTCACCGAGCAAGCCGTGCAGGCGGGCATCGCCTTCAGCGAAGACGGTATCGCGCGCGGGGCGATGGGCATCGACTCGGTGGATTTCGACCACTCCGGATATCCCAGCCTGGCGATTGGCAATTTTTCCAACCAGATGCTCGGTCTCTACCACAACGAGGGGAACCGTTTCTTTATCGACATCGCACCTTCATCCAGCCTGGGGCGAGCCAGCCTGCTCTCACTCTCATTCGGCATCTTCTTTTTTGATTACGACCTCGATGGGCGCGAGGATATCTTCGTCGCCAACGGCCACATCGAGCCCGACATCAATCGCATCCAGCCGCAGGTGGCGTACACACAGCTACCTCTGGTATTCCATAACGAAGGCAATGACCGGTTTCAGGAAACCGGCAAGGCGCTGGGTTTTACGCGGAAGTTCGTGGCGCGCGGCGCGGCCCACGCGGACATCGATAACGACGGTGCGCCTGATGTCCTGCTGACTACAAATGGTGGCCCCGCGTACCTTTTTCACAACGCCGGCGGCAGCCGCAACAACGCCATCCGCATCAAGGCCGTCGGCACACGCGCGAACCGCGACGGGATTGGCGCGGAAGTGCATGTCCACTCGGGCGCGGGAGATAACTGGCAGACCGTCCACTCCGGATCGAGCTACTGCTCCCAGAGCGAATTGACCCTGACTTTTGGCTTGGGGCAACTAACAGAGGCGGCGTCCGTCGAAATTGTCTGGCCCAGCGGCCAACACGACATACTCAAGAATCTAAAGGCCAACAACACGTACACTATCGAAGAAGGCGGCAAAATCCTCTCGTCTCGACCGTTCAAGCGGTAAGTCAGAAATTACGAATTACGAATTAAGAATTACGAATTCGCAGTACGGTAATTCTTAATTCGTAATTCGTCATTGCCTCGCAGTTTTAACGCTCTTTTGGATGGATGCGATGATGCGACAAAGTTCTTCGGCATCGGAATGTATGTTGCTGAATTGGGATGGCGTCAGATAATCCGTATCCTTCAGAAGACGAAGCCAATAGGAAGTTTCACGAGCCTCTTTGTAGGCAATGGACATTTTTGAAACAAAGTCGGCTCGTGACTGTCCTCCGATGGCCTCTTCGACATTGGCGCCGATGCTTGTCCCGCACCGCAAGACCTACTTGGACAATACGTATTCCTTCTTTTCCAGACACAGGTGCTGGTAGAGCCTCACGATTCGCACAGCGAACGCATAACTCTTGCTTTCGATGACGTTGTCGCTCTTCATCGTTTTACATCCCTGGAGGCTAAAGTATTTATGAGTACTAATTAGAGAAGTGATAATTCGTAATTCGTAATTCCTAATTCGTAATTTCCTTCTCCGCGCCAAAATCCAAACACAGATTGACCACGGCGCCTTCGATCGCAAGCAGTTTCGCCTTTGTGATCCGCCCCCCATACGCGGAGAAGCCTCCGGGTTTGCCGGCGGCGGCAAGAACTCGATGGCAAGGAATGATCAGTGGGATGGGGTTCTTGCCCAGAGCGCCTCCAACCGCTCGGGCTCCGGTGGGGAGGCCCAGGGTGTTGGCAAGGTCGGCGTAGGTAACCGTTTTCCCTACCGGGATTTCGCGGGCGGCTTCGCAGACCCTCTGCACAAACGGGCCAGCCCCCTCCAAATCCACAGTGATGTCACGAAAGTCCTGTAGTTCGCCTTGGAGATGCTTGCACACTCTGTTAATGACCTCGGCAATCTGTGGCGGGGGGAAACTCGGTTCGCTTGCCCCAGAGCTGAGCGCAATCCTCGATTCGGTCAACTCTGTAGTCGCTTCTGGGAGTTGGAATAGAGTCACCGCATAACCGGTGCCGTAAGCCTGGCCTTCACTCCAGGCGATCCCGCATCTACCCAGGGGCGTTTCAAAGAGGCAATAGGAAACTTGTTTCAATGGATTTCCTCTCGGGCACTCGCGTAAATGCCGACCCTTCGCAGCCGCTCAGGGCATGCTCTAAGGGTCCCCGCTATAACATCTTCGATAGACCGCCTTGCGAGTCGGAAGTCCATACGGCCTTCAAGCAGCTATCCTCCACCAGGATGGCGTGAACTTCGCGAGGGCCGTGCACGCCGCGAATCAGGATTTGTTCAATGTCTGCCGTCCGGCTGGTGCCGGTAATGAACACCACCGAGCGGCCAGCGGGGGGGTGGCTCTGAGAGTTCGAAATCGGGAGCTTGCCCAGGACTTCATCGAGTGAGCCGACGAGTTGGCTCCGCCGGTAGAGAGCAACATGAATGGGGGGTGCGAGGGAGGCCACCTGGACTCCTTCCGTAGCGCTGCTCAGCACCAGGGTACCACTTTCCGCCAGCACGAAATCGACGCCGGTAATGCCCGACCCGGCTTCGAAACTGGCTTTGGTGAAGTCGGACAAGGAATCCGTTCCCGCAACCCCCGGTCCTGTTGCCCAGGTGGTTATAAACTTATCGAGCTTGGTGAGCCGCTCGGGGATGCCCAATTTGGCCAACAAAGGGTTCCTGGAAAGCACCACGGCTTGGGTTTCCGCCAAGACGAGGATCTTTTCGAAGACAGCCTCCAGCTCATCCATGGTCGTCACGCGATAAGCGACACCCCCAACTTTTTCCCATTCAGCCTCGAATTTTGAAAGATAGTCTTCCGGCACCAAAGGCGGCATAACCCCTGTTAAGTCGATGGGAGGCAGGGGTGTGCCAGGGGAACCGGAATTGGGTCTTTGAAGGGCCTTTTGGACCTGATTCAGCATATCCGCACGTGTCGTCATAGGATTAACTCCGATGGCCAATCCTCAAGCCAAACTTCCAGCCGGGATTACAGCATAGCGATCATCACCCGTAAAATATTGAAAAATAAGGCCATACAAAATTACAAAAAAACTTCAAAAAAATGTGCAACCTTGGTATCATCTGGAACATCCGAATCCACGGGCAGACCTTAAACTGAGAGGTTCTCCTAGAACGATTTGTGAAGGACGGACGAGTATGCGTACAGTTGTGAAAGCTCCAAAAAAGACGTATCGAAGTCTCTTGTTGAAGAAGCGCGATGAGATTCTGGCTTCCACACGGAGTGAACCCGAGGCCCTTTCTGCCAGTGTGCAGTCCCCTGACGCGGTAGAGTTCGCCGTCAGGACCGTTGAGCAGGACGTGACGGTGCTTACTGCCAATCTGCGCAGCCGAACATTGAAAGAAATTGAGAGAGCGCTTGCGCGTTGTGCCGGTGGGACTTACGGCGTGTGCGAAGCGTGTGGCGAAGATATTTCCCCCAATCGCCTCAAGGCTATCCCCTGGGCACGGTACTGTGTCACCTGCCAGGAACTGCGCTCGCGAAATTAAGGGCTTCGTCTTCAAAATCTCGGCCGTGTTCACCTTGCCGAGGGGCAGCCTCTCGGCAAGGTGGGCCATCGGCGTAAGCTTCGGCGTGAAGCATCTCACCCGCGCACCGCAGATGTGTGTCCGCTCGCGGCAAGCGAAAATGCTCCAGAAATCGCTTTCCATTGGCGGTCCTGTCCACCGAGTAACTCATACAATGCAATGATCTTACTCCTCGCGCGTCACGTTTTCCGCAATTTCAAATTTCCCCGGTTGTAATCCCGCTCGCAACGCCGCCTCGTGCGCCAGCAGTTGGATGTAAAGGTTGTCCACAAGGGTCCCTAATCCCAACCGTAGAGGGTCCACCCGCACCCATCGCACGTTCATGAGGTCGTCAAAGGGCATATCAGTGAAGAGGAGCACCCGCCCGCTCGATTTCCGGATGTCGCGGGCGAGTTTCAGGAGCAGTTTCCCGGTCTTTCCCTGGCGAGCAAAAATGATGTAGCGATGGTTGGGATGGATGATCTCCATCGGTCCGTGGCGGAACTGTGCCGCGCTGATGGGTTCGGCCGCCAGTCGCGCCACCTCCTTCAGCATCAGCGCTCCCTGGTAAGCGGTTGCGAGGTCCGCACCGCGGGACATCAGCGCCACATAGGGGGGCCGATTGAAGAACTCCACGATGGGTGGGATCAGGTCACCGCGGCGATCCAGAATGTTCTCCTGGGCCTCCACGGCCTGCATCACTTCGCGGGTAAGAGGACCGGGCGCATGGCCCGCGATCGCAAAGGCCAAGTACATGAGCACGGCCACCGAGCAGGTGTAGGTCTTCGTGCTAACCGCAACTTGTTCGCCCGCCATGAGGGGCAGAAGCAGGTTCGCGCGTTTTGCCAGGGGGCTGGCTTCCACATTCGTCACCGCCAGAACGTGAGCCTTCGCAGGCAAACTGTCGAGCAACCGCAGCACCTCGGCGGTTTCACCCGATTGCGAGACCACCACCAGCAACGTGTCGGGTCGCAAGACCTTCAGATGGTGATGCACCAGCTCAGCGGTTTCCCACACCAGGGCGCGGACACCCTGATCCGTCAAATAGACCTGTGCCGGGTACGCGGCAAAAAGAGACGAGCCCATTCCGGTGAATACCACCGTCGGCGGCCACTGCGGCCCCAGTCTCCGCAATCCCTTCGCTGGGATCGCCCCCGGACTGGCGTAGAATTTCCGCAATCCGGAAAGCGCCGCAGGCTGCTGAGAAATTTCCTCTAAGAGTTCCGTCATAGTTTGACCCACCCGCTTTCCTGGTTGGAGCGTTTTTCGACCAGCATCGACTCCTTACCCTTTCCTCTCCCATCGGTGATTTTACCAACAATCCACACGGTCGAATGATGCCCTTCGTACCCTCTGGTTTCCTGTCGTCTGATTGGTTTCTTGACTCGGGGGTGGAACACTCTAACCAGGTCTTTTTTTATACTCCTTCAGTAAATCGGTCGCCAGAACACCATCAATGGTCATTCCCTGAATGTTGCAATCGATGATCTTGACATTCGATAAGTCCACGTTGCGAAAGGTGGCGTCGCACAACATGGCTTCTTCAAACGTTACCGGTCTCTGCCGAGCCTGTTTGCCGTCCTTATCCGGGGGTGGGCCGATATGCTTGAACGTCGCACCCCCTATCTGAACGGCCGAAACTTCGATGTCACTCAGGTTGATGTCATGGAATCTTGCTTTGCTCAGGTTCACATTGTTGAAATCAGCCCCCGACAGGTTCACATCGTGAAATTGGGAACCAGAAATATCCGTGTGCTCGGCAAGGTGTTTGCCGCACTTGATCGTTGATTCCATTTGTCTCATCCTCTCGATTTCGGCAAACCGAAAGTCGCATTTTCTTGTAGCCCTGCCGCCTTACGTTCCTGCTTCGGTCCCGGACTCACGTCGGCGGGATTTGACCGCCGAGGGCCCTACTTCGCCCAACCCTTGGCGCGTTCCACCGCGCGTTCCCAGCCGGTGTACAATTCCTCGCGACGGGCAATGTCCATGCACGGCTCGAAGCGATGGCCCAACCGAAGATGGGCGGCAAGTTCCCGCTCATCCTGCCAGAATCCCGTGGCGAGGCCTGCCAGGTAAGCGGCCCCGAGTGCTGTGGATTCCGTTGTTTCCGGGCGTTCCACGGGGATTCCCAGAATATCCGCCTGGAACTGGCAGAGAAAATCGTTGCGTGCGGCGCCGCCATCCACCCGCAGAACCTCCGGGCGCAGGCCGGAGTCGCGTGCCATGGCGTCCACCACTCCGCGCGTCTGATAGGCAATGGACTCCAACGCCGCGCGCACCAGGTGCGCTCGATTGGCCCCGCGCGTAATGCCGGTAATGGTGCCGCGCGCGTAAGCGTCCCAATGCGGGGCCCCCAGGCCCACGAAGGCAGGAACCAGGTAAACTCCGTGGGTGTCAGGCACCGAGCGCGCCAAGGCTTCGCTTTCCGCGGCGTCATTGAGAAGCTTCATTTCATCGCGTAGCCATTGAATAGCCGCTCCGGCAATGAAGACGCTGCCCTCGAGCGCGTATTCGGTACGGCCTTCCCTTCCCCAGGCCACTGTTCCCAAGAGGCCCGATTCTGAGCGTGGAATCTCCGTTCCGGTATTCATCAGCAAAAAGCATCCCGTACCGTATGTATTCTTCACCATACCGTTCCGGAAACATTGCTGCCCGAAGAGGGAAGCCTGTTGGTCCCCCACGACGCCGGCGATGGGTACGGGTGCGCCGAACAGGGACGTGTCGCCGAAGATGGCGCTCGATGGTTTCACTTCCGGTAGGAGAGATGGCGGAATGGCAAAGTAGTTCAGGATTTGCTGGTCCCATGCGAGCGTGTGCAGGTTGAAGAGCATGGTGCGCGAGGCATTGGAAACGTCTGTGGCATGCACGCGCCCGCCCGTGAGCTGCGAGACGAGCCATGTGTCAATGTTTCCGCAGGCAAGTTCGCCGCGTTGCGCCCTTTCGCGCGCGCCAGGGACGTTCTCCAGCAGCCACGCGATTTTGGTTCCGGAAAAGTACGCGTCGGTTACAAGACCCGTTTTTTCCCGGATGATGTGGTCGAAGCCCTCGGCGCGGATGCGATCACAAAGCGCCGCTGTCCGCCGGCATTGCCACACGATCGCATTGTGCAAAGGCTCTCCCGTCGCCCGATCCCATAGCAGCACCGTTTCACGCTGATTGGTGATGCCGATCGCGGCCAAATCCTCGGGGCCTGTATGGGCTTCCCTGAGAACTTTCTCCGCCACCGACCGCTGCGACTGCCATATTTCTGTCGCATCATGTTCCACCCAGCCCGGCTGCGGATAATACTGCTTGAATTCCTGGCTCGCGGCAAAGCGCGGGTGACCCTCATGGTCAAACAGAATGGCCCGCGAACTCGTGGTTCCCTGGTCCAACGCCAAAACGTATTTGGGCATACGTGATCCTTTTACTTGAAGGCGAACCCTGCTTCTCTTGCGGGTGCGGCGAAAAATCGCCTCGTGCATAATCTATCCCGCTCGGACCCAAACCCCGCGCGGCATTATATCCCTGCCGGAGTCGCAAGACCACGATGGAACCAGTCGGTAGTGTGCGACACAAAAGTGAATAGGCCAACGTAGCGTGGGTGTCCCCCCGGTTGTGCGTGGGCATCCTGCACGCCCGTTCTTGGCGGGGGCGCGACCCTCCAGTGTCTGGGGCCCGTCGTTCCGCCCTCTGATTCCGCCTTTGCTTGTCACTTGGAACTCATCACCCGTCATTCTTGTTTTTCAATAACCGCCTTTATCATCATCAACATCGTGGCATCCAGACCATAGGTCCTTTATTTTCATCAACATCAGGGGATGCCGGTTATCGGAAATACTTTCTCCATTTGTTTTCAATAACATCACGGGATATACCTTCATTTTTGATATATCCCGTTTTTTCGCTGCCTTGGAATGGCGAATTCATTAACTTATTTAATTTCAATGACATCGATTTTATCAAGATTTCCATCTTCCACCACTAATCCGTTTCATTTCTAGCACATCGTGGCATGCTGGGGGACATTGTAGCGTCGGCGCCAGAGCCGGGCAGGATGCCCGCGCTCCCAGCACTAATCACCTGACACCTGTCCCACTGCGTGATTTCACCCCGAGGCTGCCCTCCATCCTGTAGGCTAACACGTTGGCGACCAGAGTCAGGCCGGATACCTGCAAATTTCCAACCGGCAGGAAATTCGCGCCGATTTATTTTCACGATTTCCGGCACGTGGACATCCTGTCCGCGCATTCTTGGCGGGAGCGGGACGCTCCACGGACAGCGGCGGTGCCACATCAACGTTCCTTCGAACCCGATGGGCCGGGATTTGCGATGCGCTATGCTAGCAGCGGATGGTTTTTCGTTTCTGACCCACGCGGCCGGCGACCTCGATTTTGGCGATGGAGGCAGTGGCCAGCGGCACCTTACAAGCCGTGTCGCCCATTTCCACGGAGACGGCGCCAATCTGCTTTGCTGCCGCCTTCGCTTGTTTCAGCAAGGGCTTCACATAGGTTCCAACGGCAATTACGAATCCATTCATCGTGTATCGAACCCGGTTTTGCGCTTTGCTGATTTCCTTGACAACGGTCCCAAGCAACTGTTCGATTTCCGTGAGGTCCAGGCTCGCGTCCGCCTTGGTGGCGACGAGTCCGGCGTAAGTACACCAGCCGGAGGTCGCGACGTGTTCCTTCTTGGACTTAACCCACTCGATCGCCAGGTCCCGCGCTTGGGAATTCTCAACCGTCACCCAAGGGACGATGTATTCGGAAATCATGCGCATGCCGGCTGCGCCCTCGGCCCACGCCTGCAACTGTTTCTCATTCAACTGCGACCCGTCTGCCACCAGGCCGGCAAGGTACATGGCATCCATGTTCCCGGTCTCGTAAAGCTGGCAGGCCAGAGCCTGTTGCCCCGAAGGGTTCTTGCCATCGCCTTGAGCCCCGCCATGCTCACCCCAAACGTTCGGTCGGCGGCGACGCAGTGACGCACATAGGTGCTGCGAGTCTTCTCACTGCCGATGCTGCTCAACTCAGCCATAATGGGCCTTAGGGTGTGCATCGTTTTCACCTTTGTCAGGATTTTCGGGCCTTGCGCGGCATCGCACGAATCGTTCCGCCCCGCCAGCCCGCCGCATCGATTTGTCGAGTTACATTATAGCAAGCATGGCGCGGACATGGGCTGTACGTCCGCGCCACGCCGGCTTGTAATTTTCCACCTCGCGCAACTCGATCACCAGGTAGACGTAGGGGCCGGCCTCGTGCCCATAAGGGCTAACTTGTTTATTGACAGTCTCGGTTATTATGCAAGAGGTTTGCAGCATGGAAGACGATTACTCCAATGGTCTGGCTGAAGATTGGGAAGTGCTGATGTCCTTCTTTCCAGCGGATTGGAGAATGCAGTCGGAAACTTCCGGCGCGCTTCGGGGACTCCCCTAGGATAAATCGGAAGCATGCTATCTGCGCGTTTTGTTGATGCATCTGGGTTGCGGTTTTTCTCTGCGCGAAACCATTGTTCGCGCCAAGAACGCGCAACTGGCCGATCTGTCGGATGTGGCCTTTTTGAAAAGATTGCGCAAGAGCAGGGTTTGGCCACGCCAGCTTTGCTGTTCGCTGTTTGCGGAGCGGGCCTTGTCCTCGCCCCCTTCCGGTCCGTCCAACTTGCACCTTATCAATGCCAGTTGAGTGAGCGAACCTGGCAAAACTGGTAGTCGATGGCGAGTTCATTGCAGCTTGCGCTGACCCTCCTGGGAATGTAATTACATCAAAATCATCCCGGTGGAGGGCAAAGGTCATGGCGAGACACATTATCCATTTACTTTTGCTCCCGGAGATTATGTTCTGGCGGATCGCGGATATTGCCATGCCGAAGCCATCGGCCAAGCGGTCCGGAAACTGGCCTTTATGACCGAGCGACTTAATCCGCGGCGCACGGCCACCCTGAAGAAATCCCTCGTGGGTCCGTCACCCTACGAACGCGCGGCGGAAATCGCTGGCAAAGACCGCAACACGTTGCTTCTGCGGAGAATGGAAGATTCGTACTTTCGGGAAGTCCTGCGGGTCACCAATATGCTGCTGAAGCTCATACGCCGTGCGCGGGACAAATAATCAACTTTTCGGTTTGAGCCTTGAATGTCATTGAAAGGAAAGGAGAAAGTGGCTGGATCGAGCTCGACAAAAAAAGGGTCGCACAGTCGTCCTGCCCATGAGCACCCATTGCCGAAGTAGCCATGCCACAAGGAGGGGGGGGCAGGCACCTCCAATCTCAATCCACGGAAAAGCTGTACCGACCGGAGGCGACCTCGTACACCGCTGCACCGTTCTCCCAGCGCAGATATTTTACGCCGAGGGCTTGGGCGGCTGGCTTGCCGCTCTCCGTCACTACTGCCCCGGCCCTCGCGGGGACACACACCACGGCCGAGGTATTAGGCGGGATGGCGACATTGAGTGTGAACTTTCCGTGCACGATGGTCCAATGCGATTCGATTTTGCCGTAAATGGAATTGTAGCTGGCCTTCACCCAGGCGAGATCGCCGGGCGTAGCGGGCTTAATTACGACCTTCTTGAAGGCCGGCGCGGAGGGGTCAATGCCGATCCCGGCCAGATCGTGATAGAACCATTCCATAATGTGGCCCAGCATGAAGTGGTTTTGCGAAGAATCCCGCCCCGCGTCCCAAGCCTCCGTGAGACTAGTGGCGCCTTTATTGAGCTGGAACCCATAGCCAGGTCGTGTGGATTGGTTGTTCATGGCGTAGATAACGTCGGACCGGCCGCCCTCGGCAAGTGCCCGCAGCAGGTAACGGTAGCCAACGTCGCCCGCGGTCAGGGCATTGCCGCGACGGGTCACGTCCTGAACCACGGCGTTCAAGACGGCGGCGCGATGCTCGGGCGCGACAAGTCCCATTGCCAGCGGGATCGAGTTCGCGGATTGAGAACCCTGCGCGTATTGGCTACGAGCGGAATCAAAGAACTGCCGGTTGAAGGCTTCGCCAATGTGGCCGGCCAATTCTTCATACCTCGCGGCGTCGCCAATATTGCCTATCACCCGGGCCACTTTTGCCAGAACTATCGCGTCCGCATAGTAGAACGCGGTCGCCGTGAGGGGCACGGGGGTGAGTTGCGCCACCCCCGGCGGCTGGGGTCCGAGGTCGTACCAATCTCCCAGGCCGTGAGAAACGATGAAATCCCGGGAGCGGCTGCCGAGATAGTCGACGTACCTCTGCATGGCTGCATAGTGGCGGCGGAGCAATTCCACATCGCCCGTCCACTCGTACTGCTGCCAGGTGCAAAGCAGGAGGGCGCTGCCCCATTCGGGCGAATCGCGAAAACCCCCATCGAACTTTACGTATTCGGGGGCGATGTCGGGGACCAAGCCATCTTCCGCTTGGCTATCAGCCATGTCTTTCATGCCCTTGGTAAAGAGTGCCGCCAGGTCAAACTCATACCGCAGCGACGGGCCGTTCAGATGATACTGTTCCAGCCAGCCCAGGCGTTCGCGATGCGGACAATCGGTCAGCACGCTCATCATGTTGCTGACCTGCGCCCAGCGCACCAGCGTGCGGATGCGGTTGAAAAGCTCGTTCGAACAGGAGAATTCGCCGACAGGCTCGGAAGCGGAATGCACCACTACCCCTTCCAGCGAGTCGACCACGGGCAGGTCCTTGCCGGGCGGCGCGATGCACTCGACCTGAAGGTAGCGGCTGCCGTGGTAGAAGAACTTGGGAAACCACTCCTCTTGGGTGCTGCCTGCCAAGGTGTATTGCCAATAGGCCTCGCCGCCGCCGGCGGAAACGCGGTCGATAGTTCCGTCGGGATTCAAAAGTTCCGCCGGGGTGATTCGCACCGCCGCGCCGGCGGGTCCTTTCACGCGGATTCGGGGGATGAGGGATACGTTCTGGCCCAGATCGTATACGGCGATCCCCGCACGGAGCGGCTGAACATGGACGGGCTTCAAACTTTCGAAGGCACGAATGGGCGGCGCCGCGCAGGAGAGCCCGCGCAATCTCCCGCCGGGGCCGCTCACGACCGCGGCTTCTTTCCAGTCCGCATCGGCAAAGCTAGGCTGATTCCATCCCTTCGGCTCGAGCCGCGCATCGTAGTCTTCGCCGCCATAGACGCAAGAGAACGTGACAGGGCCGGGATGAACTCGCCACTTCCCATCGGTGCCCACCACGTCCGCCGTTCCGTCCGCATATTCGAGCCGCAATTCGCCAATGGCTTTAAGAGCTCCAAACGAGCCGATGAACTTTGTGTAGCGGCCGCCGCGGACGTTGTACATCCCGTTGCCGAGCAGCACTCCCAGCGCGTTGTGCCCGGCCCGCAGCAGGGCGGTGACGTCATAGGTGTCGTACAGCACGGTCTTGTCGTATTTCGTCCATCCGGGCGCCAACAAATCTTCGCTTACCCTCCGGCCGTTGAGGGTCAACTCGTATTGGCCCAGACCGCAGAGGTGTACCACGGCCCGCGCGAGGCGAGGTTTCACCACGAACTCGCGGCGCAACAACATGGTCGGGTATATTCGGGGAGGGGGAGTGGCAAAAGGCGGCGGCAGTTTTTCGCCCGCAGTATGGATCCCAGCAAAGGGTTGGCTCTCCGCCACCGCTTCCTTGGCGCTAATCCACCCGGCGTGCCAATCGGCATCATTGAGCACTCCCATGGTCCACGAAGCCGGCCTGCTCCAGGGGGAGGGTTGTTCGCGCTCATCCCAAATTTGAACCTTCCAAAATACCTGTTGCGACGATCGCAGAGGTTTGCCGGCGTACGCCAGTTGATTGGACTGATCCGATTGCACACGGCCCGAATCCCAGAGGTCGCCGCGATTCCCCCCCAGCAAGGCAGCCGTGGAGGCCACCAGAACGCGATAGGCCGTCTGCCGGGCCCCGCGCTGACCGCCTTCTGCCGCCACCATGATCCAACTGAGGCGCGGCGCGGGGATGTCGATCCCAAGCGGGCTGCCCCGATATTCGCAGCGCAATTGCTCCGCCCGGGCGGACGCGAATGCCGGGGAAGTCGAAGCCGCCAGGGAAAGAGCGATGATCGCGCACGTGGCCGCTCGAAGGATCGGATGCACCGTGTTCATAATCTTGTCTCTTTCTACAAAGGGAGTCATGGGTCGGGGATCGCGAATCGTCCAGGGAACTGCGGCGATGAGGGTACTTGGAGCGAGCGGGGATCCCCCCTCTGGGCGATGGACCTTGCCCTACCATTCCACAGAGTCGGGCATGGCCTCGGGATTCGCGGCCATCTCGCTGATTTTCAAGGATCCGTAAAGGCCGCGCGAAATCTGGGCTCCGAAAAGTATAACCGCTGAGGATATATATGCCCAGGTCATAAGAGTCACCATAACGCCAATCGATCCGTAAACGTGACGGTAATTGAAAAACGGAAGGAAAATGGTGAAAAGCCAGCGGGCGGTCTCCCATAGGATAGCAGTCAGCAAAGCTCCGGGAAATGCTTGGCGTATGCGCATGGGACGATTGGGAAGCCGCTCGAAAAGGATCAAGAACGCCAACAGCGCAATGGCGAAGGAGCTCAGGGCGGTCAGCACATGATAGAGGAATACCACGAGGGAATCCATGGATGGCCCCAGCAGGGCTTGCAGCCGTTGGCGGAAAAGAATTTCTACGCCCACAAACCCGGCGGCGATCAGGACCAGGCTGCCCACCACCACGGCCATCTCCACTGCCAGCAATCGGCTTTGCCACCACGCGCGCCCCTCGGCCACCTCCCAGGCGCGGTCGAGAGCTTTTTCCAGGGGCAGGAACACTCCCGAGGAACTCCACAGCAGAAGCAGAAACGAAAGGAGCCCGATTTTTCCGTACGCCTCGGAGATGCCGACGAGATTCTGCATGATGATGTCGGTCCGGATGGGCAGATAACGCTGCAGGACCACGGACAGATGGCCCGCCAGTTCGAAATGGCGAATGTAAATCCCACTTACGCCCAGCAACAACAGCAGCAGGGGGAAAATGGCCAGCAGGCTGTGGTAGGCGATCGAGGCCGAAACCATCAGCGCATCCTCCGCCAGAAATTTCAGCAAAGCTTGGCGCAACACGTGGAGGGATTTCACCCATCGTCTTCGAATCGTGTGCGCTTTTCCCGTCGACCCTGCGGTTGGCATTTTCCCCGAAGACCAGTGTTCCTTGAGCAGCGATCATCGCATCCGGAGTTCCGGCCTGAATGTTAGCTTATACCCGATTTCCGCGCTGCTTGGCTAGTGGCGATCGAACATTTTGGGACTCGCCTGATGGGAGGCCGATGGAGCGCAAGGCGGGGGTGGTACATGGGTTCATTGTTTTGCGAAGTAATATGTCGTCTTGAAGCAGGGCAGGGAGGCCCTCAGCGTTTCTCCGGCGGGGTGTTTGGCTTCGGGTAGCTCACGGACCGCAAGGTGCCGATGATGGAGCCGACCGAGATCATCGCTTTGATGCGCAGGGGCAGTTGCCGGTCGTCCGCGCTGAACCAGATGAGCATGCGTCCTTTTCTTTTGAGTAGGCCGCCAAAAACTTTGGGCTCCACCCGGAGAGCGTCAAACGTCCCCATCGGGGTTTGCACCTTTTCGCGCGCCTGCACTTCCACGATGACGCGCCGGGTTGTGGAGCCGTCATTCACCGGCAATTCGAGAGTGTGGCTGACCTCCAGGTGTTGGCGGCGGAGATAGTAGAAGGCGGTCACAACATCTTCGACACAAGGAGGAATATCAAATTGGTCGTGCTTGGGTCCCGCATCGGGCTGGTTCAGATCGCGCTCATCGAGGATGGCCATTTTCCGCGAGTAGTCAAAAGCTATCTGCGTGTCCTTGTGCCGATGCCCTTCATTCACCTTCTTGACGATGCCCTCGGAGCAGAGAGTTTGCGGGCTGGAGGTGGCGCGGAAAACGTTGTCGACATAAAAGAGGAGAGGGACGAAGCCTTCCGACCGCGCCGTGGCGGTGACTTCATAAGCCTCGTGGTTCCCTTCGTTGGCGGTTCCCAGTGTGGCGGTAACTTCGCCTGCCCGGAAGATCGTCCACGTCACATCGTAGGTGAGCTTCTCGCCGGGTTTGAAAGGTTCACTCTGCCCCATCCCCCCGGCACTCGTGATGAGTACGAGCACCAGAACGAGCGCAGGAACCAGGCGTGAGCGAGGAATATGCATAAACCAGTTAGACGCGGAGTGCCTTCGAAAGGCAGCCCTGCCCAATCTAGCGGAGCCAGATTCTGAATGCCAGAAAAATCATCACGGCAAGGTAGCCGAGAAGGGCTTCATACTCATGATTCTTCTGGTACTGCTTCCACCGAAACTTCTCACCACCCGCAGGGCGGCGAAAGCGCGGGAGGATAAGGGGAACACGTTGAGCGTACTGATCGTAAACCTCTCCGAACTCGCGGCGCAAGTATTCTTCCTCGCGGCGGATGACCGGCCAGTAGATCCCTACGAAAAGAATCACACAAGCCAGAGCCAGGATCCAATTGCCTCCGGCCAGCGCGAATCCCGCGCCCATCAAGGCGCTTCCAAGATAAAGCGGATTGCGCGTGTAAGCGTAAGGCCCACTCATGGCGAGGGACTGGTTCTTGACAAGGTGGCCGGCGGCAAAAGCCCGGAGCGCCACCCCGGCTGCGGCCAAGGCGCCGCCGGCAAGGAAAAGCTTCCACGTGGGCCGGCAGAAGACCAGGTAGGCGACGCCGAGCAGAAAACCCATCGGCACACGCCAGCGCGTTGCCCAAGCGGAGTAGGAGCTATCCATGCGCCCTCGCCAGGCGTTCTTCCACTGCCGCCAAAACCGCGGCGCCGGAAATTCCGGGGAGATACGCAGGGGTTGCCGCGCGGCGCGTGTGGGTGACGGGCCTGCGGTTCGAAAGGGCAATGTCATCGGCGGCGAATGGGCCGTTTCGCACCGGGTCGGTCGGGCCATAAATGCCCACGATGGGTGTGCCCACGGCGGCCGCCAGGTGCAGCGGGCCTGTATCGCCTCCGATGAAAAGCCGCGCGCGTCTTGCCAAAGCGATGAACTGCACGAGCGTGGTGGGAATGTAGCGCGCCCGCTTGGCCCCCGCGCCCTTTAGGATTCCGTCGATCATCGGCTCTTCCGGGGGTGAGCCGGTTAGGAGGATTTGTTCGGTCCGGGTGGCTGCCATTTGCCGGATGAGCGCCGCATAGTTTTCCGGCGACCAGCATTTCGACCGCCAGCCACCGCCTGGATTGACGATGATGAAGTCTCCGGCATCCATTGCATTGAGTAGAGTTTCCACGTAGGTATCATCTTCATCATTCCAGGGCAAGGGGAACTGCCAGCGCCCGGCGCGCGCCCCCAGCCGTTCGACCAGGGCCATGTTTTCCTGTACGACGTGGACGTGCTCCCGCGGCGAAACCCGTTGGGTATAGAGAATCCCCGCGCTGGGCTCGCGCAGCCACTGCTCGGAGAATCCGATGCGTTCTCGAGCGCGGCTCAACCACGCAACCACCGCAGACTTCCACAGTCCCTGGAAGTCGAGTGCCGCGCTGTAGAGAGTCTGGCGCAGATCGCTCGTGCCATTCCGGATCTCCAGCCAGGTTGCGGAAGAGGTCAAATGTTTTCGCCATCCCAAGGTATCGAGTGCCACGATGCGGCGAAGGTGCGGGTTGCCCTCCAGCAGCAAGGCGTGCCGTTTCTCCACAACCCAGTGAATCTGAGCTTGCGGGAAGGTCTCCGCCAAGGCTGTCGCCGCGGGCAGCGCGTGAACGATGTCGCCGATCGAGCTGAGACGAACGATCAGGAAGCGCTGCGCGGGATCCGTCATTCCTCCCACCTGAAAAAATCTCTGGGGCCGAAGGAGGCGGCGCTATTCCGCTCGCGAGCGTCGGGAAATCTCGGCCAGAAGTTCCCGCGTGGAATGAGTCTTGGGGTCGCCCACGATTCGCACCTCGCCGCCGAAACTCTTCACTATTTCACGTTCCGGGACCGTCTGCTCGGAATAGTCGGTGCCCTTGCAGTGCACGTTCGGAAGAAGGTCAAGCAGGATCTCCGCTGCCGTCAGCGCGTCGAAGATCACGACGTAATCCACGGATTCAAGCGCCGCCACCAATTCCGCGCGGCCCTCCGCGGGGAGAATTGGCCGGCCCACGCCCTTCAATGCGGCAACGGCGCGATCGCTGTTAACGCCCACCACCAGCACGTCGCCCGAGTGTCTTGCCTCTTCAAGATAGCGCACGTGGCCGACATGGAGAACATCAAAACAGCCGTTGGCGAAGGCAATGCGGCGGCCCTCGCGGCGCAGACGGTCGCCAAGGGCGCGCACTTCTTCACGCGGGACCAGGATTGCGCTCATGCGTTGCGAATGGCCTCCGTGATTTCGGCGAGAGAAACGGTGGCGGTGCCGCGCTTCATGACCACGATGCCACCGGCGCAATTGGCAATGAGGGCTGCTTCGAAAAAGCTCGCCCCGGCGGCAAGCGCCAGGGTGAATGCAGCGATGACGGTGTCACCTGCCCCAGTCACGTCGACGGCCTGGTCCGACCCGTAGATTGAGAGGTGGCGGGGAGGGCGGCGGGGCTCAAACAAGGCCATGCCATCGCGCCCCCGCGTAACTAGCAGCGCCTGAAGTCCCTGGCGGCGAAGGAATTTCCTTCCCAGGGTATGGAGCTGCTCCAGATCATTTCCGATCGTCTGCCCGAAAGCGGCCTCGACCTCGGGTTCGTTGGGCGTTGCGGCAGTCAGGTTCTTGTAAGTCAGGAGGTCGTAGCGGGAGTCGATGGTGATGGGAAACGTATGACGACGCACCCGCCGGCGAATGGAATCCACTTCTTTGGCATCGGTAGCGCTGTAGCCGTAATCGGCAATCAAAAGACCCGTAGAGGAGCCGAGCAACGCAACTGCTGCTCGTGTCAAGCCGGCGCGCACTTTCGCCGCCAGGGGGTCGGCAGGCTCCCGGTCAATGCGCACGACCTGCTGGCGCTGCCAGTGCGACAAACCTCCGAGGATGCGCGTCTTGGT
Source organism: Terriglobia bacterium (assembly GCA_050010335.1). Taxonomy (GTDB): domain Bacteria; phylum Acidobacteriota; class Terriglobia; order UBA7540; family UBA7540; genus Bog-366. Next base: position 63,029 of record JBEKLF010000012.1, read on the forward strand.
GGGAGTCAGATAATTGTGCAGGCGAACGATGTTCCGCGTGGAAATTTCCCTCTCGCGAAAGTAGTGAAGCAATGCGTCGCCCGACTCATCATCGCCAACGACCCCGACGGGTGTGACGTGAGCGCCGAGCGCCGCCAGATTGTTCGCCGCGTTTCCGCCGCCGCCGGGCGCCACTTGTCTCTCGCGCTCCTTCAGGATCAGCACCGGCGCTTCGCGCGAGACGCGCACGATTTCGCCATAGACGGATTCGTCGGCAACGAGGTCTCCCAGCATGATGACGCGCTGGCGGGGGAAGCGCTCCACGACGGCAAGCAACGTATTACGGCCGGACTTTGAAATCGTCATGGTCGTGGTTCAGTAAATTCCGGAGTGCCCAAGGACCCGCTTCCCGGAGCGTGCAGTTTCCACTTTTGTTCTCGCGCGCTCAGGAGGAGTGGCCCTGGGTGAGGTTCCAACGCTTAACAAGTTCCAGGGTGGCTCGAAACACCTCTTCCACCGAGATATCGTGCATGCAACGGAAATCAATCGGACACACGCGCCGCCCGCAGGGGCTGCACTCAACGCCCCGCTTGACGATGCGCACACGCGTTCCCAACGGCCCCGTTGCCCGCTCATCTGTGGAGCCGAAAATGGCGACCAGCGGAATTCCCAGCCCGGCGGCCAGGTGCATGGGGCCTGAGTCGTTCGTCACGATCAATCTGCACCGAGCCATGAGCGCCAGCAATTGCCGTAGGGAAGTTTCACCCGCCACAATCGCGGGTGTGTGCTTCATGGACAGGGCGATTTCCTCTGCCAGCGGCCGTTCCGCAGCGGAACCGAAGATTAGCACATCGGCATTCAACGCACCGATCAGGCGGTCGGCCAGCCCCCCAAAGCGCGCGGGCAACCAGCGCTTGGCGGGACCGAAGGCCGCTCCCGGAGCGAGACCCACAAGGAACCGCGGTCCGCTCAATCCCAGCGCCTCGATCTTTTTCGCGGCCCAGTTCCTTTCCGTCTCGCTGAGGCGAAGCTGGATTTCTTCGACGGGTTGAGGCTTGTCAATCAAACCGGCGCGGAAAAGAAGCTGCAAGTAATAATAGACCTGGTGGCCGTAGGCGCCCGCGAGGGGTGGCTCAACCGGGGCGTGAAGGAGGAAACTGCGGCCGTCGCGCGCGTACCCAATGCGCAAGGGAATGCGCGCCCGCCAAGCCATCCAGGCAGCTTGAAACGCGTTTTGGAAAAGCAGGGCGGCGTCAAAGTTCTCCGCTTTCAATTCCCGGATGAGCTTTGCAAAGCCCAGCGTTCCGCGATGCTCGCTGTCAGGTTTATAGATGATTTGGCGGTTCACGGCCGGATGATGCCAATAGATTTCGCTGACCGAGGGTTTGGAAAGCAGGACGATTTCCGCCCGCGGGAAGCGCGCGCGCAAGGCGTCCAGAGCGGGAAGTGACATCACCGCATCGCCCACCCAATTGGTGGACCGCACGAGTATGCGTTGGACGTTTGTAAAGCGAGCCATCCCGGTCATGAATGCGCCTTGTGCAAATAACTCAGCAGGGTTCTTTCGAATTCCTCGGCATTCAGGATCTGCGCCTCAATCTCGCAAGCCCAAATGGGCAGTTGTGGCGCCCAATCCGGAGAGAACCTCACCGCATCCTTTTGCGTCGTCAATAGAGTGGCTGCGCCGTTCTTGCGGGCGCGGTCCACCAACTGTTGAATCTCATCGCCAGTGTATACGTGATGGTCGGAAAATGCATCCTCAGCGACAAGGCGGAATCCCCAACGGTGCAGGTCGGCAAAGAACGTCAGCGGATTGCCGATCCCGCAAAAGGCCGCAACCTTCAGAGGGCAGTTTTCCTCAATGGATATGGGCACGCCACTCAAAGCGTCTGTCCATCTTAACAATTCCGTTCGGCTGCGAAAGATCTTGGCGGCAGGATGGACTTTCAACACTAATTCTTGCAGAGGTTGTGGGTCGGCGGAATCCGTCCTCGTAAGCACGACGATCTGTGCGCGTCGAAGGGCAGAGAGCGGTTCACGCTGGCGGCCGGCGGGGAGCAAGTGATGGTCGGAAATGGGCTGCGTGGAATCGAGCGCCAGCAGGTCCACGTCGCGCGCGAGGGCCAGATGCTGGAAACCGTCATCGAGAATATGCACGTCCACGTTAAAGCGCTCTTCCGTGGTCTGCCCTCCGCGAAAGCGGTCAGCGCAGATGACAAGTGGAACTTGCGGAAGCATGCGGGCCAGAAGCGCAGGCTCGTCGCCGGTTTCCTTAGGGTCCGCTCGACGGCCTGCCCCCGGCGGGACGACGATCATTTCAGCTTTGTTCCTGCGGCCGTACCCGCGAGTGAGAATCCCGGGCTTCCAGCCACGGCGCGAAAGGAGGTTGGCGATATATGCCACGAGAGGCGTTTTTCCGGTTCCACCGACGGTGAGGTTTCCAACACTCACCACCGGCTGCGCCAGGTGGCGGATTTTGAACCAGCCGCGTTTGTAGCCAAAGTGGCGCAACGCGACGCCGAAGCGGAATCCCGCGGAAAGTGGCAGCAAAAGAGGGTTCACTTGACCTCGTGGGAGAGCGGCCTGCGGCCTTCTGCATCCCGGTCCAGATATTTGCGAAGGCCTTCGAGCGTACGCGCGGTTGCGCCAGAGTTCTGCTCCAAAACGTGGCGTGCGCTCGCGCCCAAGCTTTCTCGAGCCTCCTTGTTCTCCAGCAGCCATGTGGCGTGGGCGAGTTCCTCCGGGTTACGGACCTGGATGGCTGCCCCCGCGTCGAGGAATAGCTTGGCGATTTCGCGGAAGTTCTCCATGTGGGGTCCAAAGGCAATCACCTTTGACCAGTATGCGGCCTCCAGCAAGTTATGCCCTCCGGTGGGGACCAGGCTGCCGCCTATGAAGACCAAGTCGGCAACTTCGAAAACTCCCGCTAACTCCCCAATCGTGTCTAGAAGGAGAATGGAGGTAGAGGCCAGTTGCCCTGATAGCGCCTGCTCTTCCACTCCCAAGGTGGTTCGGCGAACGAAGCCGCGTTGGGACTGCGCCAAGTCCTGGCTGACCTCCTCGAAGCGGGCGGGATGGCGCGGGGCGAGGATCAGGAGTGCTTTTGGGTACCGCGCCTGAGTTGAGTCCCAGGCCTGAAGCACCAGCGGTTCCTCACCGGGCATGGTGCTTGCGGCCACCAAAACCGGCCCACGCTGAGCTTGCCGGAGCGCGGCTTTCAAGGCTCGAGCAAACTCGCCGAGTTGTGGGGGCTGAGCATCAAATTTCAGATTTCCGACCATCCTGACGCGCTCAGGCTGGGCTCCGAGCTGGAGGAATCGTTCGGCGTCTTCTTCCGTCTGCGCACAAATCTCGTCCACGTCGGCCAGCACCCGCCGCATGAAGGGCCGCGCCAACTGATAACCGCGCAGCGACCGCTTTGACATGCGCGCGTTGACCATGACCACGCGCACGCCCGCTTCCTGAGCGGCGCGCAAGAGATTGGGCCACAGTTCGGTTTCGACGATCACCAGCAATGACGGACGTATGCGAGCCAGCGCTCGCCGTGCCGCCCAACGCCAATCCAACGGAACGTAGAAGCGGCCGGCGACCGCGGGCAGTCGCTTCTCCCCAGCTTCGCGCCCCGCCGGTGTCACGTGGCTCAGGTAGATTTTGCGTTCGGGAAAGGCCTGATGCATTGCATTTACCAAGCCTGCAACCGCCAGCGTTTCGCCGAGGGAGACGGCATGAACCCATATCGCGCCGGGATTGGTTTCTTGAAACGGGATGTTCCCCAAGCGCTCAGCCCAGTAGCAGCGCTTCTGCGACCGGCCCTTTCGCCACCAGTAAAATGGCGCTGCCAGTATCGCACCCACCGAGAAGAGCATGCTGTAAATCAGATACATAGCAGGTAGGACTACGAGCAGGTCCTGTAAATACCGGAGGAGCCGGAAACAGATTATATGCTGAAAGCTCGATGCGGACAATGCAGGCTGATGCCGGGCGGAGCTAGGGTTGGAACTTCAGCTTCAGCCGCCAGAATCGTGTTTGGGATCTCAGATATGAGATCCCAGATTTCACATGCGCCCCGGTGCAAACTACCCAGCGGACGAAGTGAGGCTAGCGGGCGCGTCCGTCCTGTGTTTCTTGGGAATTCCTTTCGTATGGCAATCCGTGCATTTTACGAAATGAATGTTGTGCGGGCTCTGGGTGGATTTGAAAGTCGTGTCCATGGTCTCCACGTCGAGACCGCAATTCGACAACCGCGGATGGCAAGTGGAGCAGGAGGCATGCGTGCGCATGCTGTGGTTTTGGTGGCAGGCGAAGCAACTGAGGCCCTCATGAACACCAACCGGAGTGCGATCGTCGCCAGTGTGGAGCATGCGCGTGGCATCCGGTCCATGGCACTGGTAGCAGAGCGCCTGCCGCTGGTCGCGGCTGGTCTTTACTTCCCGTTCCCCCTCACGCATCGTGGGCAAGGGCAGATCGCTCAGGGCGACGGATTGCATTTCTCTGCGGTCGAAGAGCGCGATGGAAGGCCGGCTCAATTCCTGGGTCGTACTCGTCGATGGCTTTTCTGCTGGTCGCGCCAGGGGATTGCCGTGGTGATGAAGGGTGTGGCAATTCAAGCAGACGATGACGGGCCGGTCGGCAAGCTTGGGGTCCCGTAATTTCCACGGGCCCTGGGTATCAATGGGCGTCACCAAATCGCGAATGCTGCCATCGTAGTGCGTGCCGTGACAGCGCAGGCAATCGTCCATCAGCAGGCGGCGATGATTGTGCTTGGAATCGAGGAATACTTCCTTGTACGCAGCGTGGTGCAGACCCGACTCCCACTCCGCCCACTCCTGCTGGTGGCATTTCTGGCACCGCTCGGTTACGCGGAACACATCGCGCGTTTGCAGTCGGACTTGTTCCGGGACGTCACCACTGAGATGGTTGAACACCCGGCGCATGTTGTTAATGTGGAAGCCCGCTTCCAGCGTAAAGACGTTGCCATGACAGTCGCCGCACGGAATGTTGCGGTGCGTCGAGGCGTGCCAGTCGGAGTAGGGCTGCCAGATCTCGTGACAGCGTGCGCAGGCTTTCCCGCCGGAGTATTCGTAGTAGATACTGGCGCCGGGGAAGGCCAGAATTGCCACTCCCAGCGCAATCAAGAGGATTTTCAGGCGGTAGGATTTTCTCGGTTGGTTCGGCATCATGAATTCCGTTTTCTGTCTTCTTCGCGCGGCACCTTATGAAGGAAAGGCCGATACCAAGTCTCCGTCGGAATCTAGCGGACTCTGTAAACCGGAAATGGCGGCTCTTCGAACTTCGCCACCGGCTATCCCCGCATTTGTGTGCCCTCCCAGGTCTCGACCATATGTTGCGAGGCCATGTAGGCGATAGCCATAAGGGTCAGCACGGGATTGAACCCGCCGTTCGTAACGTGCACGCTGGCATCAACAACGTATAGGTTCGCAACATCGTGCACCTGGCAGTAGCGGTTTACCACCGAAGTCTTGGGGTCGTTGCCCATGCGGCAGGTTCCGGCCTGGTGTTGGCCGCCGCTCAAGCCCTTGCCGGGAAGTTTCGGCCACGTTACGGTGGCGCCGGCTTCCTTCAACCAAGCTGCGGCTTTTCCCGAAATGTACTTCCCTACTTCAATGTCCTGGGGATGCCGGGAGCCCGAAAGGCGAACCACCGGAATTCCCCAATCGTCCACGACGCGCGGATCCACTCGCACCCGCGCTTGGAAGACCGGCATCTCCTGCACGGGGCCCTGCACCGCCATGCACCGCTTGAAGAACTTACGCATGAAGTCCTTGTGCGCTGCGCCCCAGCGTGGTACGCCCGGCGGGGAGACGGAGGCGAGGTGGATGGGCAGCCGGATGAACTCATTGCAAAGCATCGCCCCGCCCACCAATCCGGGATTGCCGTGGTTGTAGTCACAGATGGCGATAGAAGCTCCGGGCCCGAGGTCGTCGTACGTGTCTGTTTCCATCAATCCGTAAGCGCCGGAGTAAGCGTGCCCCATCAAGTTGCGCCCCACCCAGTCGTAGCGATTGCCGAGGCCGCTGGGAAAGAAGCGGCTCTTGGAGTTGAGCAGCAGGCGCGGCGATTCCGTGGCCGAGGCGGAGACCACCACGAAGTCAGCGGGCTGTTCTTGCAGGTGCCCGCGCTCGTCGAAGTACTCGACCCCCGTCACCCGGCCCTGATCGTTGGTCACAATTTTCCTGGCCACGCATTCCGTGCGCAAAGTGCAATTGCCAGTGGAAAGGGCGCGCGGGATCACCGTATTGTGCGTGCCGCACTTGGCGTCAACTTCGCAGGCAAACCCGACGCACCAGCGGCAGCGCATGCACCCACCCCGGCCATTGTAGGGGACCGTGTTGCGCAACATGGGGATATCAAAGGGGTGGAGTTTCAGCCGCTCAGCGGCAGCCTTTAGAATCACGTGCTCGCGGCTCGGCGGCAAGGGCGGCATGGGGAGGGGCCGGCTGCGCGGCCCTTTGAAAATGTTGTCGGTGTCGTCTCCGGAAACGCCGATTTCCCATTCCGCCTTGCTGTAGTAGGGTTCAAGGTCCTGGTAAGTGATGGGCCAGTCGTCCAGCGTACTGCCCGCCACCGCACCGTAAGTTGAACGTAGGCGGAAGTCTTTTTCGAGAAAGCGCCAGGCCATGGCGCCATAGCTGAAGGTGCCACCGCCCACGCATGCGGCATTGTTGTTGTAAGCGCCGTCGCTCGGCAAAACGACGCGCTCCTGGCCATCGGCGTCCACCACCACACGCCGGTAATGGTCGTCGTCAGGTCCAAACGCGCATCCCAACACGGAGGTTCGCTGGTTCCGCAAATCGTCCTTGCGGCAATCGTAGGCCGTGTACCATTTGCCGCGCTCGAGCAACACCACGCTCAGGCCGGCTTGCGCGAGCTCTTTGGCCACGATCCCGCCGCCCGCTCCTGCGCCGACGATCACCGCGTTAACTCGTGGAAGTGTCATCTGATTCAAAAAGTGGCTAATGGCCGCTTGCATCTAGTTAGCCGTTACCCGCCAACAAACCCTCCACTAACCATTAACCACTATCCTCCCCCGCACCGGTGGGTAGGGCAGTCGCAGCATCTTCCAACTCACCCGATCGCGATTGCCGCCGTGACGCGGGTCACCGTAGAACCCCTGCATCGTGTGGCTGACCACAAGGTCGAAGAACGACTTGGCGGAAACCTGTTTCCAGCATTCTCCGCACGCCTGACCTTTGTCCATGCTTTGCAGCACACTGTCTTGTTGCGGGGGAGTGAGCGCCACGAAGGTTTTGCCGAACATCGCGAGACTGGTTCCGTTGGTGCCAGCGAGGCCCAACTGATACGTCTTACGCAGCCGCCGGTATGGGCCCAGCAGTTGCCGATCGATGAAAGTTACCGCTCCCGCCCACGCGGCTCCCGGGTCCTGGTCAGTAGGGATGATTCGGTCGCAAATCGCCTCCAGCGTCTTCGCCTCATCTTCGTGCAAGCAGCGCCAGGGACTCACGGAGCCGATGCACGCCACCATGGGACCGGTCGCCGTGGCAACGGCGGTGATTTGCATGAACTTCCTTCGGCTTAACTTCGCACTATGGCTCATACCCTGGAGGAGCTAGCAACCGAAAGACCATCCTTTCGAGGAGGGCGGTCCGATTGGACGAAATGTCCGAACGATTGAACGATTGGGCAAGATTCCTCACCTTGGGTCTTCTCATGTCCAATGGCGAGAAGAGATGTATGAACGCCGGAACCTTTTGAATCAAAAGCCGTTGGTTATAGACTACGGCCAAGAGCACCCAATTTGACCAACTGCGAACGCCAGCGGGGCGCCCGCCGGAAGAGAAAGGCGTGTATAATGAAAGTAATCAGGGGCTTTTATTCTAGCTCGCTTTCAAGATGAGACTAAAAATGATACAATCGCGGCATGTCAAGACCACGACACATCGATTGGAAACTCGTCTCGAAAGCGCGAGCCGTCGTTGCCGAAACCACCG
>JBEKLF010000013.1:0-69655 GCA_050010335.1 Terriglobia bacterium
CATCACTCGGCGCACCTTTCCAGGCAGACGCAGGCCTATTTGGCCACTCGTCCCAATCGGTTCAAATACCTACTGACGCCCACCCCTGGCTCCTGGCTGAACATGGTGGAGACCCTTTTCGGCAAAATGGCGCGAACCTTCTTGCGGCACCTTCGCGTGCAATCGTGGGAGGAGCTGCGGGCTCGAATCCTGCTGGGGGTTTCCGAAATTAACGCCGCACCCGTGGTTCATCGCTGGAAGAGGTTCGACGCTTTGATGACATAATATGAACATGTTTTAGTGAAACGATATGCTAGCCAGGATTTCTCACGGCGGGTCGGGGCCAGAAGGCAGGAGGCGGCAGGCGAAAGGCCCAGCCTCATGCGTACGCTAAACAATGGAGGGAGCGATCTTCAGTGCTATCATTCTGAACGTGGATGACGGGGGGGCTATTCGTATTGTCAGGGGCGGGCTGCCATTGCGGGCTTGTTTTTGCGCGCCCTACAAGGGCACAAGATCGTAGCCGGAGGCAATGCTCAAAGACGAGAGGCGAAAACTCCTACTTTACCCTCCCTATTTTGCCTCACAAATGGGAACACTTTGTGATACCTTTCCATTTTGCAACAAAAGTTCAGATGGAGATTTCACGTCATTTCGCTCTCTGCTAGAGAGGTACACCAAGAGCGAGGAGGGTGGCCATGAGACAGCGTCATGCGATTGTGATTTCCATGGGGATGCTTCTGGTCGCGGCATTTTCGGCCTCGTGTCAGAAGCCTCTTCACCAAGAGACAGAGAAATACATCTTAGTGTCCGCGAATATCAAGCTTGAGTACTGGCAAGATGCGGGGGCGGGATTCGAGGACGCCGCGCGCGGATTGGGTGTGAAGGCAGCCTTCCGAGGGCCCGTATACTATTCGCCCGAGGAAGAACTGAAAGTCTTCAAGGAAGCGGCGGCGCAACACCCTACGGGAATTCTGGTGTCGCCGGCGCGCCCGGAGCTTTTCAACGCCGCTATCAACGAGGCCATCGGCGCGGGAATTCCCGTGATCACGCTGGATACGGACGCGCCCGATTCCAAGCGGATCCTTTATATCGGTACGGACAACCGCCAAGCGGGCATGGAAAGCGGAAGACAAATCGCGACCTTGATGAACGGCAAAGGGCGGTTGGTGGTCATCACGGTTCCCGGCCAGCTCAACGTGGAGGAACGCCTGCGCGGCGCGCAGGAAGTTTTTGCGAAATACCCCGGCATCAAGATCTCGCACACGCTCGACGACCAAGGCGATCGGCGCACGGCGGTTGATTTGCTCTCCGACTTGCTTAAAACCAAGGAACCCGTCGACGGCATCCTGTGCTTGGAGGCATCGGGCGGCCCGGCCGCGGGCGAGATGGTGCAACGGTACGACTTGATTGGCAAGGTTCCGGTCGTCGCCATGGACCGGAACCCGGAGACACTCGATTTCATCCAGCAAAAAGTGATCTCCTTGACGATCGGACAGAAGCCCTACACGATGGCGTTCTACGGCCTGCGTTTCCTCGACGACTTGCACCACAATGTCGTGCACGAGTTCAAGGACTGGCAGACGGCGCCCGCTTCACCCCTGCCGACGCGCGTGGATACCGGCACCAACGTGATTAACGCGAGCAATCTGGCAGCATTTCGAGCCGCCACGAAGAGTCAGCAGAACCCGCTTTGACCCTGGGTGAAGCGAGTATTTCGGGCAGATGTGCGGAGTGGCGCCAATATACCAGCGTGCCCCGTTAGGCCATGCCTTTGCCCCTTGCGTTCCCTTCTGTACTTTAGTGAAACCAAGAGGCGCGGTGGTCGCTGCGCGTGTCGCCAATCTCTTGGGTGGTAATTCAGAAGCCAGCAAACACATCGTTGACGTCGCCCTCGACCCTGCGCGTTCGATTGCCGTTCTCAGCGGCAGAGTACCCTTCCGCGCCAAGGAAGCCGCAGAAATCTATCGGGAGGGGTGGGCGCCGGGAGTGCGGTTGCTCAACGACCAACGAGATGTAGCCGATGAAGCATGCGCCAGTACCGGGATTCATCACATTACTTTGCAGGAATACGATCGGATGGTATTGGAAGGGCTGGGTATCCCGATGGGCGCTGTCCGGAACCTGGAAACTCCCACCACGAGCACCTTAAGCAACCTGTATGCCAAGCCCAATAGCCCAGGATTGATCATCCCAAACCTGGAAACCGACAGCCGCGCGGCTTTGCACTTCTCCGAAAGCCGCGGTGCACCTGACTGATCCTTGCATTCGGAGCCGGTCGCGTGTACGTTAGCGGCCGCCCAGTTAATGAGAACAGAAATTCTGGATAAACAGTATGATGATGCGAATGAAAGATGATTCCGGAAAAGTGACTCGACCTGCGGAAGTTCCTGTCCGCGGCGCTCGAAGTTCCCCCGCGCCCCTCTGTGGTTCTCGGCTGAAAACGTTCGGAAAAGCGATTTTGTGCGTCGCCATGATTCTGTCTGTTGCTTGGCTGACACTCTGCGTCTGGCTCAGCCGCGAACTACCGCCTGTTTTCACGGCTGCGGAATTGACTCAGTTTGTTCCCTCTTGGCCAAGGGGCTTCCTCTGGGGCACTGCCATTGCTGCCCATCAAGTCGAGGGAGGACAGCACAACGATTGGACGCGGTTCGAAGAGCAACCTGGTGCGATTACAAGTGGCGAGAGAAGTGGCCGGGCCGACGATATGTGGAACCGGTTCCCGCAGGACGTCGTGCTGATGAAGGCGCTGCGCGCAAACGCCATACGGCTATCGATCGAATGGAGTCGCGTGGAGCCGGTCAAAGGGAAATGGGATGAGCCCGCGTGGACTCGCTATATCGAATGGATGCATCTTCTCAGTCAGAACGGCATCACGCCTATGGTGACCCTCCTGCACTACACGCTCCCAGTGTGGATGGCTGACAGGGGAGGATTGACCGCGCTCGACTTTCCGGAGCGGTTCGTCCACTTCGCTGGAGAGGCGGCCGCACGGCTGGGACCAGATGTGCACGTGTGGTGCACCATCAACGAGCCCAATTATCATGTGCATCATGCATACATTGCAGGGAACTACCCGCCCCAACAGAGGTCGGCCGTCGAAGCGGCGAAGGCATTCGCGGGTCTCCTCCGCGCCCATGCCTTGGCGTCCCAGGTCATCCGCAAGCACGATCCGGCAGCAAGAATAGGTGTAGCCATTAGCCTCACTGACTATCAGCCTGCTTCACGCTGGTCGCTACCGGATTGGGTCGCCACAACGAGACAGGCCGACGAAGATAACTGGGCCTTCTACGATTCGATTAAGTCTGGCCGGATCAGATTCAACCTCTCCAGCGCGGCGTCCTCAAACACCGTGGCGTCAAACAGCTATTTGAACGCGGTTAATCGACCTGCTGATTCGTCTGCGTCTTATGACGAGCCGTTGCCCGGACTTCTGGGCTCGGCGGATTGGTTCGGAGCCAACTACTACGATCGAAACTTGGTCAGGTTTGCGCCATTCTCCCGAGGCTTTCTGCAGATACGCGAAGGACCCGGTCCAAAGGGGGATCTCGGATGGGAGATTTATCCCGAAGGTTTGTTATCGCTGCTTCAATCGGTATGGACTCGCTATAAACTTCCTTTGTATATCACGGAGAACGGCCTTCCTGATGCGGCCGGCACGAAACGGGCCGCATTCATCCGAGCGCACGCGTATGCTGTTTCCCGGGCAATCGCTGAGGGCGTACCGGTCAAGGGCTATTTCTTTTGGTCGTTCGTTGACAATTTCGAGTGGGTGGACGGCTTTGCTCCGAAATTTGGTCTCTACCGCGTGAATTATACGACTCTCGATCGCCAGCTTGCGCCCGGAGCTGAGGAATTCATCAAGCTGGCGCCCCAATAAGTTAGCAGACATGCCGTACAAGTCTCCTGGGGCGGCCACTCATTTGCACGCGCCCAACGTGTGTAGGGGATCGGTTGTGCCGTGTTGGTCACGATGTCTACAACAAGTGGCCTTTGTTCGCAGTAAGTTTCAAGACATTCCAGAAATCCGGACGGTAGCCGATCGGATAGTTAATGGGACCCAGAATAACGCCCGAGATTGCGCCCTGTGTTTCGAGACTACATTCCCCACATTCCCCGGTTTGATGGACCTCCCCCGTCCACGCACAGAGCATCAAGAGGGTCCAGTGCATAGTCGTGGCGTATCACCTCAGGCCATTCTGCGCTATGATGCTTCTGGTCCCAACGATCCTGATCACTGGTGGCGTTCCACCCACGACCGTCAAGAAGTTGAACACAAGGTTCCTTGATTGATCAACACATTTCTGGGCTTCGCCGTTAGACCCAGGCGGTAGTGAACGGGCAGGACTCTCTAAACTGCAAGGCTCTCATGATTGGGAGCTATTCAACGTGCGACGTGCGGTCGTTTCAATCGAGGATTTAACAAGTCATTTGCCTTTGGCGAGTACTTGCGGAGACTCTTCGAGGACGGGGCCCAAAGTGCAGCTCTTTCAAACGTCCTGTAGGGTGTCAATCTGGAAGTTCAGGAGGGGAAGGTGTTGGGATTTCTGGGGCCGATTGGGGCGGGAAAAACCACTTTGACCGATATCCTGGCGACGCTGTTGGTACCCACGAGCTGCCGCGACTTCTCGGGCATGACCCGCAACTGCTGCTCATCACTTACCCCCTGATGGGCAGGCGGGCGGCTTTGCTGGAGCATGCCTAGATTGCCTTCTTGTTTCCTCATGCCGGAATCCTGGCAGGTTTCAGCCTGGTGGGCCTGCCCCGTTGAGCCTGCTGGGGTTTAATGGGGGCATTCGCTGGGCGAAGATCTGCGAGACGCTAAGTCATTTCTGAGGAGCCATGCCTCAAGACCTCTCTCCGGAGGATCAACTCTGTCTACTGCTTGCTCGCGGGCAACTCTCACCCGACGTGCGGGCGCGGGCGTTGGAATTGCTTGCGGGTCCTCTCCGGTGGCCCCCCTTGCTGAAGCGAGCCGAAGAGCATCAAGTCCTCCCTCTGCTTTACCGGAGTCTCCGGACATTAGAATTTCAAGGCGTCCCAAGCGAGGTGCAGGCCAAGCTAAAGGCTGATTTCCGCGTCAACGCTGTTCGCAATATGCTTTTTGTCTCTGAGCTGACGCGAGTACTTCGATTCCTAAGCGAGGCTGGCATCCGCGTTCTCCCACTCAAGGGCGTCGCGCTGGCAGAGTCGCTTTATGGCGATCCCGCCTTTCGCTTCTGTTCTGACATTGATATTCTGGTTCCGGCCAGCGAAGCCCTGCTCGCCCGCCGACTGCTTCTCGCCCAGGGCTATACCAGTCCGTTCACCGAGGATTTCTTTCTTAATCATCAGTTCCACGCCAGCGCCGATTCCCCATTGCTAGCTTATAAAGGGAGCCTTTCCTACTTCCTGGAACTTCATTGGACGCTTCTCCAGCACTCGTCAAAGGACGCGGAAGCAATGCAGGACCTGTGGTCTCTGGCTCGCCCGCGAGACTTTTTCGGAGTCAAGGCCTACAGTCTGACACCCGAGTGGGATTTCCTGTACCTGGCTGGCCATGTCGCCTATCACAAATGGCAGACTCTCAAGTGGGTCGCGGACATCCACGATCTATGTGTATCAGCATCCATCGATTGGCAGTGGGTGCGAGAGAAGGCCGAGCGCTTTGACCTCGACTTGGTGGTGGGGTCAACGCTTGCGGTGTGCACAGCGCTGTTCGGAACGCCGGCGCCCCCCAACTTTTCTGCCGTCGCGCTCCCGGCCGGAGTCCAGCTCTTTCCGAATTCCCTCAACCCCTCTGAATCATGGAACGCGCCTCTCTTCTACCCCAAGCTCCTAAAGCGGCCCTCAGAAAGGTTGCGCTGGTTCGCGGAAATGTTCTTCGTCGCCAGGCAAGCCGACCAGGTGTTCTTCCATCTGCCCGCTTCTCTCGACTTTCTTTACTTTCTGCTCCGCCCACTGCGCTTGGCCTGCAAGTGGTCCTGGCTGTTTCTGGCGGCCGGCTTTGGTCGTTTGCGGCAGTGGTTTCGCTTTTCCGCAAGATGACCTGAAGCGGCAAGTTTACCTCGGCACAGGGCGGCTTCTCCCTGCGGAGGCGCGGAGGCGCAGGGATTTGAAAACAAATAGCCTTTTCTCTGCGCCTCAGCGCCTCGGCGGTGTAAGCGTCTGAAGTCGGCCGTCTTGACAGGTGATATGTGGACGTAGGTGTCCACTTGTAGATCCTGGTGGACACTTGGGACGCAGGGATTGTTATTTCCGGTCGGAGCGGTGGTCACCGCCTGGTGCGGCGACGTTCCAGGGTAGCAACTCGTCGATGTGGTTAATGGGATGGTCGGCGATGCGTGAGAGCACGTCGTGCAGATAGCTCTCCGGCTCGAGGCCGTTCAATTTCGCCGTGCCGATCAGGCTGTAGAGGGCGGCGGCGCGCTCACCGCCCGCGTCGGAACCTGCAAAAAGGTAGTTCTTGCGTCCCAGAGCGACGGCACGCAGCGCTCGTTCGGCGGCATTGTTGTCGATCTCCAGGCCGCCATCCTCCGCGTAGCGCGTCAGCGCCTCCCAGCGGCCCAGCGCATACTTCACCCCTGCCGTCGTATCCGATTTCTGCGACAGCTTGGTCAAACAGTTTTCTACCAGTCGCGCAACGAGGCCAGCAGAGGCTTGGCGCGGGCCTGCCGGACCTGTTGCCGCTCGTTGGGCGGACGCCCGCGGATCTCACTCTCAATGGCGTACCGAGCGGCGATCCGTTCGAGAGCTTCGTGCGCAGCCGGCGATTGGTGAGCAACCTGTGAAGATCGTAGAATTTTCTTCTAACGTGCGCCCAGCAGGCGGCCTCTCGAATGCGTCCGGTCTCATACACGTTATCGAACCCCGCATAGCCATCCGCCTGCAGCGTGCCCGCGAAGGGGATCAAGTGACCTTGGGGATGCTCGCCCTTGCGATCGGGCGAGTAGGCGAACCACACCCCCGGTGGCGTGGCGTCCCCGGCGGGCCGGTCATCACCAACATAGGTCCACCGTCGCCCCGTTTTCGTTTCTCCCAGGCCGGGCGCTAGGACTGGCACCGGGGTGTCGTCGGCGTGCAGCTTCGCCGCACTCCTCACGTGACGCCGTAGCGCCTCCACCCACGGGGCCAGCAACTGGCTCGCGCCGCCCACCCCGTCCGCCAATGTGGCGCGCTCCAGTTCCACGCCTTCCCGCGCGTAAATCTCTTCCTGGCGGTACAAAGGAAGGTGGTCGCCGTACTTTGACACCAGCACGTGCGCCAGTAACCCCGGTCCTGCCAGGCCCCGTGCGATCGGACGGCTCGGCGCTTCCGCCTGCACGATCTTGTCGCAGCGCGAGCAGGCGAGCTTCGGCCGCACCTGCCGGATCACTTGGAAGTGGGCCGGCACGTATTCCAGCATCTCCGAGACATCTTCCCCCAAAGCCTTCCACTCGCCACCGCTATCCGGACAGCTTGCTTCCTGCGGAACAATGTTGCGCACCTCGCGCGGCAGATGAGCCGGCAGCGGTCGCCGCCTGGGCTTTCCGCCATCCGCAGCGCGCTCTGTAACCTCGCGCGTTGGGGAAGCAACCGTGGTCTCCGCCTGCGCGCTTTCCAACTCGTCCAGCTGCAACTCCAACTGCTCGATCTGCCGTTCCAGCTTTTCCGACCGACGCCCGAACTACATCCGCCGCAGCTTGGCGATCAGCAACTGCCAGCGTTCGATCTCGGCTTGGCGCCAGGCCAGCTGTTCGTCTTTGGCGTGAAGCTGCTCGCGCTGAACCAGAATCTCTTCCTCTTGCCCGGCGAGCGTTCGCTGTTGCGCGAGGATGAGAGCCTTCAAGGCTTCGGGGTTGAGCGTGTCGAGATCCGGAAGGGCGGCGCGCGCGGTCATCGTGCCCGCAGTATGCCAGATATTCTTTGATAGGCAAGAAGAAAACATACGAAAATGCAATATCCGCGACAAATATATGCAACCAGAGAAGGCCCTGACTGACACCCCTGACTTACACCGCCATCTGTGGCGCATAGCTGCGGGCCGGACGTCGCCAATCGATTCCTTCCCGCAACATGGAGAGCTGTGCGGGCGTCAGAGAGACCACGCCACGGCTGGCCTGCGGCCAGATGAAGCGGCCACGCTCCAGCCGCTTGGCGAATAGACACCGCCCGTCCCCCTCCCACCAGAGGACTTTGATCAGGTCGCCGCGTCGCCCGCGAAACACAAACACCTGCGCCGAAAACGGATTCTCCTCCAGCGCCGTCTGCACCCTCCCGCTCCGTCCCACAAACCCGCGCCGCATGTCCGTCACGCCCGCCACAATCCAGATCTTCGTCCCTGCCGACAGCCCGATCATCCCCGCAGCGCCTCCAGAACCACCCGCAGGGTCTCCGTATCCACGCACACCGTCAGTCGCAGTTGCCCCTTCGGAAGCTCCACCTGAATCATGCCGGAGAGGGTTCGCGGTGTCTGCGGATCTTTGCGGTCCGCTCCCGCCCCCGACACGCGAACCGCCAACAATCCGGGCGTTGCACCCTTCCCGGGTTTCAGCAGCTCTTGCTGATCCCGGCACCGCCAAGCGAACACTTGGTTGGCGTTCACACCGCGCGCCCGCGCCACACGAGCGACCGACGCACCCGGCGCCAAAGTCTCTTCCACGATTTGGCGCTTCAGCTCAGGACTGCGGTGCTGCCTCTTGGCTGTGGGAGGTGCCTTACGGGAGGAAACGGCATCAATTACTGCGGGTTTAGAAGCATCCATCAGACCTCCAAGTGGACACAACCAGAGTGTCCACTTGGAAGAATGCCCACTAACACCAAACACGTCTAGCGGTAGTTTACTGCGAAAGGGCTAAAAAAATCGGGATGTCGTTGAGTTCTCATGGAGTTGCCATGAGAGGGCTGTATTACCCACGTGGGGCAGTAGCGAGTTGTGGCAAGCCCAGGGTTTCGGCCAGGCCTTTTTGGATGAGGCTCTGGGTGGAGAGGATGGTGGCGGTGCGATAAGGGCCTGGACCCTGGGCAGGGTACAAGAGCACGAACTGCTGGATTTGTTCTAACTCTTTCTGCAGCTCTTCGACGGTGATCGAGGGCCAGAAGGACTGGCCTTGGCGGTGAACGTAATGCAGCAGGGAGAGGCCCAGCAGGCAGGAGAAAGCATGCACGCGGATCTTGCTGTCGGTCCAATGATACAGGGGTTGCCACTTCAGCCCGTCGCCTTCCTGGAGGCCCCGAGAAACTTGCTCGATCGCTTGCTGGCCGGCGTAGGCCGCGACCACCTGCTCGGCGGTCCAATCGAGGCGGTTGGTGACCAGCAGCGTGCGGCCTAAGCGATGCGTCACCAGTTTCTGCAGAGCGGCGTGATCGACCTGAAACATCAGGCGCCTTCCGCCCGATTCGTCCAGAATCTGATAGTGCACCAGGTCGGAGAGGAAGGGGGCCGACAACCAACGGCGGATCTTCGTCGGAATGCTGGCTTCGGAGAGTCGGTGGGCGGGGCGCGCCATCTCTACCGCCAACCGCTTGAGTGCCGCCAGCACCTTGCTCAACGAGGCCGACACGCTGTGCAGTTGCTCGGCGGCAAAAGAGGCTGAGTATTTCAAGACGCACAGGGATTCCTCCCCGTGCACCAGCAACTTCTCTGCGACCGCTTGCACACCCGGTTGGGCGCTGCGGCAAGCCGGTAAGGCTTCTACGGGACGCTGGCGGAACTCCGCCGGGGCCTGGTTCCAGGGCAACGCCGAGATCCAGCCTAAACCCGCCTCTTTCAGCAACACGGTATTGGCCAGCGCCGCCGTGCCCTTGTCGAAAACCAAAGTGACCGTCTCGGGCGGAATCGCATGGCGAGCGAGGAGACAGCGGATGCGTTCCAGGACCACGGGGAATTCCTCCGCGTCGGCGATGTTGCCGGGATAAACGTGATGGCACACGGACAAGCCGGATTCCCCATCGAGCACATCGCTCAGGCCCACTTGACGAAGAGGGTGCCGGCCCTGCTTGTTATGGCCGCGTTGCGCCACCGTGTTGCGGGCGTTGGTGCTGGCAATGAAGGGGTGAAAGTCGGTGGTGTCATAAGCCAGCAAGCGGCGGCTGAGGAGCTGTTTTCCCTTCCACAGCCCGAGCAGGCGGACTGGTGCTTCTTCCAGCGGATCGTGTTCTTCGCTTTGCTCCCCCGCTTGCTTCTCCGGCAGGAGTGGCTCGAAGCTGTCCCAGAAGGCTTGGGAAGAGAAGCGCTCGGGCTCGAAGCCCCAAAGGGGAGAGAGAATGGTCTGCTGATACCAGTCGGCCACCGCAGTCTTGGGGCCGGGGGAGCAGAGGCGATGAATCGCCGCCAGCAACAGGTAGTGCGCCGGGGAGGGACCGGAGCGGGGCGGTCCCCACAGGGACTGTAGCAAGGCGAGGACGCGGGATTGCTGAGCGGCCAGCCAGAGGGCTCCGGGGAGACCCAACTCGCAGCGGGAGGCGGAGAGGGGGAGCGGTGCGGTGCGCTCCTTGAGCAGGGCGGCAACCTTTTCGGCACTGCCCAGATAGGCTTGGTGGACGATGCGAGGGCGGCCCTGAACGCGGGCGCTATCGACGACGTAGTAGTAAAGTTTGTTTTTCTTGCGCTTGGCGATGAGCGAGGCCATGGTAGGGAAACACATACAACAAGAAGAAGCTATTTTTCAAGCATAATAGTTGACGATTGTGGAGACAGTCGTGACAAATAGTAGGGTAATACACAATCACCGAAACGAAACCGCCAACAAAGGCTTTGTTTCCAAAAAATTAAGATTTCAAATGCCCACTGCGAAACAACTTTCGCAGTAAACTACCGCTAGACGGCCAAGACCATACGCTTACGCTTCTCCCTGCGGAGGCGCAGGGATTTGAAAACAAATAGCCTTTTCTCTGCGCCTCAGCGCCTCGGTGGTAAAGTTAGGGGTCTTTTATTGCTTCAATGGAGGTGGGACGCTATTTGACGAACTGCAAGACAGGGGTGGAGGGCTGCTGCAGGCCGCTAATCTGCACCAGGCGCGCGCCTCCCGAACGGCTTAGGCCAGCCGCGGCTTTGGCCAGCATGTTGGCGGAGGGGATGCCTGTACGGGCAAACGACGTTTCGCAATCTTGCGTCGAGGGCCCACGCATGTTCCCTTCCATGTAGGCCAACCCCGGGCAGCGGGTGCAGGTGCCCAGGTGCGAGCAGCTCGAGCAGGTGGGCAGGTCTCGGCCACGAATGGAGCGGACGTCGTTCATTTGCGGTGAATATTTCCAAATATCGAGGAACCTTTGCTCGCGTAGGTTGCCTGTGGGCAGGGGGAACTGCACGCACGGGTAAACATCTCCGTAAGGAGAGATGTAGCAAAAAGTATGGCTGGCGCTGCACGGGAGGCCATCCCTGTCACCGTCCTCCACAGCGGGGGGCGGAGCGCAGAATTCCTCCACGTTGCCGATGAGCTCGGGGGTTCGGAAGACCTGTTGCAGGTCCGTCTGGCTGATTCCGAGGCTGAGGATTGAGCGGTCGCCGTCCATCATGGGGGTGATGGTGGGATCGATCGTGTATGTAGCTCCCAATTCTTTGGACAGCGCCACCACTCCGGAATAGTCTTGCAGGTTTTGCCGCATCAGTACGTTGGCGATAATCACCTTCACCCCGCGCTCACGGAGCAATCGAATCCCAGCCACGGACCGATTGAGTGAGCCCGGCAGCTTGGTGATAGCATCATGCTGCTCAGGGCGATGCGAGTAGATACTGACTTGCACCGATTCCAATCCCAGATCCCTGAGCCGGTCCGCCTCTTTCTCCCGAACCATGAAGGCGGTGGTTTTCACCTTGACGCAGAAGAGCAGGGAGCGGGCGTATTCCAGGATGCGGAAAAAGTCCCTGCGCATGAAGACTTCGCCACCGCTAAAAGTGAGGAAGAAAACGCCGGCGTAGGCAAGTTGGTCGAGCACGTCCATGATCTCCGCGGCGCTCATCTCGCCGTGATCGTCGTGGTCCAGGTAGCAGTGAACGCAGCGCTCGTTGCAGCGGTACGTCACATCGAACTGGACGCCCAAGGGCACACCCGCCTTGAGCGCCCGTTCGTTCATCTCCTGCATCAGAGTGCTCATGCCTGCTCCTTGGATGTCGTGGCAGGGTCGGATATGGGCTGGTCGGAAAGGAGCATGATTCCGTGGTCAGCCAGCTCCCGGACGAAAGCCTCCGCGTCCTTGAAGGCCTCGGCTCGCTCCACGGCATATTCCAGGCAAACCCTCTCGGCTACGATGTCCTCAAGCGAGGTCGCGCCGTCTGCCGCCTGCCAGATGATGGTGCCCAGCTCGTTCAGGTTGAACAGCGTCGAATCGCGGGCGGACATGATCATCATTTCACCGTCCAGCTCGCGAGCGGCGATTTCTCGGCTGCGGGCAACGTAGAGTGGACTCATCCGATCAACTCCCACACGCTTGCATCCTTCGTAAACACCAGCCGCCGGACCGGCACGCGCCGCACAAAATCGCAAACAGTCTGGAAAATCATTCCCACCAGCTCCTCGTCGTGTGCAAAGAATAGCACGTGGCGCATCAACTCTCGCACGGCCTGGCCCTCGCTGACTGGTTCAATCAGGTTCTCCGGACCTTGTTTCAAAAGGAACAGCGTTTCCAGTGGTGCTCGAACTTTTTGGCCAATGCGAGCCAGTTCGCCCGCAAAGGGCGTGCCGAAGGCAGAGAAAGCAGGTGACAGGTCAAAGGTGACAGGTGACAGGGGTTCGGAATTTGCGACACGGGACTCGGGGTTCTGGATTCGGGATTCGGGATTCGGGATTCCCGTATCGGAGTTCGGGATTCGGGACTCGGGATTCAAGGTTTGGGATTGGGGATTTGAGATTTGTGGTCCGAGATTTGTGATTTTGAATTTGGAATCCGCGATTTGCGATTCCCCACCCCGGTCTCCCCTGACTCCTGGCTCCTGGCGCCCGGCACCTGACACCTGTTCTCCGCGCCTCACGCCTGAACCCTGTCCGCCGTTCCCTGCAACCTGTAATCTGTAGCCGGTGACCTGCTCTTCCGGCCTCAGGTACGTAATCTCATCGGTGAGCAGCGTCACGTCGGGTGGGGCCAATCTTGAAATGGTGGTTTTTCCCGTGCCGGACACACCCGCAAACACAAACGCCCGGCCGGTGCGCACGGCGCTTGCCGCATGCACCAGGAAGCCGCCGGTGCGGGCCAGCATGAGGGAGTGCAGAATGCGCAGCACCCCATCAATTGAGTAAGGGTTCGCGGTCTGGCGCACCCAGCCCTGGTGAGTTTCGGGATCCCATTCCGCGCGGAAGTCGCCCCGCTCCATCACCCAGCGTCCGGACTCCAATCGCACGCTCAGGTCTTGGTCGTATTCGTCTGATTCCGGGGTCTGAAGTCCGGGGTCCGGGGTGCTAAGTCCGGGGCCCGAATCCCGATTCCCGTGCCCCGAGTTCCGTATCCCGTGTCCCGGCTCTACCAACCTGATCTCAAGCTCCACCGCGGCGGCTGGCGCGTTCGAAGCCACAAATTCGCCGTAGCGGCACGCGAGCATATTCGCGAAATCCGCGTTATCCGTACGGACAAGGATCGGGATCTCGCCGATGTCAATGATAACGTCGTATGTGCCAATCAATGTGGGCGAAAGCATGGTGAAAAGATCGGGGTTCGGGAAACGGGACACGGGACTCGGGATTCGGGAAGGAAGAACCGCTCTCCCCAGTCCCCTATCACCTGTACCCTCGCTACCTCTCCCTTCCTTGAGCGCACTCAAGACAGGACCCTCCGCCCTCTCTTTGGCGGAATGCCGTAAGTATTCGATTATAGTTCACCCTCTGCCCTGAGAGAAGAAAGGAAGAATCTTGTTGCCATTCCCAAACCCTAGATTGTGGATAAACCACAAATCCCCGCTAATCCTAAATCATGCCAAACTCCTAAATCCTAGATCCTGCACTTCACCACCACCCTGGTGGCGAAATCCGAGTGGCGGAGAATCCATGAGGCTAAGCGGCTGGCCGGGGACCGATGTGGGACGAGGGTCCGCGAGCCCCGCTTCAGCGCGACAACCCGGCCCAGCAACTCATGGCTGGAAATCGGAGCGTCATTTTGTCGCACTCTATCGCCGCGGGTCACGAATTCGATTCGGGGCACCGGAGTCGGGATTCGGGATTCGGGGTTGGGGATTCGGACCTCGGACTTCGGATCTCGGACTTCCACCACGCGGTGGGTGACAAGCCTGCCGTCGCGTTTAAAAACGACAATATCACCTGGGAGCGGCTCTGCGGCGGCGTGGCTGCGGACGGTCAAGATGTCACCGGGCCACACGGCGGGCAGCATGCTTGAGCCCGTGGCTTGCAGGCGCAGTTCCCCGAAGGTACGGAGTACTTCCGCCGCCAACTCACAACCAATTGTTTCTCGAGGAGTAATGCCGCAGGGGATGACACGGGCATTATGCCCGTTTGAGTTCATGGCCGGAACGGCCACGCCACCATTCGCTGTAGCCTCCTCGCTCATGAATTCTTTCGATTTTGGTGGCATTGACGTTGCGTGGTCTGAACCTTGCCACAGACCAGCGCACTGGTTTCAAAAACCCGCTCGAAGCGCACTGCCGGTTTCTGGTAGGGCTTTCGCGCGGCATACCGCGCCTCCGAGGGACTGGCGTGCCGATCAGTCTCTTCTCGCTGCCTCATGCTGATAACCTCCCATTAAGAAACATTTTGCAACGAGAAACAGGTCCCTTATTTGATCCGGCGGTGCAAACCTGCTTCCCAACTCATGGCGCGGGCATTTTTCCCGGATGAAGTTGCAGCCAGCTTGCGGAACGGGCATTCCGCCCGTGACGGCTCATGGCCAAGAGGGCCACGCCACGGACCCGGTACCCGGCTCCTTATTACGCTTCTTACTCCCCAAACCTCTACTCGACAATCTATTCCTTATTCTCAAATATTCATTTCGGAGAATTCTACCATACTCCCAAGCTGCTGCGACAAATTAAAATGTGTTCCCCGCTTGGATCGTTTTGGACTGCGGTAGCTGCTGCTACCGCAGTCCAAACCCCACTTCCCTCGCAATTAGAATCCCTATGCAGCGACCACGGCTAATGGAATAGACCTCAGGCTTGTTTAGGGCGCCACTTGTGACGCTTGTACGGCGCACGCGCCGTTACCTGATCCCACGCCGCCGGCCCCTGAGCAACTCTGGTTACCCAGCAGTCCAAAGTAAAGTTGGAGCGTCCCACTCACCGTGGTGTTTTGGGTATCGATGACCATTCCGCTGGCGCCACCCGTAAATGCTCCCGCCCCGCTAATAGTGGGTGTCGCGCCGCTGATCGTATAACTTATCACACAGCCGATATTGGCGGTGCAACCGGTGGCGTCCGCCTCCACAGTCGGCCCCTCGTTTTGCGGGCTGACAAAGACATAGTCGGTACCGTTATAGAACTCGGTCACCGGAGAGCATGTTGAGGCTGTGCCCGTAGCGCTGCTCACCGTAGCCGCCACGGGGACTGTTTCGGGGGACATCGTGCCATTAGTGATCGGTACTGCGTACAGAGCAGGATTTCCGCCGGCCTGGCCGCACACCCAGAGGTAACCTGTGGGGGTCGTACCACCCGAAGTGTAATAGGCGTTGTCGAACGTCCCTGAGTAGATCCGTATGGTGTCACTCCCCGTCCCCACTTCAGCGGGTCCCTGGTAGGTTGATAAAGTAGTGCCCGTGAATTGATCAACGGCACTGGAACCATCACAAGTTCCACTTACACTATTTGTACTGTCGCAAGTCACAAAGACATACTCTGTTCCCACTCCCCCTGGTCCAGCACTGGGATCTACAAGTGGGGCTTCATCAATATCCGTACTTGCGCCTTGGCCGATGCCGCTTGACGGTGTGAGGACGACGCCTGCGCTGGTGACGGCATCAAAACGCCCTAAAAAGTCGCCCAGAAATACGACATCGTGAATGTTATCGTAAACCGGACTGGTGAGCGGGCCACTACTCGTTCCAAGGAATGCCGGCCACGGGCAAGACGTGCCGCAAGTGCCGGGACTGGCATGGTTCGTGCTTTCGCCGGGGGTCCCGAGGAACACTCCGGTGAACTCATGCAGATAGCCCCCGGTGTCGCCTACCCAGAGCGTGTCGGAGAGATAGTCATACCAAGGCGACGAAATGGTGTCCCGATTGAGTTGTGTCTGAAAGGCCACGCTGATCAGGCACGAACTACCCGAGGGACATGTGCTCCAAGCCGTATTGGCGGCCGCGCCGGCGTACGTGTTCGTATATAAATGAGTGGGAGCCACCGGGTGATTGTAGTCGGTACCCTGGCCGCCGACCCATTTCAGGATCCGCAGAGTTGCCGCCCCGCTGGTGGGGGTCTCAATGAACGCCACCTTGGTCCCGTCCCCGGAGAGCACGGGGGAGGTCACCACAGACCCCGTGCCCGTGTAGTACGACCAGTACACGGTGGGCACCGTTCCTGAGCAACCGGAATAGATGTTGTCGTAAGCGATGATATTCGCGTGCGACCCCGAAACGCCCGCCGAGCCCGTGTTGTAGATAACATAATCCGGGGTAGCCTGACCCGCGCAGATCCCCGCGCTCGTGGTGCTGAACGAGTACTTGGCCGGGAATTGACCCACTCCCACCGTTCCGCCGCCCGTCGCGCCGCCGGCGAGGGTGCCGCCCGTTAAAGCGGTAAATCCACTTGGGCTTGTGGTAAGGGTAATGCCGGCGCCCGCTCCGGCGGTTTTGTCCGTAATCAGAACGTCGCCAGTCGCGGGGAAGTTAGCAACTACTGTAAAGGTACTATTGATCGTAGTGTTGGCGACTAGGGCTGTCGCGATATCGGTGGCCAGTTGCGCTTGGGTGTCATACCCACTACCCGACCAATAAGCAAACGTGGCCGTCCCGTCTGTGCCGTTCGTGCCACCGGCGAAAGTCCCCGAGGAGGCCCAATGGAAAGGTAAGGTCCCGGTGGGGCTGAAGGCACCCGTGCCATTGCCTTGGGTGCCGAGCGCTCCGTCGCTAACCGTAAACGAACTGCCAGTCGAATAGGTGGAGGTAATACCCAGCGTGGTCGCGCCGCAGGAACTGATCGCCGAGTTCAGGTTGCTCGCCAAGGCCGCCGTGGTGGCAGCGGTGGCATAGGTGGCGATGAATGGTGAGGACGTCCCGGTGCAAGTATAGCCGCCGTTGCTCCCGGCGCTCGCGGTACCCCACGAGAAGATCCCGGCGGCATTCGCCGAAGCGCTGAAGGTGCCAGTCCCCAGTATGGTGTCGGTCACCGTTACCGTGGCCCCGGAGGGAGAAGCGGAGAAGCCGTCGGCTACTGCACATTGGGCGATCGCGTTACTAAAGTTAGTCGCCAAAGCATTGGCAGCGTTACTAGTTATATAGGTTGCCGAGAATGGGCTAGACCCTGTGGTGCAAGTGGGTGTTGTGCCATTGCTCCCTGCCGACACGGTGCCCCACGTGAAGACCCCGCTAGAACCGCCGCCAACCGAGAAGTTGGAGATGGCGGAAGTGCCGGGCGTTGTATCGGTAACGGTTACCGTGGCCCCGGTAGTGGAAGTGGTGAAGCCGGTGGAAGCTGACGAGCACATGCCAATCGCGGTATTAAGGTTGCCGGCCACGGTCGTCGTCGAGTTGCCGGTTTGATAGTTGCCCGAGAAAGTATTGCCGGTGCCGCCGCAAGACGCTCCTGTGCCGTTGCTCCCGGCGGTAGTGACCGCCCACGTGTAGGTGGCGTCTGAGGTGAAGGTAGGTACACCGGGAATTGACTCGGCCACCTGCACGGTTGTGCTAGTGGGGTTGGTGACAGTAAGTCCTAACGAGTCCGCAGTGTTACAGCTACTAATCGCATTGGCCAGGTTGGTCGCTACGTTCGACGCGGTATTACTGGTTGCGAAGGTACCCGTCAGAGCAGTGCCTGAGCCCCCGCAAACCGTTGCGCCGCCATTGCCCCCCGCGGTAGTCACCGTCCACGTGAAGCTGGAGTCAGCCGAGCTGAAGGTGGGTACGCCGGCAACTGATTCGACTACCCTAACGGTCCCACCACTTGGGTTGGTGACGGTAAGTCCTAGCCCATCTGTGTTGTTACAGCTATTGATCGCATTGTAGAGGCTGGTCGCTACCAGCGCCGCCGTGGTGGAAGTGGCAAAGGTACCCGTGAGAGTAGGCTTCGTTGTGCCGGGGCAGGAATTTGAGCCATTGCTCCCCGGGACCGTGGCCGCCCACGAGAAGGTGGCGTCCGAGGTGAAGATGGGTACGCCGGGAATTGATTCGGCCACCGTAACCTGTCCAGTAGGGTTGCCGACGGCAAGTCCTAACGAATCCGTAGTGTTACAGCTTTGGATCGCATTGGCAAGGCTGGTCGCTATGAGCGCCGCCGTGTTTGAGGTTGCAAAGGTACCCGTGTAACCAGGGGGCGTTGTGCCGGGGCAAGAATTTGAGCCATAGGTCCCGGCGGTTGTGGTCGCCCACGTGAAGGTGGAGTCAGCCGTAGTGAAGTTGGTTACGCCGGGAAAATTTTCGGTAATTGTAAAGGTCCCATTATTGTTGTTGGTGGTAGAAAGGTCTAGATTCGCCGCACTACCGCCACACGCTGCGATCCTAGTTACGAGGTTGCCGGCCACGGTTATCGCCGAGCTGCCGGTTTGATAGGTGCCCGTCAAATTTGTGCCCGAGCCGCCGCAAGCGGGTGCTGCGCCGTTGCTCCCTGCGGTTGGCCTAGACCACGAGTAGGTGGAATCCGCGGTGCTTAAAGTGGGTACACCCAAGGGTGTGTTGGCAATCGTTACAAAAGCGTTGGGCGAGGTGTAGCCGTTAGTGAAACTGCTGCTTAATCCGCAGTCGCCAATCGCGGTATTAAAGTTGCCTGCCAGGGTGGTGAGAGTGCTGCTGGTTGCAAAGGTGCCCGTGTACGTACCGGCAGAGCCTGAGCAAGCGGCTGAGCCCGCCGAGCCACCGGTCGAGGCTGCCCAGGAAAAGTTGGAGGAGGTTCCGTTGCCGAAAGTATAGTACGGGCCTGGGGTTGCGCCGATGATCGTGATGGAATTGCTACCGGCTGTGTAACTTGTGGTAAGGCCTTGGGGATAAGTGACTGTGCAACTGGTACTCGTAAGCGCAGTATTAAGATTTGCCGCTTCGGTATTGCCGTAGGATCCGGCAGTGCCGCCGTGCTCAACCTGTGCAGTCGTCGAACTTGTGCATATGTTATTGCCAGTGACGCCCGATGTAACATTAATTGTCAGCGTATGGCCGGTGGCGGAGTTGGTGATGGTAATTGTTCCGTTGTCCTGCGCGGAATTCGAGAACGTGCCAACGTCATGCACCTGCGTCGCGTTGGTCGTCATGGTCACTTTATTAAACCCGCTGGTGAACGAAATCGAGGTGGTGGTCAGTGGCGGTGCATTGAACGTGATTTCATCCGTCTCCGCCGCCGCACCCGCTGCTAATGTCATGGTCAAGGTATCGAAGCCGCCGTTGAGCCCGATTGAGGTGCTAGACGTCGGGGGGGAGGCGACCGTACCGAGGTAAACCCCCTTCACCCCATTTGTCGTCATGGTCAGGGTATTAAAGCCACTGCCGAGCACAAGTGAGGTGGAGCTCAGTGGGGGCGTGACGACCGTGCCGGTTTCAGTCTGCGCCGACCCATTATTCGTCATGGTCAAGGTATTAAAGCCGCTGCTGAGCGCGATCGAGGTGGTGGCAGTTGGGGGCGAGCTGACCGTGCCGGTTTCGGTCTGCGCCGTCCCACTCGTCTTCATGGTCAAGGTATTAAAGCCGCTGCCGAGCGCGATCGAGGTGGAGGTAAGTGGGGCCGAGACGACCGTACCGGTTTCAGTCTGCGCCGTCGCATTCGTGGTCATGCTCAAGGTATTTAGGCCGCTGGTGACGGTGATCGCCGGGGTGGTGGTCAACGGGGGCCCCGCCCACGTGCCGATGGCCTGTTGCCCTGAGCCGCCGGGGGTGATATTCAAGGTATTTCCGCCACTGGTGAGCGAGATCGTGGTGGTGCTCAGCGGGGGGGTTCCCGTGAAGGTGCCGATGGAGCTTGCCGCCGTGGCGTTGGTGCTCAGATTAATGGTATTCCCGCCTAGCGCCACTGATATCGAGTTATTGCTGGAGGTAGGGGGGCTTGAAAACGTTCCGGTTTGCGTTGCCGCCGTCGGGGGGCTGGCCGTAAAGGTACGGGCGTCGAAGGTAAACGATGAGCCGCTGGGGAGGGTGCCCGAGTTAATGGTCGTGCCGACGACCGCCGTCAGGCTCGCCCCGCTGTTGCCGCCCAGGTCCATGTTCCAGTCTTTTTTCACCGGCTCTTCGGGGGTTCCTCTTCTTTTCTTCGCCGCGGCTTGCGCCGCCGCTGCCGCGTTCACGATGGCCGTGCGCGCCGCAAAATCCAGCGCTCCTGCCAACGCCCTTCGCGTCGGGTCCCGCTTCCACTGCTGCATCTGGAAGCGCGAGTCATTGTTGATCTTGTTCCACTGCTCGACCGTGCCGTTCTTCACGGCGTCGGCAATCGAGCCGGGGTTGGAGAAGACCAGGTGGTGGTGAGTCCAATCGTCGGGCACCCCGACGGGTTGCGGCGAGGCCGGTTGCGTCGAGGCGGTCTGCGCACGCATCATCACCGTAGAGGTGGACAGCACGCAGAAAATGGCCACAGAGAGGAAAGGCTTGCAAAAAGAACGGGTCTTGGCGCTCATCCTTAGCTCCTTAGTAGGCTGCTCATTCGGCGCGAGGTAGCGGCGGATTTGTCCCGCCCAATCTCCAATGATTTCAACGCGCAATGGCGGCGTAAACCCGCCTCTACGCCCGTTTTCATCAGCCTGTTCGATATATCCTCTGATGAAAGGAATCCGGCATCCATTCACCCGTCTTACTTTGAGTTGCGTGACACGAGTTGGGGGCTGGGTGTTGGGTACTGGGTACTGGGGTTACTTGCGTACGAGCATTGTGCATCTGTTTTGTCCCTAGTCCCCAGCCCCTAATCCCTAGACCCTGGTCGCCAGTCCCCAAATTCGGCCATGCCACAATTCCGGCACTCCCTTCCTGCGTCCGGGAAGGCGCTGGGCGCCGCAACAGCAAAATGTCTAAATCCATCCTCGATGCCTGAAAGTCGTCGAGTCCCAGCTTAGGGCGCCGTTTGCGAAGCTTGTATGGCGCATCCGCCGGTGCCAGTCCCGACTCCGCCGGACCCGCCGCAGCCCTGGCTACCCAGAATTCCAAAGTAGATCTGAAGTGTCCCGCTGACCGTAGTATTTTGCGTGTCAACAACAATTGCACTGCCGCCCCCTGGAAACGCGCCCGAACCGCTGTGCGTGGCAGTTGTGCCACTGACGGTGAAGCTGATGACGCAACCTTCGTTGGCCGTACAACTTTCCGCCGCCGTCCCTGACTGAGTCTGTGGGCTCACGAAGATGTAATCAGAGGTGCCGTTATAAAACTCGGTCACTGGTGAGCATGAGGTCGCCGAGGCGTTGCTGAGCGTGGGCCCAGTGGTTGGTGTGGTAGTAAGGGTATTGGTCGTTATGGTTAGGGCGTACAGAGTGGGGGTTCCTCCCGTGTTGCCGCAAACCCACATATGCCCGGTGGGGGTTGCTGGATTTGCGGAGGAGTAGTACGCATTGTCAAAGTCGCCCGCGTACAAAGGAACAGTAGTGCCAGCCGTTCCCATACCGCTTGCAGTTATATGAGCGTTACCCGTATTTCCAGATGCAAAGCTGTAAGTAAACTGGTAAACGGACGGTCCGCCTCCGCTGTGAGCGGAGACATAGGCATACACCGTCCCAGCGCTCGGGTCAACAGTGGGGGAATCTGCGATATCAATGGCCGCGATGCCAATTGCACCTGACCGCACGACGGTGCCCGAGCTGCTGCCGACCGATTCGAGAATCCCGTCGGAAGAGCCAACAAATACTAACGAGTGCGTGTTATCCAAAACAGGGCCGGTGAGTGACTGGCCAGTTTCTACCGCAACCGGAAATGTGGTTGTCACCTCGCCGGGGGCCCCGAGGAACACTCCGGTGAACTTGTGGAGGTAGCCGTTGTTGTCGCCCACATAGATCGTGTCCGAGGAGTAGTCATACCAAGGTGACGAATTAGTGTCCGGATTGAGTTGGGTCTGAAAGGCCACACTGATCATGCACGAGCCCGACGTGCAGGCGCTCCAATTCGTATTCCCACCGGCGCCGGCTGTGGTGTTCGTATATAAATGGTCGGGAGCCACAGGGCTGCTGAAATCGCTGCCTTCGCCGCCAGACCATTTCAGAATTCGTAGAGTTGCAGCCCCCGTGCTTGTGGGGGTCTCAATGAATGCCACCTTGGTCCCGTCCAGGGAGATCACGGGGGAGGTCACCACAACGCCTGGCCCGGTGTGGTATGACCAGTAGACCAAGGGGACCGTGGTGGATGCACCCGATACACTGGAGCACCCGGAATAGATATTGTCGTATGCGACGATATTCGCTTGTCCCGAAGACCCCGGCGAACCCGTGTTATAGACAACATAATCGGGAGTAGAGGAATTGCTGCAAAGCCCCGCGGCCGTGGTGCTGAACGAGTACTTCGCCGGGTACTGGCCGGCTCCCACCGTGGTGGACACGCCGCCACTGAAAGTGCCCCCGGTTAAAGCGGTAAAATCAGGTGTAGTTGATGTGGTGAGTGCTTGGCTGTTTCCGCTCGGTCCTGCGGTTCTGTACGTAATCAAAATGTTACCGCCGCTGGGCGTACCGATCGTAAAGTTAGGGGTGATCGTAGTTGTGTTGTCGCCGAGGGCTGTCGCGATATCGGTGGCCAGTTGCGATTGCGTGTCGTAAGTATTACCCGTCCAGTACTTGAACGTCGTCGCCGAATTTGAGCCGTCCGAGCCGCCGCCAAAGCTACCCCAACTGGCCCAAGCGCCCGAGGTGGCTAACGTTAGACCGCTGGCACCGGTGGTGCCGGGGGTGTAAGCGTTGACCGTTACGCCCCCGCTCCCATTGGTAGATGTGGTGTTATTGATGCCGGTTCCCGCTTGAATGGCAGAAGTACAGGCTGTAACCGCGTCGCTAATCGCCGTTGCCACGGCTGCGACGGTGGTGCCCGTTCCAAAGGTGCCCGCAGTGGCACTCGTGCAAGCGTTTGTACCATCGTTCCCAGTCACACTGCTAAATGAGAACACCGTAGCATTCGAACTGGTAAAGGAATTGCCGATTACGCTACCCGTAATCCCCAGGGAAGTAGAACCAGTTGTATAGGTCGAGCTAACATCGGCCGCCCCCGCGCAGAGGCCGAGTGCGGAGTGGAGGCTGCTCGCCATACTCGCCAGGCCCGTCGCACCGTTGCTGACGACATAGTCGACCGTGTAGGTATTACCCGCAGCGGAGCAAGATGCGGCGCTGCCGTTGCTGCCAGTCGTGGGAGTATTTGTTTGGTTGTTTAGGGTGTTGCTGGTGACGCTGAGTAAAGTTCCGAGATACGTATCGGTGAGCGTAGCCGTTGCTCCGGTACCGCCGACGGTGAGGCTGGTGCCAAGGCTGGCGGCTGTCACGCAGTCGCCGAGCGCGGTTCTGAAGTGAGTTCCCGCTGTACCAGGTGTTCCGCTGTCCGCAAATGTGCCTGTGTAAGTTGTGCCGGACGATAGGGCGCAAGCTGTGGTGGTAGCACTATTGCTGATGGTAAACGTATACGTGCTCCCGGTCCCCGTATACGAGTACGTAATCGACCCCGTAGTCGTTTCACCTGGAGTGTCGAGCGTAAGCGAATAGGCTGCTGCGGTGGCCGTGGTGGCCAGATTAAGAGTATTCGGGCCAATGGTGACCGTGGCCAAGGCATCTGCTGTCGGTAGCGTATTGAAGGTACCGGTGGCCGATCCCGCCGTGGCGTTTTCCGTCAAAACAAAATGATTGGAGCCGTTGGTCACGGTTACCGTGTTACTGGATGAAGTCGGCAGGCTGTTGACCGTTAGGGTCGCTGATTCCGACGAGGGGGGGTTGGCCGTAAAGGTCACACCGTCGAGAGTAAAATTTGAGCCGCTGGGGACTGTGGACGCGCTGATAGTCGTGCCGACGACTGCCGTCAGGCTTGCCCCCGTTTGGACGTCTCCCAGGTTCATGCTCCAGTCTTTCTTCACAGGCTCGTTTGTGGGTTTCTTCGGGTTCTTCGAAGCCGCCTCCGTCGCCGCTGCTGACGCGCTCACGATGGCCGTGCGCGCCGCAAAATCCGCCGCTCCTGACAGGTTTCGCTGCAAAGTGCTCCGCTTCAACTGCTGCATCTGGTAGCGGGGTTCATTGGTAATCTTGTACCAATTCTCGAGGGTGCCATTCTTCACGGCGTCAGTAAACGTGCCGGGGTTGGAAAAGACGAGGTGGCGGTGAGTCCAATCGTCAGGCACGCCGGCGGCCGGCTTCGACGCCGTTTGACCTTGAGTCAAAATCGACGAGATCATCACGATGCAGAAAACGCACACAGAAAGGGACACCCTGAAAAAGGAAGGCGTCTTGGCGGTCATGTTCAGCTCCTTAGAAATCTCCCCTGGCGAGAGAAATTTGTTTTCCGTTCACCCGAGCACTGGGTTCTAGGGACTAGGGGCTGGGGGCTCGTGGTACGGGCATTTTGCCCGTGCTCTGTCCCCAGCACCTAGTCCCGTCACTTAGTCCCGCCGTGCCACTTCAGTCTACAATCCGGCAGATCCTACAAGGCGCGGACCTACAAAACAGGTCTGCTACACGGGCTGGCACAGGCAGGCACCAAGCGCCACTACTGAAAATTTACCAAATACAAACTCGCCTCCAGAAAGTGCCCCGGCCAGCTCGCGCGTCGGCCTCGGCGACCGAATGC
The DNA here is from genome assembly GCA_050010335.1 of Terriglobia bacterium. Classification (GTDB taxonomy): domain Bacteria; phylum Acidobacteriota; class Terriglobia; order UBA7540; family UBA7540; genus Bog-366. Next base: position 24,730 of record JBEKLF010000013.1, read on the forward strand.
TACGGCAACGCTTGTGACGCCTGCACGGCGCAGCCACTCGAGGTTGATGGGCAACTCTCCGCCGCGAGTGAATAGAAATAGATCTGCGACGCGCCAGCCAGACTACCCGTGTTGTCGATGATGGTCCCGCTCGCGCCGCCAGTAACATTCAAGACCGCGTTCGGTGCAAGACTGGTGGTGAAGGTGGCGGGAATTGTGTAGCCATATAGACATGCACCCGTACATCCGCTGGCGGTTCCATTGGGCGTTACGCTCAGAAAGAGATAATCGTTGCTCCCGTTGAGAAACTCAGTAACTGGGGAGCCGGTATTTGTGGATTGGCTTGTGAGTGTCGGGCCCGTAGTTGAGGAGGAAGCCATCGTGCCGTTTGTGACTGTTATTTTGTAAAGCGTCGGGACCCCAGGATAGGCGCCGCTTGCGGCCCCCCCTAACACATAAAGAGCCCCACTCGCGCTCCCGCCGGTGTAATAGCCGCCATTGAAGGCTCCTGAATATAGAGGAACTGACGAAGGAGTTTGCATCCCTCGGCCCAAAATTGCCTTTACCGGCGTTTGGGTGTTGATAGAGCTTGTCGTCGTGTATTGATAAACCGCCGAGCACGCAGTAGCGGTAGTACCATTACTTGCCAGGCAATTACTGGTGTTATCGATGCCAATAAACACGTACGCCTTTGAGGCACTGGAGTCCACAATGGGGGCGTCGTTCATTCCCTCCCCCGTCCCCACAGCACCCGATATGGTACCCGAAGTCGTAACTGTTCCCACCGTTGCGCAAATTGCATTTATGCCCGTTACCGCACAGACGGAGTGGAACGGCGTAGCTGTCCCAGTATCGCCGACAAAGACCAACCCTGTCGAGCTGTCGTAAACGGGCGACGTGAGTGGGCTCGTTGAGACCGCCGATTTAAACGGAGTACCGGACTCAGTGGGGGTGGTGCTACCCAAAAAAACGTTAATAAATTTGTGAAGATTCCCACTGCCGTCACCAACCCAGATTGTGTCACTCCCGTAATCGTAGTATGGCGCTGAGGTGGTGTCAGCGACGGTGCCGTAAAGTGCAATCGTCGTATAGCAGGGCGCCCCACAGGCCTTGTAGCTGGCATTGGCCGCGAAAGTGGCCGCGGCAGGGGCGGCGACAGTGCCGCCGGAAGTAGACAACGGTTTCAGGATCACCAAGCTCGCTGCCGTAGAGGTGCTCTGGATGTACGCCACTTGGTCGCCCGCCAAATCGATGATGGGGGAGAGGGTGGCGTTGGACGCCGTACCATTGCTGGTGTTGTAAGCCCAAGCGATCTGGGGGACAGCTCCGCCGCTGCCACCCGCGCCGCAGCCGGTGCCACTTGGCCCGGAAGTGCCGTAAAGATTTTTGTACGCGACCACGGTGGCCGTCGCAGTGCTTGTAGCACCGCCGGTGGTGTACATAACCCAATCACTGCATGCCGCCGGACTGTTAAAGGAGAACTTGGCAGGGTACTCGCCGCCCACCCTCGACGTCGGGCTGTACGTGCCCAGGGTCTCTACCCAATCCTTACTCAGCTTGCTTTTCTTGGGGGGGGGGCCGCCTCTAGCGCTACTCAGGCTGACTAGGTCAGAAATGTTGGGCAGCAGCGTGAGGGCCTCGGGTGTTGGCCCGGAGGAGACCGATGCGCTCGCCCTTCCAGCCCGCTTCATCTGCTGCACAGTGTAGCGTGGATCGGTGACGGTACGATACCACTCCGTAAAGTGTCCCTTACCCAGCGCTTCGGCCGCCGTGCCAGGGTTCGAGAAGACCACATGGTGGTGAGTCCAGTCGTCCATCACTCCCACAAGAGGCCCGATAGCCGGTGTGCCGGACATCAAAACATTCAGGCCAGCGAGCAGGCCAATGGCCAGCCCGTATACCCCTACCGCAACGGACAGCTTGTAAAGCAAGTTTCTCTTGGCGCTCATAGTCCGCTCCTTAGAAATCTCCCCTGGCGAGAGGAATTTGTTCTCCGTTCACCCGAGCACTGGGTTCTAGGAACTAGGGGCTGGGGGCTCGTGGTACGGGCATTTTGCCCGTGTTCTCTCCCCAGCAGCTACATCCCAGCCCCTAGTCCCTAACCCCCAGCTCGTAGTCCCACCGTGCCACTTCAACCTACCATCCGGCAGATTCTTCAAGCCGCGGACCAACAAAACAGGTCGCGCCACTGGCTGCTACAGGCAGGCGCCAAGCGCCACTACTGAAAATTTACCAAATACAAACTCGCCTCCAGAAAGTGCCCCGGCCAGCTCGCGCGTCGGCCTCGGCGACCGAAAACTACGGTGACGCTTGTGACGCCTGCACGGCGCAGCCGGATGTAGTGCTGTTGCAACTCTCACTTGAGAGAGAATAGAAATAGATATTCGATGCGCCAGTCGGGCTCGTCGAATTGTTATCGATAATAATGCCGCTCGATCCCCCCGTCACGCCTAAACCAGCCGTAGGTGACCCGGAATGCGTTGTAGTATTAGCCGGGACAGCGTAGTTATAGAGGCAGGCGCCTGTTGTGCATCCGGTTATACTTTGGCCATTCCCATTGACACTGAGGAAAACCCAGTCGTGGGTACCGTCGTAAAACTCCGTAACGGGGGAGCAGGTGGGGGAGGTGTTTGTGGTGGATACTTGGTTGTAAACATGAAGCGTGAGCGCCGGCCCGCTGCTTATCGCGATCTGGTAAAGCGTCGCGTTGGCTGAACCGCTAGTTACGTCGGTGGCGCACACGTAGTAATTCCCGTTTGTCGATGAGGTGTGCTGGTTGTCAAAGGCGCCATCATAGATTTTCAGCGAGGTACTCCCAGTCGTGGTGAGCGCAACGCTGGTGACGCCATAGCTGCTGATGCTGGAAGCGCTGAAGATGTTAACATAGGCAGGGTGACCCGTCGTCCCTCCGTATGGGTTCTCAACATATACGTAGGATGTGGATGAGGCAGCGTCAACGAGCGGTGCGTCTTGGATCCCTACGGTACTCAGCTGACTGGACGATGCCAATGATCCACCGGACGAACTCAGCGAGTGCAAATAACCGGAACCATCCGCGACGAAGATCGTTCCGCTATTGGGATCGACAACCGGGCCCGTCAGTATCGATCCCGATCGCACCGTCACCGGCCAGGGAGTACCGGAGACGGTCGGCGTTCCAGAGAAGACGGTTGTGTATTTGTGCAGTATTCCGGCGTCGTCCCCGACGTACATCGTGTCGTGCGCGTAATCGTAGAAGGGCGAGGAGTTGGTGTCGGTGGTGCCCAAGCTGAACTGGAAGTAGCAGGGCGAGGTACAGCCGCTATGGTAATTACTGGCGCTGGTTGCCAAACTAGGTGAGACGACTGAGCTGCCGGAACTCGCCATCTTCAGCAACACCAAGTTCGCCGTGCCGCTTACTGTTTGCACAAATGCGACCTGGGTACCGTCAAAACTGAGGACGGGGGAAAGGTTGGAGGTCCCCCCCCCGGTGTTATATGCCCAATAGACCGTCGGCGCGGACGATCCGCACTGTCCCGTACCGGTACCCGGGTAAAGGTTGGTGAAGGCGATCATGGTGGCCTGGGAACTGCCGCCAGCGACCCCAGTGGGGTACACAACGTAATCGCTGCAACTCGCGCTGCCTGTAAACGAGTATTTGGCGGGGTACTGATCCGCCGCCGTCGATGCGTAGGAGCCCAGGGGTTCTTGCCAATCCTTACTCAGCTTGATTTTCTTGGGCGGCGGACCACCTCTCGCACTACTCAGACTGGCCAGGTCAGAAATATCGGGCAGCAGCTCGACGTTGCCAGGTGTTGGCGCGAGGGACAGCGATGCGGTGGCCGCTCGAGCGCGCTTCATCTGGTGAATCCTAAAGCGCGGATCGGTGACAACCCGGTACCATTCATTGAAGTGGCCCGCGGCCAGCGCTTCGGCGGCCGTGCCGGGGTCGGAGAAGACCACATGGTGGTGCGTCCAGTCATCGGGCAGGCCCATGACTTGCGGCGTATTTCCCTGCCCGGAAATGAAAACGGTAAGGCCGACGACGGCGACAATGGCCAGAGCGAAAATGGCAACCTTGGAAATCTTATGACTGTGGGGCTTCAAAGCGTTTTCCCTCCTATTCACCTATCCCGGCGCAAGATGCACTTGGCGTACCGCTCACATCCGTTCACCCGTTTGATCTGAGTTGGGTGGCACGGGCTGCGGGGTGCTGGGTACCGGCGGATTTTTCCAACCCCAGCACCTAATCCCCAGTACTTAGTCCCCAGTACTTAGTCCCCAGTCCCGAGTCCTTAATCCCCGGCTCGGCCCTGCTACTCTACCCTATACTCCGGCAGTAAGTTGCCAAACCCCACGGACACCTGCACATTGCTGGATTGCTTGCACTTTTGCGTCTGGCAGGTATGTCCGCATCTTACAATTTTGCCCTCGGCGCCGTGCGCTAGATTTTTACACTTGGAGTGAGACTACAAGACGCCCATTCTCTCCAAATTTTTGCGTCACGTCAAGTACCATTTGAGGTAATAATACGGGCCTTCCCTAGGGAAAATCTGGTTCACTTCAACTTGCGCTTTTCGGCTGAAAACAAAGGGAGTTGTTCCCCGAACAAAGAGGGTATCAAGTATCAGGTGTCAGGGCTTTTATGGCGCCTGGCACCGAACACCTAGGTTTTACTGGCACCTGACACCTTGCACCTGACACCTTCTTTGATCTGTGCCGTGGTGAAAGCCTTCCTGAGCCCGGCGGGGCTAAGCGCCACGATTGGCTGTGAAACCGGTGCGAAGCTTTAGAGTGCGGCAGCTTGCTGCCGCTTTCCTCCGCGCGAGCTTGCTCGCGGGGATTTCGAATCGGCGCACAACTCGCCGCCAGCAAGCTGGCTGGGGATAAAGCGGCAGCAAGCTGCCGCACTCTAAAGCTTCGCACGTGCCGCCCTAAAGGACGGCGCTACACGTGCCCCTGCGAGTTTCCTTCCCGGCGACCCATTACCGGGAAAACGTTGCATTGATGCTCAGCACTTGAAAGGACATCCTCGCACAGAGACGCTGAGACGCAGAGATGCGGGCGGGGCATCTGAAATGTCAAATTTGAGATTTGAGATTCCTCGGGGCGCCGCCGGTCATGAGGGCGCGGAGGCCCAGGAGGAGCATGCGGGGTTGGTGCAGGCAAAGGCGCAGCAGGAGGCTACCGGGCTCGTCGCGGGTGTGGGCTTCCAGGTCCTGGCGGGCGCGGGAATTCAGCAGGTCCACCAGGTGGGAGTAGTGCGCCTGGGTGAAACCGTGAATCAGCTTGCGGATCAGCAGGTGGGTATTTAGTTCGAGGCGCAGGGCGTGGAGCTTCGCGCTCGATCCGCCCTTCACGATGGCTTCGGCCACGGCCAGGGCGCCGCGGAATCCGGTAACGATTCCACCGACCGTCGTGACCTTGACGTGGCCGGCAGCGTCGCCCACCAGGTAAACATCGCCACCTGGTAATTGGCGGCGGACGGGCGTCCATCCGGTATAGATGGGGATCCTGGCCCCCTGGAATCCTCGGGGCGTCAGGTGATGGCGTTCGAGGAAACCCTCCAGAACCGAGCGCGTCGGGGCCCCATCTTCGCCGATGAGGCCGACAACACCTTCGGTGGGCGAGTGGGGAATGAGCCAGTAGAAGTAGGGCGTGTCGTCGGGGATGAACCAGACGCGCACGGTGTCGGGCGCCATGCCCTTGGGCAAATCCACGATGGCCTGCACCAGGGGGACGGTGCGAGGCTTGGGCCACCCCGCCGACTGTGCCACCCGGCTGACGGCGCCGTCCGCGCCCACCACGGTGCGAAACTGGGCGTCCTCGGTGCGACCGCCTTGGGCGCGCTCCATCACCATCGTCAGGGTGTGGTCGGTTTGCTGGAGAGAAAGGAGTTCTTGTCCGAACTCGACTCGCGCACCGGCCCCTACCGCAGCCGTAGCCAACTCTTGGATCAGCGTGCTGCGCTCAATCACAAGGTCGGGCCGGCGGAGGGCGATCTTCGCTACCCGGCCGTCGGTGAACAGTTCGAATCGGCGGATCTCGTTGACGACCGCCTTCTCGCCCAGGCCTTCGAGGATTTCCCGCATTCGGTCAGTGACGATCAGCGTGCGCGGAGCCGAGTCGAGCCGGTCCCTGCCTTCAAAAACCTGCGCTTCGCGCCCGGCGCGGGCGAGCGCATACGCTGTGAACAGGCCTGCCGCCGATGCGCCAACGATCGCGATTTGCGGGTGGGAGTAGTGACGCCTAGCCAAGCTTCCTCATGCACTGATGTCCGTCGTCTTGTGTGCGCTCAAGTTCAATCAGAGCTTCCATGCTTTTCCACGCCCGTGAGGGGCTGGGCAGGCAAGCTAAAGCTCCACAGTATAACCCAATTCTCGACGGCTGCGCGAGCCCATACCTCACAATGACTCGGTGGTTACCGATCCCAAATGCCCTAGGATCGTAAGGATTTCGCCACGGAGACACGGAGATCACAGAGAAAGAGCTATAGGGGGACAGAACCAGGACCGTAATCCTTAACCACTCATGTAGTAGAAGTGTTTTTCTCTGTGATCTCAGTGCCTCTGTGGTTAATCTTTTCTTCGCAGCGCGATGAGCGGCGTAGCGGCGAGTCAATCCGTCAGTTGACGGACCACATGGCGGCGTAACGCCGCCTCTACATTAAACCTTGCTTTGCCGCTCATAAGGAAACCGCTCCAGCATAACGACCGCTGCCAGCGCAGCCAGCGCCACGACGATGGCCATACCATAGGAGAAAACCGCCGGCGTTCGGTAGACAAGCAGGGCGAGCAAGCCGGCGACAGCCCCTACGCCATAGAGCGCCAGGACGGCTCCCCGCTGCCCGAGTCCCACATTCGCCAAACGGTGGGCGGTGTGGTCTTTGCCGGGGCTGGCAAAGGGAATCAGTCCGCGGCGCGATCGCGAGATCGAAACCAGGGTAGTGTCGAAAATCGGAACAATCAGGAGCAGCACCGGGATCATCCAACTGGTGGTTTCCGGCGCGCTGTGCAGGCGCAGCTTGAGCCCCAAGGTCGCCACCATGAACCCTAGAAACATCGCGCCACCATCTCCCATAAAGATTTTGGCGGGGTTGAAATTCCAGATCAGAAACCCCAAGGAGCCGCCGAGCAGGGCCGCTGCCAAGGTGGCCACCAGGACCTGGCCCTCACGAATCGCCAGGAGGGTGAAAAACAGGGAAGCGATGGCCGTCACGCCGCTGGCGAGGCCGTCCATGTGATCGAAAATATTATAGGCGGCGGTGATTCCCACCACCCAGAATAGCGTGAGGCCAATGTCCGTGATGGGGCCTAGGGAACCGGGCAAGAAGGCAGAGCCCACCTGGGTTCTGACCCCGAGCGCCACCAGCGTCAGGGCCGCGAGCGGCATGGCGACAAACAACTTGACCTGATGATGGAGCAGGTGGCGGTCGTCCAGGATGCCCACCACCAGCAGTAAGGTCGAGGCCGCGAGAATGCCGAAGATTTGGCCCCGCGCGCGGCTCTCCACAAACCCGATGATGGCGAGAACGGTCCCGCAGTAGATGGCGACTCCGCCCAGCAAAGGTATGGGGGTGCGGTGGATTTTGCGCGCGTTGGGGATATCAACAATCCCCCAGCGAAGAGCCATCCGGCGGATGGGAACAATTAAGCCGCAGGAAGTCGCAAAAGCCACTGCGAACGCCAGCGCTCCTCCCAGCATTGCTCCTCCTCTTGCGCCATGGCCATCCATCCTGGCCATGTTTCTATGCGGGCAGGATGCCCGCGCTCCCATCCCTTGGGCTCCACGCCTACCCCGGAACGAGCCTTATACTGCTACCCTTTTTCCTCCGCTTCGTCAAGCCACGCCCTCAAGGATCTGCCGGAAGAGCTGGAGTTCTCTGTCGCGCTCAAAGTCTCCCGCGGCCTGGAGCGCCCTTTTACCCATCCCTGCCAAGCGCTCGCGATCTTGCGCCAGATCCCGAACGGCGGCGGCAAGCGCGGCGGGATCGTCGGGGTCGACAACAACTCCGCAGCCCGCGCGCCGCACCACCCGCGCCGCGTCGCTTCCCTCGGGGGCCAAGGCCAACACCGGGCGCCCTGCCGCCAGAATTGAATAAAGCTTGCTGGGGACCACGACTCCTTCCAGGCCGCGCTTGATCGTCACCAGATGTAAATCGCCCGCGGCCAGAACGTAGGGCACTTGCTCAGGCGGACGGAAGGGCTGGAACTTGATATTGTTGACGCCTCGGGCGGCGGCTTCAACACTGGAGCGCTGAGCTCCCTCGCCCACGAAGACAAAACCCGCGTCCTCGTGGTCCAGCATCCCGGCCGCTTTGATGACCGTTTCCCAAGCGCCATAGAAGCCCAGGTTCCCGGCATGAAGCACTACAAAAGGAAAACCGCTGCGAATCTCCTGGGTCACCGGATGGTCCTCGGCCGCAAGCGTCTGGGGGGCGCGGGCCCCATCCCGAACCACGACCACGCGCGCGGGGTCTATGCCTTTGGCGATGATGCGCTCGCGAGTGTCTTCTCCCAGAACGATTACCCGGCTTGCCCGCCCGAGCGCCCATCGGTGCATGCGCTCCCAGAGCCTCACCCACCAGGCAGGGCGAACGATGCTGCCGAGCAGCGCCATTTCCGGGTAAAGGTCGCGGATGTTGTAAACGAACGGCTTCCTTTTGAGCCAGGCCACGAATGCGCCCACAATGCCTTCGAAGGGTGGATCGGTCATCGCCATGACCAGGTCCGTCCGTACGGCGAGGGCACGCGGAATGGAAAGGGCTACATAGGAAAGGTAATTCCAAACGCGCTGCCGCATCCGGAAGCGCGGGAACGTGGTCGAGCCTACGCGCTCCACCGTCGCGGGGCCACGCCGGTCACGCCGGAAGATGTAAAAGGGGTGCCGTTCGGAGGGATCGTAGGAAGGCCGGCCGCACAGCACGGTTACCGCGTGGTGTTCGGCCAGCGCGTCCACCACGGCCGCCGCCATGTTGGCGGTCGCCGCGGTGTCCGGGGGGAAATACTCGTTCAGGAGGAGAATGCGCACAAGGTGATCAGGCTTCTGGTCTCCGCAGCCCTCTCTACCTTGTGGACCGCGAGCAACAGAGGATCAAGCCTCCGAGGTCTTTCCTGCGGCCATGCGCTCTTCTGAGGGAGGGGCGAGCGGCGGCTTTTCGATCAGATAATTGCCCAGCACCAACACATCCATGCGGGTTCGAAGGAAACAGTCAATAGCTTCTTTGGGTGTCAGGACAATCGGCTCGTTCTCGTTAAAGGAAGTATTGAGCAGCACCGGCACACCGGTCAGCTTCTCGAATGCCTTGATTAACGCCCAGTAGCGCGGATTGGTCTCGCGGCTCACGGTCTGAAGGCGGCCGGTTCCATCCACGTGCGTCGGGGCGGGAATGGCCGAGCGCTTTTCCGGGCGTACCGTGTAGGCCAGGTTCATAAACGGGGAGGGGTGGGAGCGCTCGAAGTATTGTCCGGTAGCTTCTTCCAGAATCGAAGGAGCGAAAGGTCGAAAGACTTCCCGGTGCTTGATTCTCTGATTGAGGATATCTTTCATTTCCGCGCGGCGAGGGTCAACGAGGATGCTCCGGTTCCCGAGCGCGCGCGGACCCCACTCCTGCCTGCCTTGATACCACCCCACGATCTTACCGTCGGCGAGGTGCTGCGCGGTCAGGCGCATCAACTCGTCGTCGGGAAGCTTTTGGACGGGAGAGCCCAAACTGTGAACCTGACTGTTTTCCAGGGCCAGGGCGATGGCTTCCGGCGTGAACCGCGGCCCCCAATACGCATGGTCCATGATGAAGGTCCGGGGCTGGCCGAGAATTTGATGATAGACATAGTAGGCGGCCCCCACCGACAGTCCGGCATCACCGGCGGCGGGTTGAACGTAAACGTGTGAAAACGGGGTGTTGTCAAAGATCTTGCCATTGGCAACGCAGTTGAAGGCCACGCCGCCGGCCAAACAAACCTGGCTTTGGGGAGTGGTTTTGTGCAGTTGGTTCAGCAGTCGAAAGTAGGCTTCTTCCAGCACCACTTGCATCGAAGCGGCAATGTCCTGGTGTTTCTTCCCCACGGGCTCGTCCGCCGGCCGGGTTTTTCCCAGACGTTCTTCGAGGTAGGGGGAGAAAAGCTGGCCTAGAACGGGAGTCTTGCCGTTTTCCTGCCAGGTCATTTCCGGCCCCGTCCGGTGGTGGCAAAAGTATTCGAGGCCGAGCGCAAACCCTTTGCTGTTGTGGGCCTTAACCACGCGGCGGAGCTCCGCAACGTGGGCGGGCTCACCGTAGGCGGCCAGTCCCATCACCTTGTATTCGTCGCCGAACTTCCAGAAACCCAGGTACTGGCTGAGCGCCGTGTAATAGAGTCCCAGGGAATGGGGAAACGCCACGGCTCCGTGGACGTTGAGGCGGTTGCCTACTCCCGTTGCCCACATCGTGCTGGCGAAATCGCCGAGTCCGTCGGTAGAGAGCACGGCGGCCCGCTCGAAGGGTGAGACGAAGAAGGCACTGGCCAGGTGCGCCACGTGGTGTTCAATGCGATGGTGCTGGGCGCGAATAGCCTGCGGATCGATGTCGCACGCCTCGGCGAGGTCTTCTTGAATTCCCCGGAAGTGCTTCAAGGCCTTGTAACGGTCGAGAGTAAAGCGGGGCATGCGGACGGCGTAGAAAAGCTTGGTCGCAATCCGTGCCCAGGGGTTGCGCGGAACCGCGACATGGTCGATATCCTTGATGGTCAACCCGGCTTCGGCAAGGCAGTGTCGGACGGCGTTCGCCGGGAACCCCGCCGCGTATTTAACGCGATTGAAGCGTTCTTCCTCGACTGCCGTTATGAGCCGACCGTCCGAGACAAGCGCCGCCGACGCGTTGGCGTGATATGCGTTAATGCCCAGGATATTCATAGGTTTATGGAGTGAAACTTGGCCCGCCCTCGGGCGGGAATCCGCGAATCAGCTTACCAGGTGGCGGTCCACCCACCGATTCAAGACAAACAGGCTCCAGACGCGCGACCAACTGGTTTGCCCTTTCAAGAAATCCTTCCAAATCTTCCCGACATTATGCCCGTTAAGGCATTGCTTCAGCGGAGGCGAGATGTTCTGGAGCTCTGTGCCCACCTGTTTTCCGAGGGAACTCCGGAGCCAATGTTCCCAGGGAAGAGTAAAGGTCCGTTTAGGCTGAGAGATGACTTCCGTGGGCAACAGGTCGGCCAGGGCGTCAACGAGAAGCGCCTTGGGTCGGCCGTCAGGGCGCTTGATCGATTCCGGCAACCGGGCCACGAACTCGACGAGGGCATGATCAAGGAAGGGCACACGCACCTCGAGGGAGTTGGCCATACTCATGGAATCCGTATCGCGGAGCAGGGTATCAACCATGTAGGACCGGGATTCCAGACATGACACGGCGGTGAAATCATCAAGCTGTTTCGATCCTTGCGCGGTTTGCTCGAGCCAATCCCTCCAGGGTTCCCGCGAGCCTATACCATTGCCATTCAGCAACCCCAACACCTGGGTCGGGGTGAAGAGGAGCCGGGTGTAGAAATACGGGTGGGGCAGGAAATTTGGGTCTCGCCATAAGGCGGCCATCTTACGGTGAGAATCCTTCTTCTGGAAATGCCCCACGATCCCTTCCGCGGCAGAGGCCAGCGCGGCGCGAAAGCTTCCAGGCACGGTCTGTGCCAACGAGGCCACGGACTGCGCTTCTGGAGTCGAGCGGAAGGTGCTGTACCCTCCAAAAATCTCGTCCCCGCCCAGACCGGAAAGCGCCACCTTCAGGCCCGCTTGCCGTGCCGCCCAGGAAACAAAGTAGGTGTTAATGCCGTCCATGCTGGGCTGATCGAGCGCGCCCACCGCCTCGCTCAGCCGCGTTAACATGTCGTCGCCACTCAGGGTGAGTTCCTGGTGATTCGTCCCGAATCGCTGCGCGGTGCGGCGGGCCAATCTCGCCTCGCTGTAATCCTGCTCCGGGAAGACCACCGTGACCGTGTTCAGACACGCTTTCTTCTGGGTGGCAAGGGCGACCAGAGCGGTGGAATCAATGCCGCTGCTCAAGAAAACTCCCACCGGCACATCGGCTATCAAATGGGACGCGACAGCTTCTTCCAGGAGCGATCGCAAGAATGCGGTCGCCGAGCCTCGTTCCTGTTTCTTGGTTTCGAGCGCTGGAGACGCCGATGCCGCAAAATCCCAATAAGGTTCGGGGTGTACGCACGCGTGCTGCCCGGCGGCTGAAAGGGTAACCCGGTGCCCAGGGGGCAAAGAATAAACGCCCTCGACCAAAGTCATGGGCTCCACCACCGATCCGAACAGGAGGTAACTTCGCAACGCGGTCTGCGAAAGCTTCGGTTCGACTTGACCGGAAGCCAGAAGAGATCGGACTTCGGAGGCAAAGATCAAGTTGCCATCGACGAGCGCATAGTAGAGCGGCTTGATCCCAAGACGATCGCGCGCGAGAAGAACCCGGGGATTGCCACGACGGGTGGACTTTGACGTTTCCGCAAGAGCAAATGCGAACATCCCCTCGAAGTGGTCCACGCAATCCTCGCCCCATTCCTCATACGCGTAGACGATGACCTCCGTGTCGCTTTCTGTTTGGAAATGATAGCCGCGGGATTTCAGCCTGTTCCGAAGCTCTTGGAAGTTGTAAATCTCCCCGTTAAATACCACGACGACGGTTTTGTCCTGATTGAACACGGGCTGGTGCCCGCCGCCGAGGTCGATGATGCTGAGACGGCGCATGCCCAGAGCTACCGACTCGTCGACAAAGATGCCCTCGTCGTCGGGGCCGCGATGATGCATTTGCCCCAGCATCTGCCGCACGACGTTTTGCGTCGGCTCAGGATCTGTGCTGCCTATGACTCCGCAGATTCCGCACATGGGTTGTTATCCCGATTGATTCAGGAGGGCACAGCCTCATTCGTTACTGAGGAGATGCCATCGCCTTGGTGCCTTGCCGGTTGCGACCGGATCCGTTCGCCATTAGATTAGCCAGAATCCCCAGCAAGAGCAGAGGTATGGAGATAAAAATCAGCCAAAGCGAGGGGTTTTCCGGAAGATAGGCCCAGTTGATGACTTCCTCCCATCCCGGGGCGAATCGGTCGAGCACTCTCCGTAGAGCCCGGCCCAGGACGGGAATTCGTTCCAGATGAATGTGGATGGTTTGCTCAAAAGTGTAGTTGGGATCGTAGCCGGGCATTCTGCTGATGGCATCTCGGAACACTTCGGGGTCGCGCAGTTCTTCCTTGGTCAAGCCATGTCCCTGTTTGTCCTTGAATACGAGTCCTTGCTGAGGATTTACTACGATCCACCGGTCACCCCACTGGACCTCTGCGACCACGTGCATTACCTTGTCGAATTCGTCGAGCAGCAACAGGCGCCGGACCTTTAGTTCGGCGGCACTCGCCAGATTCATGAAGGCATTACTTGACGTTCCGCAAACATTCAGCAAACGCGCGTTCTGAACGATGTTCACAGGATCACGGTCGTACATCAGTCCGGTGGGCTCCGTCATGTGAGGATTGATTCGCCGGGGTTCATGGTGAAACCACTCCACCAAGGCTTCCGTCTTCTCTTCTGGCGAGCCGGAAAGGGGAATAATGGCGTCGGCAAATCCCTTCAAGTACCTTTTTGTGGAATAGTTCCAGCCCAGCCCGTAGACCAGTATGAGGAACGCGCCTATCACCACGGCGCCACTGGCAGATTTCAGCCAGGCAACCCGTCGGTGTTGGCTTGCCGCTATGCTCTTTCCGGGGACCCCGGTAATCGCAGGCTCCTCCTCCGGGGTGTCCATACCCTGGGCAGGATAGAAAGCCACGGAATGTGCAATCACAAATGCGGTGATGACGAATGTGAGTACCGCAATTGCCTCCAGCGAATTGGGGATGGAGAATGAGTAGGGGGGTGGAGTAAAGAAGAATGCCAGGGCAAAGGCAGCAACGGTGGAAACGATCGCTGCGGACCAGAAATCGCCTCGCAGCGATTGGATAACTACACACAGCAGGAAAAGAAATCCCGCGGTCGTCGTACTGAACTCGGCTTTGAGTCCTATCACGATGACCACACTGAGGAGCAGTACTCCCCAGACACTCCCCCTGGCTGCGCCTGCGAACATACGAAATCCAGTGTTCACTAGCTTTCCGGTTTTGAAAATGCGACTCAACACTTCACCCGAACCTTGCACGGGAGTGGTCTGTTGCTTCTTCGTTTGAAACTTGCATCCCTATTATTAGCCTGTCCCATGAGATTTCGTCAGCGACTTGCGAAAGAGATAAGGTCTTTGGAGGTCAGGCGTTTTCAATCGGGTTACCAGATCCGGTGCGCGGTTTTCCCTTTTGCTTGCTGATCAGAAACGAGTGGGCGGCGTTGTGAGAAGTCGTCCACGGTCTGTTCATAGGAATCTTGCACTCCTCTAACCAACCCCTCCCAGGAAATCTCCTCCGCCACTTGCGGGCATCCGGCTCTTAAGCGCTGGTAAAGCGCCGGGTTATTCAGCAACTCCTTAAGAGTCCGGGCGATCGCTTGCGAATCATATGAAGTCACTAACCCTGCGCGCTGATCGACAAGTGGGGCGATTCCACAGCGATCGGAAACGACTACGGGAGTGCCGCAGGCGATAGCTTCCGCCGCCGTGTTGCCAAAGTTCTCGTAGCGAGACGGAAGCGCAAACACTGTCGCATCCACGTATGCTTCTTTCTGCGAATCCTCATACAATGGCCCCGGGAACAGAACTTGTTGGCTGATTCCCAGCGTTCGGGCTTTCTCACGCAAAAAGGCCACGTACCCGCTTTCACCCTCAGGCCCGGCGATGACGAGCTTGATCGTGTCGATGCCGATTTGTGGCAACGCTTCAATGAGAAGATCGGCGCCCTTTCGCGGAATCAGCCGCCCGAGGAAAAGAATCATGCGGTCGTCCCTGGAAATTCCCGCGCTCTTCCGAAAGGCGCCGACGGGAGGAAGGTTTTTGAATTCCTTCAGATCGATACCGTTAAATCGAAGAAGCACTTTCCCGGCAGGAACTCCTGCAATCCGCAAATCCTCCCTTTCCAGTTCCGAGGTTGCGATCCATATGCTTGCCTCGGCCAAATACTTTCTTGCCAACCTCCTCCAGATCCATTTGAGTAGGAATCCCCTGTCGATTGACCGCGTCATTCCGAGCGGCTCAACATAGTACGGCACCTTGAACTTCCGGCAATAGCGCCCCACTGCGGGGCCCAAGGTGTCGTAAAGGCCATAGATGTGGACTAAGTCAAACTCCTTGATGCGCCGTTGGCAGAACCTCAGTACGCCTGGGTTAACGGTCAAATTTCGGTAGTGGAAGGGGGTTCTGAAATAAATCACCTCCACTCCATCCAGATCCGTCCGCCAGCCCTCCGAATCGGCAACCACGTGCGCGGCGGCGATCTCTTTCGGCCCGAAACCAAGGTCTGCGGTTAAAACCACCACTTCATTTCCCTGCTCTCTCAGTGCACGGGCAATCGAGCGAACCTTGACGACGGGCCCACCCCGTTCGTTGAAGGGAAAGTATGCCTGGGTCACTTTCAGGATGCGCATCGGGGATTCAGGCCCGGCTACCCGTTGTTGGGCAAGCCGCGACTATCTCTCGTAGTCGCTCGCGAAAGGAGTTGTAGGAATAGTGTTGCTTTAACCACTCGCTCCCGGCCTGGCCCATTTCGTGGGCTTTGTCGGGGTGGGTCAGTAGGTCCGTTAACGCCTCGGCGATTGCCCCAGAGTCCTCGGGATCCACGAGAAGACCGTGTTGTCCATGTCGAATTATGTCGGCAGGTGCACCATAGTTAGGTGCGATAACGGGTTTGCCAAAGGTCATGGCTTCCAGATATACAATCCCAAACCCTTCGCCTTTGGGATTGACGTCGTCAATCACCGTGCGGGCCGGTAGGATGAAAACATCGCAGGCACGGTAACAGGCCGCGAGCAGGGCATCGTCGCGAACTTCCCCCAAGAACACTGCGTGACTTTGCAGGCGCAAGTCCTGAACCAGTTTCTCGAGTCGTGGACGGTCATCGCCGTCTCCCACAATCAAGTACTTTACGTTGGGCACGCGCTCGATCACTGAGGGTAGACTGCGGAGAACGACGTCATGCCCCTTATAACGCTCGGACGCGGCCAAGCGCGCCACCGTCAAGATGACGCGGCACCCCTTCAGCCCGAGGCCGTTCAGGGGACCCTCGGCAGAGCGAATGGTCAACCAGTCCTCCTGCGTGATACAGGGGGTCAGTGTCATAGAGCGTTGCCCGGCTACTCCATGGAGCTTTACAACTTGCTTGCCTGTGAAGTCACTCAGCGAGAGAATCTTCTCCGCTCGCTGGAGAGCTCTCTTCTTGATGATCGGCAACCTGCACCACACGTCAATGCCATAGGCGATGACCCAATACGGCCGCCCCACCGCCATGTGCACAAGCCACCCAATAGGAGCCAGTCCCACGTGGCAACAGACGATCAAATCCGGGCGCACACGGGCCGCCTCCCGAAGGGCTTGGCAGGTATACGAAAACTTCGCAGAGGCGCCAATGCGCGTTCGGTTGCCTCGCGTCTGAGCGTCGGGCAGCGTGACCTGGGTCACATTCCGAGCACCTAAGAGGTCTTTGAAGGCTTCGATAAGAGTCTTCGCATACCGCTGGACTCCTCCCACAGTTTCCGTGTTGGGAGTGAGAACCAAGACTCTCATCGCAACCGTGGAATCACGGAACGGTGAGCATTCCCGACCCACCGAGGATGAAGCACATTCGTTGTGAGGTGCTCGCACCTCGGCCGCTTCCTTCTGGCTGCGGGATCTCATCCCCTCCCGTACGCCCGCTCGTACGCCGCCAGGCTGCCAATCCTGTATCATCCTCTAAAGACCCTCTGTGACCCTTTTTGATGCGATCCCTAATTTCGGTATCTGGCCATTTGCGAGCGTCTCGTTTGACCGAATCACCTTCCTACCTACGACCTTAGTACTATGGCGCAGTACACATCGATACATTATAAATTGGATTGTTTAATTATAGGTAGGTATTTTTAAGTTGACGTATGCTTACGGTATTGCTGAAAGGGTTCCACCCTCGGCGTTGGGGGAAGTCTCAGATTCACCGTGGAATCTCTACCTCTTCTGCCCTGGCAGCTCCCTTTCACGATATCAAGAAAAAAGTCATTAAGAACTCAACGGGCCAAATGTGCCCAAAGGAGAAGTGATATGGCGTTTACAGAATTGAAAGGCCCATATCTTCTGACCGCCGAAAGGTTAAGAATAATGGGTCTCACAACAAGAGCATTACCCGGCGTCTATGCGCTAGGCCACACAGACGAGGAGGGAACATTCATCGTTGAAAGCGTCGGGCGTTCCGACGAGAACCTGAGAGAAAAACTTCAGGATCATGCCGGACGCTACAAAAACTTTGCGTTTGAGTTTTGTCATTCGGCCAAGGATGCCTTCGAGAAGGAGTGCGATCTGTGCCACAACTTTATGGTCGAAATGGACTTCGTCCATCCCAACCGGCTCTTAGGATCGTACTGGAAATGCCCCCATTGCAATGTATCTGACTAGTGTATATTCATGCGCCGCGGAAAGTGGTGCGGTTAGACGCTGTAGCGGCGAGTTTACCTCGCCAAATGGCGGCCTAAAGCCGCCTCTACATCAGACTGCACCACTCCCGGATAGTGGATGGCCTCGTATTTCGCGGGGGGCGACCCCTGCCTGGATTGTTCAAATCATGATGTTGCAGAATAGGGTGACATTCATCTTCTGTGCCGGGCATGCTGGGCGCCGTAAGATCGGCGAGTGGGGAGTACCGCCACAGCAAGCTGTCACCCCGTTTTGCACCCCCTTCATCGCGCCGACTGTCCCGCGGGAACGGCCATAAGGTCATGACCCTTGCGGCGAAGGACCTCTTGAAAAAGTCGGCCCAACTGGGCGGCATTCTTATCCCAAGTGTACTGTTGCGCTGTCTTGGCGGCGGCTTCTCCGATCTTCTGACGCAGAGCTTCGTTGCTGCACAGGAGATCAATGAGTTCAGCTAACCTGCCGCTATCATGGGGGTCCGCGAGGACAAATCCGTCCACCCCCTCCGTAACGACCTCGCTCACACCCGCCTGGCTGCTCACAATGCTGGGAACCCCGCACGCCATGGCTTCGAGGGGCGGCATGCCAAACGCATCCTCGAGCGAGGGGCCCACATAGAGGTCGGCAGCGGCATAATAAAGCTCCACATCGGGCCGCAGAGGAAGGAAAACTACCCGATCCTCAAGATGTAGCCGCGCGAGGGTCGAGCGGTAAGGGTCCACTGTGTCGTGACCCACCACCAAAAGTCGTACCGATGCGCTCGCTAGCCTGCCGAGCGCCTCCAGCACGCAGGGTAGCCCTTTATTCTTCCAATCGTTTCCCACCAGGAGCAGGCAGAAGGCTCCGTCGGGCAAGCCCAGCGCACGCCGGGCAAGAGCCCGCAACTTCCTCCGCGCATCCGCATTAAATCGCTGCACGTCAATGCCGTGAACAATAACAGTCACCCGAGATTCAGTCCCCCCGTAGCGCTCAAGGTCACGCGCCACCTTCGCAGAAACTACTGTGAGGAGGGCCCTTTTCCCCCCATAGACCCATCGTTCCACGACCATGGCCAACCGATAATAAACTCGCCGGTGCAAAAGCAGCGGCCAGGAGCGCATGGGATTGGAATTAAACTTTAGAGAGTTTCGCACCTTGCGGTAAAACTCCGCGAAAACGATGTGGACGGAAATAATGTCGGCATCAAAGCAATTGATTCCCGGCGTATAAGTCAGGTCAAACCTCACGCCACCCAATCGCCGGTCCCACCACCGCCAAAGGTGATTGGCTAGAAACCACCAGCAGTAGGCGAAGAGGTGCGGCCCCGGCAGCCGGGGAACGCGGTGCCAAACGATGCGGCTGAGATCGAGATCCTCCACCCTGTTACTGTAAACGTGAATTTCATAATCCCGCGCCAGCCGCTCGACTTGCTCCGCCACACACCGCTCCGTCCCGTGCTGCTTGTCGAGGAAAGGGGAGACGACGGCGATGCGCGGTTTAGGTAGCGGGGGCAGAAGTCACCCCTGGGTCGCCAGGATACTGTTTCACCAAGTCCGGCAGCCGGAACAAGACGCCCACCAGCAGCCAGAAATAAGCGTTGAGGACGAAGTTCTGATATGCCATGAGGCCCGTCCAGGTGTATGGAAAGAGCAGAACGAATGCAAACCATAGGATCGAGAAGGCCATCGGAAAGGCCCAAGTTCCCCTTAGCCTCAACGTGGTCTTAAGAGCTGCGGACATCAGGCTCAAAGTCCATGCTAGCCAAAGGATCGGCCCGAGAATCCCAAGTTCAACGATCAGGTCCCCATACCCACTCTCCACCCAGTAGTTGGTGGGAGCCACTTCCATTATCCGACTCACATACTGGGCGCCCAGAGAGCCTGTACCGATGCCGTGCCCTGTGACCCAGTTAGAATCTGAGAGGGCCGCCTGCAACTGGCCCACGGGATAGCCCCAAGCCCGGTCGGCAGACTGAGAGTATTCGCTATTCGGCATGATGGTTTCACGGTAATAGGAAAAATGTGCGCCGATGGTGTCCGGAAACAAAATCACAACCAAGGCTATAGCCAGGGCCACGAAGATAAAACTCCGGCGGATGGCCTTGACCAAGCGGTAGCTTGCGCCAACGCCCGGGGGAGCACCCCAAAGCATAGCGGCAGGAAGGACCAAGCCGCTGGCGACGGCAAACACAAATGCCATTCGGCCACCCGACATGACAGTCGCCAGTGCGACAAGCCCAACCCCCGCGAATACGATCGTGCGGCCACGGCCTGACCGCAACAACAAATACCCTGCAGCGCCGAGTCCCAGGATGAAGGCGAGAACGAGGTAATTAGCAAACCGGCCGTCACTGACAAAAACGGCAGGGGGCCGTAAGACTATTAAACCAGATTGGGTCATGCGCATCCCATGCGCCAGCTCATCGATGTCCTCCATGCCGTGCGGGTTTAGAAAATCCAAGTCGACGATGTTTTGAAGAATACCGACAAGGGAAATCACCGCTGCCAAAAACATGTTTACAACCAGGAATCGGCGCAAGTCGTCTGGGCTTCGCAGCATCGCATAACCCACGAACATCAACGGTATATAGGAGAAGTAAAGTTTAAGCCCCAGCAAACCGTAAAAGATACTCGGCGAAAGGGGATTAAAAACCTGCACCAACCCCAAAAGGACGAACGCCCCCAGCGCATATTTGAAGGGCGCCCGGAAAAGAGGCGTATCGCGTTTCGTGCGCTCCGCAAGGAGAGCAATATAGGTCGCCCCCACCAGCACGTCCTTCGCGAAATAGACATACATGTTATTGCCCATGTATTTGCGGATTAAATCCTCGAAAAGCAGCCAGACGAAAAAGAAATAGACGCCGCTTCGCCAGTCGCCGGCAATCCTTCCGGCAACGAAGAACGCCGCAAACGCACCGGCGAGTAGCAATACAGTCTTGGGGCTGCCGGCAGTGATCGAGTCGCTGAGCTGCCACAGGATATAAAGCGCTACGCCCAAACCCGCCAGTACCATCCACACTTTGCCGCTTTGCAAGACGTCAATCCGACGGTGAATCATTGGAAACTATTCCACCTCTCTTGGGCATGCCCCCCCCCTTGTTCTTAAACCAGTTTTCAAACAACGACGCCTCACTCCATCGGAAGCGTTTTTCAACGGTGACGTCAATTACAAAACTCAAAAAAGCGTGCTTCCCATCGGGAGCAATTTGCAGGGCCATGGATTTCTTCTCGGCAACCAGAAGGTTTAGCTCAGGGCAGTTCGTATTTCCTATTGCCTGAAACCCGCTTCACCAATGCATGAAAAACCGAATGAAGGCCGGGAATGTGGGCTGCGGCTGCGGCAACCTTGGGACGCCGCGCGAGCCCGTCCGAGCCGGTGTCGGAGATGGTACAAGTCTTGCACACCCCAAGCTTCGGACCGGGCGCCAGCAGGCTGCTGCGAGCCGAGGCCAGATCCCGATAAAAGTGGAATAAGGTGTAGCCCGGGACATTCAAATTACCAATCACAGTGTCTTGGTGGAGAGGGGAATCGGACCGCACCTGACAGCACAGCACGCACTCCCCCGTGTAGTCGACAACAACCGAGTGGAGTGGATTGAAGCAAACGGAAGTCCGCTGATATTGAAGTAGTTCCTTGACCTGCACCAGCCCGCCACGCGTAGACATATTGGTGCCCGTGTAGGAGGGAATTCCCATCGTGATGTTCACCTTCGTTCCGTCACATCGGAAATCGTATTTGGCCATCGCGACGATCTGTAGTCCCGTGCGCGTACGGAACTTCTCCAGTCCACTCTGGATCTCGGACGGATCGCGCTCTTTTCCCTCGGGAAGATACAGGTCCAACATCAGCCGGTCAGCCCCGGCATCTTCGATTCTCCGCAGGGTTTCGCGGTTCAGGTAATCTCCATTGCTGATGACCACAAGGTGTGCCCGTGGCAGTCTTCTACGAGCTTGAGCGATGCGGTCGAAGATGGACTCGTGCGCCAGTGGCTCATGGTAGCGCGACCACACCAGGGCTTGCGAGTAACTGATTGACTCAAGATCATACAGAATCTTATCGTAGACGGAATCGGCCATGAGAATGTTGCCGCTGTGTCGGTCAATTTGCGCGTTCGGGCAGAACCAGCAGGTGCGGTTGCAGTAGCTGTGATTCTCAATCTCCACTACGCGCACATACGTGCCAAACAGTTCTCGAAGGGTGCCCATGTCTGCTTCGCGGTCGAAGACTTCCCGAGGAAGCAGGTTGGCAAGAGATGCTTTGGCTAAGTTTTTCAGCACATTTTTGAGGCGACTCAACTACATTCTCCATCAAAAACCCAGATTGGGACGGCACGCAAGGCACAGCTTTGTGTGGCAGTCGGCTGCCACCCCGGGTTGTTGCTGATGTCCTCAGTCTTCTCGCGGATCTTAGGCGTCGAGACAGGAGTCACAAATTGAGCCATCCTGGCCCTCCTCCCCTGGCGGTGTCCGATCATATGAACAACCTTTTCTAGGAGTTTCCAGTCACATTCTGAAATCAGAACTGCGCCTTCCACCCATCCTTCTCATAAATGTAGAAGGTCGATCCGGGCGCACCATCGCGGCGCAGATAGATGCTGCCGGGAGAGGCCGAGCCCTTGGGGGGGCCCAGACCTGAAGTTATGATCGGGCCGTCGCCCACTTGAATGGAGTCCGCCTTGAGCTGTTCTCCCGGTAGCAGACTTACCTGGCCCGCCGTTGCACCAGACCGATAGCTTGACAGGTTCGAGGCAATCTCAACAGCTTCGTTGTCAGATACCGTCCCCGCGCCAAGCACTATAAATACCGGAGCAAAATAGTCGGTGGTGCGGGGGGTGGAACCGCTCATGTCGGCTTTACCCTCAAAGTCAAGATATCCGGTTCCGCTGTTAGCCGTGACTTTTGCCGCCGTCCAGACCCATTCCCACTCGCCGTCACCCGGCCACGGAGCAGGCAGATAAGCCGTCCCGCTCCCGGACACTGACGGGCCAGTAAAAGTCGCATATTGACTCGTGACTTCGGCAGGAGCCAGCCCGTTATAGTACCCCAGCCCACTGACATCCCGTACCCACACGCCGGCGATGATCCAGCAACCCACACAGCCGGAAAAGCCGCCGTTGCTATAAAAACCCACAACGCTGGGGCCAATACTCCCCGTCAACTCTCCGGCATTCTTTGTTCCATCGGGTGCGGCCACGGCTGACAAACCGATCGCCGTCATGTTCTGATTGGCTTGATTGGTGAATCTGGCGATTGAAGGCGAGAATGCCCGCCTTTGTACATCAACCTGCCCATAGACATGCCTTCCAGAGAATCCGATTTGTCCCGCGCGAGCGGGGGTTTCGGTAGCATACCCATTTGTGGGGCCATGGACTTCAGCAGGCCCGCAAACGGATTGGACTTGGCCCCCAACGTAAAAGACAGTGCTGGGATCCGTTGAGGCATTCACGACATCACATACTGCCCCACTTGCGTCGGACGTGAAGATGCCATTTACTGTTGCATTAACGCCCCCATTTGGGAACCAAAGCGTTCCTACCCCGGTCGAGACGGAGCCCCCATTGATGCCTTCAGAGTAGACATCTTCTGCAAAAAGAAACTGAGGGTTAGCTCCCCGATACTCCTTGAGTCCTCCTCCCGTGAAGATTGTATGGTCAATATAGATGGGGCTCGCAACATTGACGTACGCAGTCGGCTTTATCAAGATAGCGGCCTGATTGTCTGAACCGGGGGGCGCGTTGGGGTTTCCTGCAATGACTGACCGCGTGATGTGAATGTCAAAACTGTTTCCACCGCCGATCAGCCATCCGGGACCGGTCATTGAGCTGCAGCTATTGCAGACCAGCGTGAATAAGTTAGAGAAGCGTGCACCGACCCACCCGGAAGTGTTTGATTGGTTCCCGCTTGAATCCACCCCAATTTCCACGCTGGGGTTGGGGTAAGCTATCGCCAAGTTCTCAAAATCCACCGAAGTGGTGGAACTGGAAAGCCAGATTCCCGGGCTTCCGGCTGATACACATACTTGCGGGGAACTTCCTTGCTGGGACATGCAACTTCCGCCGACTCCAACAAACTTGACAGGCTTAGCCTTTCTCCAGCCCGCCGGGGGATGGAAGTAATTTGGGTCCCTCGGACCCATGATCCATATGCCGCACCTCTGAGGATCGTTGGGACTACATGTGGGGACGCCTCGTCCGTTCCTTCCAGCATCTTTAAGGTAAATTGTACCACCCGTTGGCGGCAATGCGTCGTAACACGCCATGACATCGGCTTTGGCAAATGCCCAGTATGAGCCATCATTCAAATCATTCCCCCCCGGTGCAGCAAAGCAAACCGGCGCTTGGGCGTGCGCGGGGACGCCTATGAACATCAAACTGACCAGCACCCCGAAAAGATTAGAACGGATGGAAACCATGGAGATGCTCCTGTTGTTTGGGCCCCGTTGAAACCTAAGCACCATGCGCGCGTGCCCCCGAACACGACAACAGGGTGCCTTCGACTTTGCCCTTCAACGCGCCCCAAACCTCACCGAACGGGGGTACATGGCCAGTCAAGGTGTCAGCTAGCATCGCCGCCAGTCCCCAACTGGCTCGCTCACCGATCAGAAACCACCATGTCATGAAAATCGGCCACCGCCACCGGGGCAGGTGCTTCAGCATGATATAAGTGTAGTTTCGCGTGTAGGAGAAAACTCGCTGCGGGCTGTCGGCGCGGTGCAGTTCGGGCGCGCGAGGGGCCCAGTGGTGATAAACAAGGGCGCGCGGCTCATAAACCACTTGGGAACCCTTGCTTGCGGCCTGCAGGCAGAGGTCCAAGCCATACATGGAGGCGTCGTCGAAGTTCAACTCGGGGTCGAACTTCAGCGAAGCCAGCAGTTCGCGCCTCCAGGCGCAGTTGCCCTCCATCACACCCTGCACTTCGATGGGAGATTCCCCAGGCATCCAGGCTACGTTCCCCCAGTGTTTGCCATACCAAGAGATGCATCCGGGGCTTCCCCTGAGCCGCGGAGGTTGGCAACTGGGCGTGATCACGCGCCCTCCAACTACACCCACGCGGGGGTCAGAGAACGGCGCGCGGAGATAACCCAGCCAATCCGCGGTAACGGTGACATCGTCGTCCACGAAAGCAACAATCTCTCCAGACGCGAGATCGAGCCCCTTCTGCACCGGAGGAACGTGCCCCCGTTCTGTCACCCAGCCCGCCAGCAAGGATGTCCTGCCTGCGCAAATCTTCTGTGCGACCATAAGCGCGTCTTTTGTTGGTGCATCGCCCTCCCGCCCCACTGCGATGATCTCAAGTGGTTGCTGCTTGCCCTCGACGAGCGAACGAACACAGTCAATAAGCGGACCCGGCCGACGATAGGTAGGAATGACTATAGTTGCCGATCCTTGCTTAGCTTTGTCCTCAGCCATTCTCGCTCTGCAGTTGGCAGTCCGCCCGCGTGGCATTCGTGGGACACTCTGCTGGAAACTTCGTTCCGGCGACGTCTACTGGCGCGTGTGCAATCTGCGCAACGGGGAAGAACCGGTCCCGAAGGCGCAGTACGGGGTATTCGATAAGGCGCGACATTGTGATTCCAACTACCAGACTGCCGAGGAAATATACTGCGAAGCACCCGTAGTTCCCCGTCGGAAAGCCCATCGTGCGGCGGACCAGGCCTGGCAGCCAGGTGGTGCAGGGGAAATGCCACAAATAGATCGAATAGGAGTACATTCCCACGAAGGCAAACCCCTTCCCGACCTCGCCGGCGATTCGGGCTAGCCCCCCCGGAAGAATCCCGCGGACATATAGACTCAGCGACAGAACGCCGCCGAACCCCAGGTAAATGAACGTGTAGCCCCCCGTAGCAAGGAGCTTGTTCTCGCGGGGAAGCAGATAGGCACACGATAGCAACGTCGCGGAAACAATAGCAATGAGTATCCGGTTGCGAGTCGGCGTCACCAGCCGCTCAAGCGCCGTCGGGCGGAAGTGGTGGAGATAACCCAGTAGCACTCCAAAGAAGAGTGAGTCCATTCGCTCGTGGCTTGCAACGTACGCCATCCAGAAATTCGGCGTCCCGACGCATACGGACACACTGCGCAGGGCCAAGCAAGATATTCCGATAGCCACAGACGCCCAAGGGATAATGTGGAAAGGATCCTCCCGGTTCAACGACAACCTTACCAAGACGAGCAAAAAAATAGGGAGGAAAATATAAAAATGCTCCTCCACTGCCAGGGACCAGGTGTGATTCCAAACGCCCGGCCAATAATTCTGAACAAAGAAAATTTCGTGAAGGTATTGTGCGGGCGGTGTCATGCTGCCTAGCACTTTGTAAGACGTTATGGCAGTGAGAAGCAGGTATCCATAAAAGGCCGGATAGATCTTCAGTCCCCGACGGATGAAGAATCGCTTGAAACTGATCGCGTGGCGTTTCCGATACTCGCTGAATAGCAAACCTGAAATCAGGAAACCGCTCAATACAAAGAACAAATCGACTCCAGCCCACCCTGCTTGAGAGAAGAAATGGGAGATGCCTCCGTGGTGGAGCATAACCAGTACGACGGCGATACAGCGAAGAACATCGAGCCGCCTGTTTCTGGTTGGTAAGGGGTTATCCATATAGTCAACGTGCCGCGGTTATGAGGTTGCCAAGCGTGCTGGCGACCTCGCGCTACGGTCAAGCAGAAGGTTCACCCCCGTCCCAACCGCAGAAACCGTTCGAGCTGTTGCTGGGGGCTGGTGTGCTGGGAGCGATAGAGTTCACGCCGGTCGTGCAATAGGGCCGGCAGATTGCGGGCATACCAACGACACACAGAGATACGGTCTCGAGTTCTCTGCCAGCGTAGAAGTGCGAGATCCCGCGCCAGTCCCCCCAGCGTGACCACCCAGGTTGCGAAGACAAACTTGACGGGCAGCAGCTTGGTGGCGGTCAGAAGCCGGCCTGCGAGAGTTCCGCGGAATCGAATTCGTGATCCCTCGGTTGAGCGGGCTGACCTGCCCACTCGATGCCAACAGACCGCATCCGGCGCGAATACGCTCCTCCAGCCGCAGACCCAAGCTCGCCAACACAGTTCCAAATCCTCACCACCTATTACGGGGCGTTCGTCGAAGCCTCCAAGCTCTAGGAACATGGTCCTTCTTGCCAGCATATTGGCATTCGACGACGCCAAAGCAGGCCCGGGCGTAACTCGAGGCTCCTGACATAAATACAACCCGGGCACAAATTGGTAATCATACTCCTCCGAGCCTTTCCTGGCCAGGTACGTCGCCAGGTGGATCCGTTTCGTTCCCTCCCAATCGTATTGATAAGCGTCCACCGAGAAGACCTCTGGATCCCGCACAATCTCGGAAACCATGGCCTCAACAAACCTCTCATGGAACCGCATGTCGTTGTTAAGGAATAGAACAAACTCTCCTTGCGCTGACTTCGCGCCCTCGTTCATTCCGCCGGTGGGGCCCCTGTTCTGATCCAGGCCAAGCCAGCGCACCCCAAACCTGCCCGTGACCGCTGCCGAATTGTCGGTCGAGGCATTGTCCACAACGATGATTTCCATTGGGCGATACGACTGTGCAAGAAGCGAAGGCAGACAGATCTCAAGATCCTCAGCCCCGTTCCAGTTCACCACAACGGCTGAAACCAACGGCTTGGACGACATATCCATCCTCTCAACCTATGTATCTGCCTATTGCCAAACCAGCAAGCAGATCCATCCTCTTCAGGCCTAGGCGTATGGGGCTGTAAAGCCTAATAGGGGAACTGGCATGCCTAAGAAAAGCCTTATCTGCGCGGATTGGGCGTTGCGCATTCGTCAAAGTGGTCAACAGCATCTTCTTGCGCCACGGTTTCACGTCAACCGCGTGAGACATGATGTAGCCACCGCCCCCCTCAAAATCCATCCCCTGCCGTCCCACGCAACTGAGGGGCTCCTTGCAAGTCATGGTCGCGACATTCAGGGCGTCCTGGTCAGGAATGTTGAACGGGTAGCTTCTGTCAAGCACTCTAGAATTACGCAATCCCCCAATTTCGGGCTCCAAGAGTTTTAATAACCTCTGCCACGTGTTCAGGAACCCCGCATTCTGTTTGGCCACACCGACAAAGCCACCATTGAAATAGGCATTCTGCTCCCGGATAAGCTGAATCCCGTATTGCCCAAAGTACCGCAACCATGCCCGTCGAAACGGGTGACTTGCAGGCATGTCCGCATTGACGTCAGCACAGAGTGCAACTCCGCCCTCGACCCACTCCTCAAAAAATGCCCAGCGGCAGATAACAATAATATCGGGATCAAAATAGAATAACGCGTCAGCGTCGGGACAATGGTCGCGCCAGACGGACAGCATGAAATCCGGCTTGTAGCTGGTGAAATGGACCTCTGTATTCAAGGGCACGAAGCGAACCAGGAATTGACTCTCGATGGTCAATTCCGAGTAGCCTTTCCCCTCTACGGCGCCAGCCGCCCAGGGAGGCAATTGACCGCGGTAGCCGGCATAGACCACCCCCCGGTACCCGCGTTGGTAGAGCGAATTGCACAATGCTCCCACGCCATAATGGTAGTCGCCTTCAAAGAGGGTGCAGATCGCAGATGTCACCGGCAAGCCTCGCTGTTCATTACGACTCGCCACGTTGTAGGGCGCCTTGCTGTTTCCACGCGCGGCGGAGGAAGGCTTTGGTCTGCTGGGCGCGGGCGAGCATCTTCTTCCCAAGGATAAGCCCAACCAGAGATTTCATCAGTCCATCCAGAAGATAAGTCGCGGGCAATGGACGACCAAGCAGAGTCGGCGCACTTCCGATCGCCAGCAAGTGAAACCGAACGGCCTTTCGATATTGGTGCCTCGCCTGATATCGGTCAGCAAGTTCATGCAGGCGTTGCGCCCGATGTACCCTACTACCCCAAGCTTGCAAATCAGAGGGCAGTCGCTTCACAAGGTTCCGGTGCAATTCGATCCAGGCATGGAAAGGTATGGATAGGATGTGAGGGGTTTGTCCTGCGTGGATCCTCATCTTGCACACTATCATGGGAACGATCGCTATCACGCTCTCGTCTGTTACCAGCCGGAGCCAGAGTTCGTGATCTTCCGCGACGCTCCATTTCTCGTTCCATCCCCCCGCGGCAAGCAATGTATCTTTGCGGACCAGCGTTTGGCCTTGCGTCGGGATCCATCCGAAGAGGATATCGGGCCAAGCCTTGCACGCGTACGCCCAGCGGGGGTGAGGCGGGCGATAGCAATTCCCGCGGTCGTCGAATGAGAGGCGCGCACCAACGACCGCCAGCGCCTTGGGGTGGCGCGTGAAGGCTTCACAAAGATAGGTGAGTGCGCCCGCCACCAGCAGGTCGTCATCATCCAAGAACATCGCGTACTCACCCTGCGCCTTGCTGAGTCCCAGGTTGCGGGCGGCGGAGCGCTCCAGGTGGTGCGGTGGGCGGAAGACTCGCACTTGGGGGTCTCGCAGGGAAGAAAGCCACTCCCACGTGCCGTCCTCGGAGGCGTCGTCGACGACGATGGTCTCCCGGTTGGGATAGTCCTGCGCCGAAACGCTTGCTACCGCCTCCTTAAGGAAGGCTAGACGATTGCGGGTCGGGATAATGACGCTAATCAATGGTTCGGGTGCGTTCATTTCAAGCGATGAATCTCATCCACGCAATTCGAACAGATAGTAGTAAGTCGGCGACACTCCATACTTCTGAACACTGGGGGCATCATACTTTGGCCGCTTGTTCACAAGTCGGTACCCTCGGGAGAGGACCGCCGGCATAAAGTCGTGGGGGTTCGCTCCGCCCGCTTCCAGCGTCAGCAGCTTGGTTCCCCCGTGGTTTTGCGAGTTCGGTACTAAGAAAAGATACGGGATGCGACGCGCGGACAAGATATCTAGCCACCAACAGATGGAAGCAAAACTGCACTCTGAAAAGCTATGGATATTTACGGCCAGATAGACTTGGTTGCGGTCAAGAGCTGCTTCGGTCTCATAGAGGGGCACCACCATAGCCTTCTCGCTAGCGCCGCGGAAGCGGAGGTAGTACTCCGAAATAAAAGTGGATGTAGCCACCGCATCCGTGCAAATAACCTTCTCAATGTCGGGCAGTGATGCACGGAGGCGGTGGGCGAAGCGTCCGTAGCCCGCGCCGATATCCAGGACTTTTAGCTTGTGGTGCTTCGAAATCTGGAGTGCTTCCTCAAGGAAATTGATCTCATTTACCGAATCCAGCAGGTCTCTGCTTAGAACTAGGTTCTCAAGAGACCGGAACGTATGGGCGCCAAATAGGCCGTCCTCTTCAAGGCGGCCCAACAGCCCGAGCTTATCGATCGTTTTGACATACGACGCGGTCAGTAAATAGTTGATTTCCGCGTTTTGATCCTGGCGCTGCCACACGTAAGGATTGTCAGCTCGGAAGTACCTTAAATCTATTTGGGACGTGTGGGAATCTGTCCAAACCAAATGATTGACGGCCGGACCGTTCGTCTCCCGATAACGGAAGCGCAATTCCTTCAGGCGGGGATTGTCGGGTCTTAGATATTCCTCAGCGCCCTTAGGCAGCACGGCGGAAGGGGGGATCAGAGGCTGAGGCGGCAAGTATTTCCCTACGACGCGCCTCAAGGACTCTAACTCGAATTGGCTTATTATCTGTGCACCAAACAAGCCCAGCACGCGGTTAGTCCCTTTCT
This sequence comes from Terriglobia bacterium, assembly GCA_050010335.1. GTDB lineage: Bacteria > Acidobacteriota > Terriglobia > UBA7540 > UBA7540 > Bog-366. The sequence goes on from JBEKLF010000013.1 coordinate 54,847, forward strand.
TCACGCTACGGATCAACGACATTAGGAAAGACCAGAAAAGGAAATGAGGGCGCTATCCCGGGGCGGGAGTCGTTCCGGGCGCAGATGGGGTGGTCGCGAGGGAAACAGCGGCGGCCCCCGTGAGACCCTGCCCACGGTACTTGGTTACTTGTCGGAGGGAATAGAACACAGTTATAAGAGACTGCAACTTATGCGCCCATTCCCCCCGTTTGGAGCGGGAACTCATGTTTTCGCGTTGTCACGATCAACTTCGCAGCGCAATATGGCCGCAGGCCTCTCGACAGAATGGCGCAGAACGCGGATCGGGTCCGCAAGGACGGGGTTTCCCAGTTTCTCTCGAAACCGCCGGAAACCCTTCTCCGCGTACCACCGCTTGAGCTGATAGAATCGTCGCGGCGGCATCAAAAGTGTCAGACCCAAAACCAGCGCTTTGAAGAGCTTGTATCCAAAGGTCGCGCCGGCGTAGGCGATACCATAAGCGGCCCGCTCAACCTGAAACGTGCGCCAGGGCATGCCGCCATGGCGGGATAGGTGGGAACTTTCGGAATCCAACCTCCATGGTTCCGCAAGCACGGCGAGCACCTCAAGCGGGATACTCAAACTGGACAACCGGGGAAAAACTTTCTCCACAAAGCACTCCTGCATTTCCTGCCTGCGCCGCAACCGATCCGGGTCTCTTGTCCCCCACAGATTCTCCGAGTGTACGCGATAATAGGAAAGGGGGCGGTCCAGAACCATGGCTCCCGCGATGGCCACGCCCAGGAAGGAGATGAATCCGTCAGCGGCAAAAATGAGGTCTTCCGGAACGGGAAGGATCCGGTCCAGGACTTTTTTGCGCGCCGTCATGCAACTGGTCGCAAAAAGACCGCATAAGGACAAAAACGAGCGCGCCTCCCCCGGATCGTTCAGCGTCAATCGACAGGCCTTCTCCGGCACAACCAGTATATTACTTGCAGCGTCGGTGTTCACTTCGAAAAAGCCGTGGGCCACTGCGCCGATGCCGGGATTCTTCTCGAACACGTCGGCAACCTCTCGCAGTTTGGAGGGCGCCCACCAATCGTCGCCATCCAGAAAGGCTACGATCTCGCCTCGGGCTTGTGCGATGCCGACATTGAACGCCGAGGCTTGGCCCCCGTTGGCCTTTCGGATCAGACGCACTCGCGGCTCGAATCTCTGCACGATTTCCGGGGTGCGGTCAGTCGAACCGTCGTCCACGACCAGGATTTCCATTTTGTCGCTGGGGAAGTCCTGCGCAAGGACACTCACGATCGCCTCCTCGATGAAGCGCTCGTGGTTATAGGTATCGATTAGAACACTGACGAAGGGTTCTGGCACGAATGTTTGGAGGTAGCGGCGGGTTTACCCCGCCATATTGCCAACGATTCTTGAGAATCCATGGCGGCGTAAAGCCGCCTCTACGTTCGTCTTCATTAGCTAATGGCTGGCCACGGGATGAGTCTCCGCGACCCTCCTCTTCCGCAACCCCAGCGCGTGTCGCACGGGCCGTGTGGCTCCCAGCAGCGCAAACCAAATCCGCGTTCGGAGGGGTTTGGAATCCACCAGCAGGCGCCGGAAGCTCCACTTGGGGCCTCCTTTATCCAACTGGTACTGCGCGTGTTCGGTGGTGAACAGGCGCCGAGAGTCGCCCAAGAGTGCCGCATTAATCTTCGCTTCCTCGCCTTCCATCACACCCTGGAAGCCGCGGGGAACATGGGCATAGTCATGATTCTGGTGAACCGCCATCACGCTTCGCGAAGCGTCGACCACCGGGATCTTCGTGCTTCGAGTGTACCAAATCATCCATTGATCCCATCCCGGCCGGCCAACGGCAAAGGGGGGGACTTTGTGGTAATACTGGCCTCGCGGAAACATGAAATAGTCAATCCAGCAAGGTGGCCGCTGCTTGTTCGTACTCAAGGCAAGGTTTCGCAATTGATCACGCCAATCCAGCTTCGAGAAATCGATCAATTCCGTGATGTCCGTGTCCCAGCGTCGCCCTGCCATCAAGAAATGAGGGCGCCACGCGGCGACGCGAGAGGCGGCAGCGCAGAAATCGTTCAAGAGCAACATATCGCAGTTCACGTAACACACGAGGGGATAGCGAGCGATCTCCTGAGCGCGATCGAACACGGAATCGAGCAAGGGTGTCCCGAACTCATTGCGATTGACTTGTGGTTCGTGGCGAACTCCCAATTCGCGTGCGGCACTGGCCACGCCCTCTTCTTCGCCGAAGAGAATCACCTCGACGCCGGGGTCGAGCATTGTCCAACTCTTGATTGCGTTGCGCTGAATGATATTGATGTGTCCTTCGAACGGCTTGGGGATCGAAAAAATGGTCAACATGGTCCGTGATAATTCCACTTTGAGTTTTTATAACAACGAGCATATTGCAGTCACGGACAGTAATCGTGTGATAATTAGTTGTCAAGAGGTTTTACTGTTGGTCATTATAAATATTTTACCGAAATACGCAAGAATCTACGCAATTCGTTCTAAATAGGTTACTTAGAAGACTTCCGAAAGAAGCATTTAGTGATCAACTACAAGAACAAATTGTCTCTTATTTCTTGTCTTGGAGAAATCCTTCACCTACCTCGCGGAAGTTCGAAAGATAGCGCAGAAGATTTTCCGTAGAAACCTCGTCGCATTAAACATTAATCTGCGGAAATGAACACTCCTGATTTTGCCCTCAGGCGTGAGTTCATGCGTTGCGTCCAGCAGCGTAAAACGAGCCTTCATGGCTGGTGGCCCGCGTTCTGCCGCCGACGAAACAGAGGATTCACGGAACGCATTCGAAGGATTCCAGGCACGCGGGGTCTTCAATTAGTAGTAATGGACTGATATAAGGCCAAATATCGTTGCGCCTGTAGTTGAATCCCGTATTCCTCCACGGCGATCCGACGGCAGTTTTGGGACATTTCAGTCCTTAGCGCGGGATTATCCAGCACGCTCAGAATGGCTTGGCGGAGCGCACATGTATCTCCTCTCGGCACCACAAATCCCGAGACCCCATTGCGCACCATGTCCGGAACGCCCCCCACTTCGAAACCCACAACCGGCGTGCCACAGGACATCGCCTCCATCACCGTGTTTGGCAAGTTATCGTCCAGAGTGGGAGTCACGTAAAGGTCGGCCGCGCTGTAGGCCAACGAAAGGATACGCTCGTTGTCAATGAAACCGAGGCTAAGGTTTGGCAGGCGGATGTTGGGGGAGAAACGGTTCCGCCCCAGGGCAACAACGTGGATTCCGGAATCTGCAGGAAGGGGAGCAAGTGCCTCCGTGAGTTTTGTAAAACCCTTGCGGTGATCCTTGACGTCCGCCGCCGCAAAGAGGACAACCTTCGCGTCACGAGGGAGGTCCAGCGCTTCCCTCGCCATCATTCGGTTTCTGGGGCTAAAGACCTCGGTGTCAAGTCCATATGGTATGACGGAGACCGGGAATTTACCCAGCAATGCGCTCTTTCTGGCTTCATCTGCGAGCCAGCGGCTGGGTGCCACTAAGTGGAGCCGTCCGTCTGGGATGAAGGAATAGGCCGCCTTCTTGCGCTGCCAGATTTCGCGCGAGAGGTCGCCGGTGACGCTGGAACCAAGTTCGGGGCAGGCTCCGCATCCGCTGTTGTAGCGCCGGCATGCATCATAATAATGGCATCCCCCGGTGAACGGGTTGGGATCATGGAGGGTCCAGACTAGCGGACTTCGTCGCGGCCCCACCCGGAAGAAACTCTGAAAATCCACAAAGTTGGCTACCAAATGCAGGTTAATAATGTGGCAAGTCGGTAACTGGGTCATCAAGTCGGCTCGGAAATCAGTCCGGTCGTCAGTGAAGTAATTGGCGCCGTCTGGGCGCGATGAGTTATAGCGGGCGGCGCTCTTCTGCACAACGCGCGAGCGGGAGTAGCGCCATAGCCGTGCCATCAGCCTCCTACTCCGCGTTATTTGCGTTACTTGCGGATCATCAGTGCGGTGCGAGGCCACAAGCATCGTGGAATCCTGGTCGAGAAGACGGAGTCCGCGGTGGAGCCTATAAGCTGAGCGCGCCGCGCCGCCTCCATCATCGGCAATGCTGAGGTGGACGATTCTCACGCTTGGCCTGTCTCGGCCTGGGGTTTCCCAAAGAGGGAGTTCAATGCGCGCTTTAGTGGACGCCCGGCGACGATGGGACGAGTCACGACCGCCCGTGCAAGTAATGCTAAAGCCTGAAGGCGTCGTCCCTGCCGGTATTGAATGTGGGCCGCGCGGAGCAGTTCATTGGCTATGGCGGACCGATGAATCGGTTCGAACCCCGAAACATGGGTCAACCTCTCTACCAGAGGCAGCACTGCATCGTCCTGCGAGGTCCGCGAAAGCGCCCTGAGATAAAACAACTCTCTTGCGTGCCGCAGGATAGCTTCGGCGCGCTTGGGTGGAAACCAAACCCGGCTGACCTCGATGCAACGGAGAAGTTGGGCATCGGACTCGCCAGAACTAATGAAACCCGCCGTGGCGGAGGTGGGATGAAGGCGGTACGCCGCTAATGTAGCGGGCTCGTACCAGATTGGATAGTGTGCCGCTATCCTGATCCACATCTCCCAATCTGCCGTGTAGGGCAGGTCCAGGCGGAATCCCCCAAGCCTCTCGTAGACGTCTCGTTTCACCACTATTGCTGGACATCGAATGCAATTTGAGAGGGCGATTTTTTCAAGGAAGTCATTCAGGATTCCGGCGGTGGACCGCAACAATTCCGAAGCCCCCGTGCAGGTCTCGTTTTCCTGAATGAGCGTGTTCCGGCAAAACGCGGCGCCCATATCGTTCTGAGCCTCCAGGGCAACCCTCAACCGGTCATAAAAGCCCGGAAGCACAAAGTCATCCGTATGCAGAATATGGACCCAGTGACCTCGCGACCTCTCGACACAGTTATTGAAGTTGGGCATCAAGCCGAGGTTGCGGGGGTTGCGGAAAAAGCTCACCCGGTCCCCCGCTACTCGCCGCACGATCGGCTCGGGGTCCTCGAAAGTGGAAGCGTCATCGACGACCTCGATCTGCATCTCCTCCGGCCCAGGGTCCCGCGCGAGCACGCTTGTCAGCGCTCTCTCGAGGTATCGCGTACGGTTGTAGGCCGGGATCATGACGGACCAAAATGGCCGTCGGCCCGTTTGGGGTGGTGGCCCGATTGTGGGAGGGCCGTCTTCCGGAATCAAACCAGCCTCAGTTTGCGCATCGATCTAAACAGGTTTCCCCGCGACTACCGACATGTAGAGTTTCAGATAGCGTAGAGCCCACGTCGCTAGGCCGTATCCCGCCATGGCGATGCGGAGGCAATTGGTGACCATGTCGGCCCTGAGTAAGGGGTTATCGAGCACACGCCGGTTGGCTTAGCGAAGCGCGCCGATGTCTCCCTCTGGCACCCGAAACCAAGTGCGGCCGCTGCGGCCCGGCGCCGGGAACCGCCGCAAGCCTTGTTGATGGGGGCCGGGCCGTGTATATTACTGCCCAGCGCGGAAATCAGCCCGCCTTAGCGCTCCCGCGCGTGAAGGGAACTGTGGACAGAACGCACAAGCGATTTCGAGATATCATCCTGAAATTCGACGGCCTCACGATCGGCGTGTTAGGTGACTATATGCTCGACGAATTGCTGCAAGGCGAGGCCACGCGAATCTCGCCTGAAGCCCCCGTTCCGGTCGTGGTCATGAAGAACCGCGGCATGGCGCAGGGCTTCCCGGGCGGAGCCGGGAACGTGGCTGCCAACCTCGCAGCCCTGGGGGGCCGGCCAATTGCCTTCGGCGCGATCGGAGAGGATGAGAGCGGGGAGCGGCTGAAGAAACTCCTCACGCGATGCGGCATTTACCACAAAACCCTCCTTCAGGTGCCGGACCGAGTTACCCCACACAAGATCCGGATCGCCGCACTCCACCATCAGCTCTTGCGGCTGGACGTCGAGCGCCCCGAGAATTTGGCCCCTCGTGCGGCCGATGCTCCGGTTCGCAGTTTTAAGCGCTGAATTCCTAAAATGCGGGCGTTGGTCATCTCGGACTACCTGAAGGGGACGGTAACTCCGGAACTGAGCAATCAAATCAAAGCGCTCGCGTTGCAACGTCGAATCCCGATCTTTGTCGATCCCAAGCCAGAGCACCCGGAGGTCTGCCGCCACGCCACGGTGGTCACTCCCAACTTGCGCGAGGCAGAACTGATGGCAGGCTTCCCCCTGCGCGAAAAGCATCAATTGGAAATGGGCGGGCGCCAATTGTTGACCAAATTGGGATGTTCGCACCTGCTCATAACGCGCGGCGCGGAAGCCATGACGCTCTTCGATTCCCAAGGGACAGCTCGGGAGATCCGCAGTGTCGCCCGGCCTGTTTATGATGTAACTGGCGCCGGAGACACCGTGCTCGCCGTTCTCGCCCTCGCCTATACTGGAGGCGCCACCATGTGGGAAGCCGCACAACTTGCCAACCTCGCCGCCGGCCGCGTGGTCCTGAAATTCGGGACGGCGCAAATCCTGTTGCAAGAATTGCTCGAAACCGTCAGCGCCAACTTTAAGAACGCGCCCTAGACCCCGTGCCTCGGACCTTGGATTCACCAGATTCCCCATCGTCGTTCCCATCGGGTCCAGCGTTGTCGTTCAAAGCGATCGGCCTCGTCAGAATGGGCCTGCGCGTACCTTAGGGCCGCCAGGATTTTCGCCATTTTCATGGCTCTCCACCCTGTCGGGAAGGCATTGCGGCTTGCGCATTCCCCGGCGGTTCCAGTCCCGCCTCGTGTTCCTTTGCCTTTCGCGCCGCCTCAATGAGGGCAGTGGTTGAGACGCCATGAACTACCGCTATTTGCACCACTTGCCCGCCCGCGGCTTCAACTTCGGCGCGCCCCACAACCTGGTCTGGTCCCCAGTCTCCACCCTTCACAAGGACATGCGGCAGCATCCGGGCAATGACGCCTTTTGAGGAAATGTCGTCGAAAATCGTGACGTAATCCACCGCCCCCACCGCCGCCAGCACTTCCGCGCGGTGCATTTCAGGTTGTAGTGGTCGGCTTGGCCCCTTGAGAGCGCGAACCGTGCGGTCGCTATTCACGGCAACAATGAGTACGTCGCCGAGCTTGCGCGCTTCCTCCAGGCACCGGGTGTGGCCGGGGTGAAGCAGGTCGAAGCAGCCGTTGGTAAAGACCACACGCTTGCCCTGGCGCTTCAACTGTTCCACCACTTCGTAGGCCCGCTCAAGAGGCAGGATTTTATCGATCGGCATCAGTTCCTTCCAAGCAACCCACCGGGCATCATCTTAGCGTTTTTCAGGAGCTTCGGTGACTCAAAGCACTCCCCAGCGTCAGAGCCGATCCGGGCGCAGCTTCCGACCACCAGGATCTCCGTCGTCTTCATCGCTTGCCGGCCTGCCGGGTCTAACTTATGCAACGCTGGTCGCTTGCCGATGCGCCAATCCTGGTCTCTGCATCGAGAAGACTGCGCACAGCCGCCCAAACCTTCCCGGTCTCAACACCGAGAATACAATGCGCTTCGTGAGACTCACAGTAATCATGGCACGGTGCTGATAAGTTCTCTGGATGAACGACCTCGTGAGGTACACCCCACGGATGGAATCGAGCGGGGGAGTCGGAGCCCCGAGGTGAGTTGTCGCATGCGTACCAAGCGATTTCGACCACTGCGCTGCCGACGGCGGCTGCGAGGTGCATCGGGCCGCTGTCGTTGCTTACAGTCAGGCAGCAACGATCTAGAACTGCGGCCACCTGCCTCAACGTCGTGCGTCCCGCGAGGTTGATAACGCGGTCCCCCAGTTCAGCTTCCAACCGCCCACCCAAGGGACGGTCATTCGGACCGCCTACCACCACGACGTAGGGCTGGTATTCATCCAAAAGCAGACGCCCTAACTCGCTGAACCTCTCAATAGGCCACTGCTTCCTGCGGAGCCGGGAGCCGGGCACGAACGCCACGAGAGGCCGGCCTGGCGTGACCGAATGTTCGGCCAAGACCCTCGCTGCGAATGACCTGTCCTTCTGGTCCAGCCACACTTCCAGGCGGTCGTCGCTCACTTCCCCACCCAGATAACGGATAACATCGAGGTTAAGCTCAACCTCATGTGTGCCGCCATCAGCGGCGATGGCATCCGTCAGCATCCGGTCAAGTCCCGCGTTTAGCCGCCGCTTCCTGTCACTCACCGTCTCGGAATAGGTCACTCGTCGTCGCGCGCCACTAACGTAAATAAGATGCGTAGCATGGTCATAGTCGACATCCCATCGAGGGATGATGGCGAAATCGAATCGTCGCGTCCAAAGTCGCGTAACCGCCAGATAAAGAGCGCGAGCGGGCACCTTGAGTCTTTGCGCCCGACCCCTCGCGGTCCACTCAAAAGTGAGCACCTCGTTGACATAGGGACACAATTCGACGAGGTTCACGACGTGCGGTCTGACAACCAGCGTGATCCACGCCGCTGGGGCATTGCGACGTAGTTCCCGTAGAAACGGCGCCGTCAGGACTACGTCCCCGATCTCATCCACGCGCACGACCAGGATAGCGTGCGCACGCTTCAGTGCGATCTGCTTGCCTCCGCGTCTTCCCGCCAAGAAGTACAAGGGTCGGCCGACGGCGCAGGCTGCCTCCCGCGTGGTTATCGCTTCCAAAAACCGGCGTGCAATGTCCCTTGCGAGGCTCACAGTTTATTTGCGCTGCCCGGAACTCCGGCCCAATTTGATGTGCTCGGTGATTCTCCTGGATTGCCTCCAAGAGCCAGATACGCCAAGGCCGTCCCTTCGATGTGCCTCAGCCCTCCGAATGCCCCGCCCTGCACAAACAGATCGTTCAAAGCTCGCGTGACACCAGGCCACCAGGGGGTGTCGTAGTCATGCCACAAAACAACGCCACCTTGGTTACGCAGCAGTCGCAGAGCAGTTCTCGAGTCTTGGAGAGCATATTCATAGGAGTGCGAGGCATCGATGAAGACAAAATCCATTGTTTCGACGAAGGGTGAAAAATCGAACGTTGCGGAGTCTCCCCACAACTGCACGATCTTGCTCTGATACTCGGAATCGGCGAACTTGGATCCCTTGGCCTGATTGGCGATAAACTTTGCGTCAAATGGGGCTAAGGGGAGCAACGTTGAATTGAGCGAGTCTTTAGGTAGATCCAGCGTAAACACCACCGCCCCGGGCGAGCTATTCGCGGCCATGTTCAAGGTTGTACGCCCATCAAAGGTTCCTATCTCCAATAGCCTCGTTGGTTTGAGAGTCTGAATCAGGTCCACAATGATAATCAGTTCATAAAGTGAAATATTGCCGTCCGCGGGGGCCGGTTCGAGAATTCGGATGGGGACGCCCTTCGAAAGCAATTGCGAGGGAGCAAGGGCGGGCAACAGCGGAATTGGCTGCTCTGGCACAGGGCTTTTGCGCATCCCGGCCACACCGAAGTGTTCGCATATATGCAGGATAAGTCCTCGGTTTCGCGCGAAAATGAAGCCGACTGAGAAAACGTATAGCATTGAAGCTAGGGCGCAGAAGTACCTCCAAGCGAAACGCAATATTTTCATAACCACTTTCTCAAAATGCCTAAAAGCCCAGCCCGCCGCAAATAAACACTTGATGCCTGCTCCGCACATGGACCCCTCACGTGCTGTCCGGCACACTGTAGCTGGAACGCACCCGAATAAATCTATTGGGCCTGCCGTTCATCAGGAACTTCAGTGATCGTCACATGGGTGCACTAAGGCCCCATCGCCTCGCGCCATCGCTGGCTATAGAGTGGTTCCAGTTCCCGCAGTTTAACCTTTTCCTTTGTATCTACACGCACCACAGGCATGTCTGCGATCAGTTTCGAGCGCTCCAATCCGGAAACAAAGGTTAGGCTGCCGTTTTGATCCCGAGATTCTCGCGCGAGGGAGTGAAAGGGCTCCTTTGATACAATGCATGAAGCTATCTCCGAAACCAAGTCCCTGCGCACGAAAAAGGCGTTGCAACCGGCACGATTCGTGCCCACAAGCTCGTATCCTTTTCGAGCCGCCAAAAGGCATAATGCGTTGATGGAGGCCCCAAAATATAGATTGGAGGCGTGGGCATGGGTCCTGAAAAAGTCAGGATCGTAGGGGATGCTGATCGGATGAACGTCGCCGAATACCGCGTTATATTCACAGACGACAATGTCAGGAATTGTGGTTACAATTGCCTCCCAAACCCAGTAATCATTTCCGTCGATGTCAATGCTTAGAACGCCCACTTCTCCGCCGAACCCGTTTTTCGAAATCAGTTCATTGATGTTGTCACGATTGATAAACGTGGAAACGGCATTCAAATCGTACCGCCAGTAGATATCATCCTGGCGAACGCTCTGCATGTAATCTGGGCTCGCATCCATGATGAGCCCTTTCCAGTTGCGGTTAATGAGCAGGAATCTAGTGTTAGCCTCTTTATAGTTCTCAACTCCGAACTCGACGAAACGTTTGGAAGATATGGGCAATCGCTGAATCAACCACTCGAGGATTCCGTCTTCCCCCCACTGCGAATAAACCTGATACTCCGCATCCGCGAGACACTCTACCACGTTCAACCCACGCAGAAGATGTGCTGCCTGTCGCCCCTGAAGCAAAAGTGATCGCTGGATGTGAGCATGCTGTTCACGTATCTCGCCCTGTACCGACTGTATGGACTGCAGGGTGGGGGCCAACACTCGCGCCCGAACTGAGCGCAGGGCATCCTTAAGCATGGAATGTCGCACCTCCTAGTGTGGTGTCCCGCTTAATATTTGACAACCGAGGTCGCCACCGGTGGCCGTCGTCATTGGAAACTATTAGCCGGGACAGGACACTAGAAACATAGACGGCTCACGGTCAGACACGATTTCGATGCCCCATATTTCCGTACCTGTGGACAGTTGGCGATGGACCAAAACCGAAAACCCTTGGACAGCATTACTTAGCCGAGCGGCTAACCGGGGGCAGGCTCACCGTTGCATCTGCGCCCTCAGTCAGACACCAGGAACTGTCTCGGTGAACGAGGCCATGGGCCCAGGTGATATCAAACCCGCGGCGACAGAGCTGACCCTGCCCCATCTGGAACCGTAGCACGTCTGGCACCCAGTCAGTGGGGCAAGGCGCGCTCGGCCCGAGCCATAAATGTACCGAGTAGGTCCCCGGGTAGAGATCGCAGCCTGCCAGAACGCATCGTACCGTGGTCCGTGACCTGATGACGATCGGCGCACAATTTGGGTCATCCTGGCTGAAGAGATGAAGAACAGGAACTCCGAGGGCCGTGTGAATTGCAACCGCGCAATACAGGGGCGGTGAGGGGCTGCGAACGTCCAGTACCATTTCAAAGCAGAGGTCGTCACCGTATTCGAAATGGCGGGACGGATTTCCGTTGGTATCCAGCAGACCTACTTGCGAGATCCTCACCTCGCCTGTCCCCTGGCGCTGAGGGTGGTTGCTGAGGTCTACGTTTTCAGGTGAATCGCTTGCGCGGGAAAGGTAGCGGTCGATTACCTCCGAAATCGGCCCGATTTTCTCGACACTGCCAGCAGATATGAGAATTCCCTCTTTGCAAAGCGTCGCCACCGCTGACATGCTGTGGCTGATGAAAAGAATCGTGCGTCCTTGCTTTGCGACATCGCCCATCTTCCCCAGGCACTTCTTCTGAAATTCGGTGTCGCCGACAGCGAGGACCTCGTCTACCAGCAGGATCTCGGGTTCAAGATGGGCAGCAACCGAAAAGGCAAGCCTCACTTGCATCCCGCTCGAGTAATGCTTCACGGGGGTGTCGATGAACTTCTCGATTTCCGCAAACGCGACAATCTCGTCGAATTTCCTTTCAATCTCCTTCTTGCTCATGCCGAGAATCGCGCCGTTCAGAAAAGTATTTTCCCGGCCCGTCAACTCCGGGTGAAAGCCGGTGCCGACTTCCAGAAGGCTGCCCATGCGTCCGTGAACATCGGCAAATCCTGTGGTGGGCTTGGTGACGCGGGCAAGAATCTTGAGCAAAGTCGTCTTCCCCGCCCCGTTGCGGCCGATGATGCCCACCACATCGCCTTGTTGAATCTCGAAGGAAACATCCTTGAGCGCCCAGATGTGGGTGGGATCGCCGTTGGAAGAAGAAGGCTTCCGCGGCCGGAAGAGGCGGAAGGGGGCAGACACGGCGCGGTCGAGGACGTGGCGCAACCCGGTGTCCCGCTGGCGCTCGCCAATGCGGTAGCGCTTGCCTAGATTTTCAACACGAATGATGGCGTTGCTCATAGGGGAAGTGCGGAGTCCCAAGTCACAAGTCAGAAGTCAGAAGATAGAAGCTTGGAGCCGGTTGCAGGAGGCATGGCGAAGAATTGAGTGCTAATGTTTGAGATTTTGGTAGTGTGATGTAGTTGCGTTGCTGGTCTGGAAAATGAATTCGACCTAAAACTCCTACCGTTTCTTAACTTGGATGACCAGCTTGTCCAGGTGGCCGTGTCGGAAGAGACTGGGCAACGGTCCAGACCAGTTCAGGCACTCATCTCCACGACTGGCAAACCAAAGATAGGCTTCATAGGGGTCGATCGAATTTAGGGCGTCACTGTCTGGCCCCCAATACTTCTCATAATTAGGAGTCAAGCGCCGGTAACGAAGCGTGCTGGGGGATCCTGCCATCCAGAAGTCCAGGAGCCTCAGGAAGCGTATAGGGATTAAGTAGGTACCGCGGAAAGCCAGTGACTTCCTCAGGGGGATGCTTGCCTTAATGGTTTTCCCTTTCAGCGTGAAGTCGCTATACGGGCGGACGTTATAGCCGTCCGCCAACCATGTTACGACGTACCATGCTGGCTGCAGGAAGATGTACCCGTTGGGCTTGACCACACGCCGCATTTCACGCAGCGCCTGTTCTGGGTTTGGAACGTGTTCGAGAACGAAAACCGACCAGACAACGTCAAACTGGTTGTCGGGAAAGGGCAAAGCCGTGGCAGTGCCAAGCACAAAAGGCTTATGGAAGAACCTTTGGGCCGTCGGGGAAATATCCAGGGCGGTGTAGTCGCTTACAACATCCTGTAGCTGACCACTGCCCGCACCGATCTCAAGGGCCTTCTTTCCGCTCAGTCCATAGCGATCCACGAAGTCTTGAATTTCCTTTTTCTCCCCCGGACCACTCCCCTCCTCAACCGTTACGTAGAGAGTGGTTGCTGAAGTCGGATTATCTTTGCGAGAGGCTGCGTATGCCTGCCGGTAGAACTCGATGGCCTTTTTGACTTCAACCTCTGATGGCACCGCATCGGTATCGTAGGGAAAATGAATTGCGATCAACGCCGCCAGGCCAATGACAAGAACGCCAACGACTGACAGGAGTGAACGTATTTTGGGTCGATGCATGATTGATCCCATTGGGACTGCAACGTCCGGGCACGAATCGGTTCGTTTGTTTTTACTGGCCAATCTTACTGAGCATTTCCCTTATTGTCCAGATATGCCCCGCTTCCATCGCCGGCGCCACCCGGAGAGACTGGTGAACCCTAACGAAATTGTACCAGCCAAAATGCAATGCCAGCATTGCGTGGAGTTTCTCCCACTTTTGGGAGAAAGCACTCGTCAGGCGCGCCAGCCTCCGCATTTGCATTCTCCGGTCAAATTCTGGCGCTCCACTTCCTTCTTGCTCATGCCCAGAATCGCGCCGTTCAGAAAAGTGTTTTCCCGGCCCGTCAACTCCGGGTGGAAGCCGGTGCCGACTTCCAGAAGGCTACCCATGCGTCCGTGAACATCGGCAAATCCCGCGGTGGGCTTGGTGACGCGGGCCAGAATCTTGAGCAGGGTACTCTTCCCCGCCCCGTTGCGGCCGATGATCCCCACCACGTCGCCTTGTTGAATCTCGAAGGAAACATCCTTGAGCGCCCAGATGTGGGTGGGATCGCCGTTGGAAGAAGAAGGCTTCCGCGCCCGGAAGAGGCGGAAGGGGGCAGACACGGCGCGGTCGAGGACGTGGCGCAACCCGGTGTCCCGCTGGCACTCGCCAATGCGGTAGCGCTTGCCCAGATTTTCAACATGGATTATCGCGTTGCTCATGATAGGAGCCAGGATTTAGGAGCCAGGAGTTAGAAGTTACAAGTCAGGAGTCAGGAGCAAAAAGTCAGGAGCCAGGAGTTAGAAGCTAGAAGTTACAAGTCGGAAGTCAGAAATCAGGAGCGGGCATACAGGTGCTATGCCTGTGAATTGGGCACTTTTGACCGAGATTTTTGGAAAGCTCAAACCGAGCCTCGTGGAGCGAGTCGGGAAAAAGGTCGTTTGTAGCGCCGTCCTTTAGGGCGGCACTCTCGACCGGCAGGAGGGGCCGGTGCATTCCCCAGACCGTCCTTCCAAGGCTTTTGCGGATAAATAGTCCGTTAACCCAAGCCCCGGGCCCGGGCATTGCTATCCCCCAGTGTCGGGGAGTTTCACTGATTTGCGGAATATCCACAAGTCGGCTCCAGTCCCACCCCGATCCCAACCCCGGAAAACTTTCAGTCGTCGATCATCTTTGGTAGCCCCTCAGCCGTCGAACCGCAACAGGGCGGGATCGATCTTAGCCTGGTGCGCGTCGTACCAGCGATAGAGTTCGCCGATCGATTGGGTGAAGCCGGTGAACCGGAAACTTCCCATCTCCGCCAGCATTCGCGTATTGTCGCCACTATACTCCGTACCCAGGCCGGGCTCGCGGATCGCGATCTCCGGATTGCGTTTTGAAACGTCCGCCACGATCTTCGCCAGATCCGAAAGCTGCACCGGCGTACCCGTACAGACGTTGTAGGCCCGGTGTGACGCAGGGTGTTCGATGAACCACTTGACGATCGCGGCGAGGTCATCGACGTACAGATAATCGAACCGCACGTCGCGGCGGATAGTGATCGGCATCCCGTG
>JBEKLF010000014.1:0-65917 GCA_050010335.1 Terriglobia bacterium
ACCCTACGACACAGCCGCCACCCGTCTCAACACGCCCCCATTCCTGCGCCCAATTCCCCTCGTCTCGCCGCTCCTGCCTCCCGCCAGCCTCGCGCCCTCCCCCACTGTCTGAATCGCAGCTCTGCAATTCCTCCAATTGCTTTGCCTAGGATTACAGGTTAAACTTTAACTCGCAATAAGGGCTCAATCCTGACAATTCAAGAATCTGAAATCTAGCTCATGGTGCGGAGCCCGAAGTCTATTCCATCCTGATTACACACGTGCACAAAGGAGAAACTATGCAAATTGACCATGCGAAGCTCGAGAAATTCATGGGACAAGCGCTGGGTGAACTCGGCGCAGGCATGAACGCGGCCCTGGTGATCATCGGTGACAAGCTAGGCCTGTACAAAGCCATGTCGGGCGCCGGGCCGATGAGCTCGGCAGAGTTGGCCCAGAAAACAGGTACCACGGAACGGTACGTGCGCGAGTGGCTGTGTGCCCAGGCGGCAGGGGGATTTGTCAACTACGACGCTACTACGGGACGATTTATATTGCCGGACGAGCAAGCCTTCGCTTTGGCGGTTGAGGACAGTCCCGCCTATTTGCCGGGAGCATTTCAAGTCATCGCCTCGGTCCTTAAGGATGAGCCGCGCATCACGGAGGCGTTCCGGACGGGAGCCGGCGTGGGTTGGCACGAACACTGTGCCGACCTGTTTCAGGGTACCGAACGGTTCTTTCGCCCGAGCTATGCCGCTAACCTCGTAAGCTCCTGGATCCCGGCCTTGGACAGGGTAGGGGCGAAACTGCAAGCGGGTGCCAAAGTCGCGGATGTGGGCTGTGGACACGGAGCGTCGACAATCTTGATGGCCAAGGCCTATCCGAATTCGCAGTTCGTCGGCTTCGACTATCACGCGCCGTCTATTGAGTCTGCCTGGAAGGCCGCGGAAAAGGCCGGGGTCCAGGATCGGGTGGGATTCCAGGTGGCGTGGGCCAAGGGGTTCCCGGGAAAGAATTATGACCTGGTGGCGTTTTTCGATTGCCTACACGACATGGGCGATCCTGCCGGGGCGGCCGCCCATGTGCGGCAGTCCCTAGCACCGGGCGCAACTTGGATGATCGTTGAACCTTTCGCCCATGAGCGCGTCGAGCAGAATCTCAATCCGGTGGGGCGCGTGTTCTACTCGGCCTCCACCATGGTCTGCACTCCGGCTTCGCGCGCGCAGGAGGTGGGTCTGGCGCTGGGCGCGCAGGCAGGGGAGCAGCGGCTGCGGGAGGTGGTGATGCAAGGTGGGTTCAAGAGCTTTCGCCGCGCCACTGAGACGCCTTTCAACATGGTGTTCGAAGCTCGAGAGTGACTGGGTCGGGAATCGGAGCTTCCGGCATGGAGCGAGCCTCGCTTTTCATGTTTGCGGTTGCGCCGGTGACGAAGTGACCCCTCACCCGCCCTCGTCCCTTGGGCACCCTCTTCCCATGGGAGAGGGCTGAAAGTCACGTACGGGTGTGCTGGTCGCCTCAAGGGCGTGCTTGCAATTGCGGGGAATGGACTGGTTATCTCGCGAGCGCGCGCGCTTCTTCGAGGGTCCAAGGGGGTGTGCCTCCGGGTCGGCTGGCCACGAGGGCCGCGACACGATTGGCGAAGTCGGCAATTTCCGGCGCGGGCCATTGCAAGCTCAAGCCATGGACAAAGGCGGCGGCGAAAGCGTCGCCGGCGCCCACCGTGTCCTGAGTTTGCAGGGGATAGCCGGCCGCTTCGACATATTCCCCGTCCATCAGCATCACGCAGCCCTTTTCGCCGCGCGTGACGCAGGCGGCTTGCCAGCCAAACTCTTTGGTGTAGGAGCGGCAGAAATCTTCCAGAGAACGCGCGCCTTGCCCAAACATCTGGTCGACTTTCCCCGCTTCCTCCTCATTGAGTTTTACAACCTGGCCGCGTGGCATCATTTCCCGCACCAATTGCGTCGTGTAAGAGTCCTTGCGCAGGTTGACGTCGTATAGAAGCCGCGCGCCGCAGCGGGAATCGATCAACCGGTAGGTCAATCGCTTGGCCTGGGGGCTCATCTGAAAGAGGGTTCCGAAATAGATCCACTCAGGTTTCGGAGATAAGAGTTCCGCGAATTCGCCATCAGTAAGCTCAGGTGCGTCGTAAGCAGCGGGGTGATGAAGGGTGAACCGCGGCACACCGGCTTGGTCAAGTTCCACCGTCACGACACCCGTCGGGTGCGTATCGATCTCGTGGATGTAACGCGTCGAGAGGCCCAATTCTGTCATGCGCTCGAGCACGCGCTGGCCACGCGCATCCTTTCCGACGGCGCTCACAAAGAAAACAGTGTGCCCCAGGCGCGTGGCGTGGGCGGCGAAGTTGAGGGCCGTGCCCCCCAGGTATTCCTTGTCTCCGATGACGTCCCAAAGTACTTCCCCGATGCTGACGATTCTCACGATACACCCTCCAATACTTCCTCCACCCGAGTTTTCTGAACCGGGTGTAATGGCCCAGGATGGCCACCAAGCTAACCCTTCAAAGGGAAATTGGCAACACCGAAAAACTCCGAAAAATTCCGGGACAGAGGCGTTGATCGTGCTTCCCCGGGCAGGAAAAGTTGGGACAAATGCATCCTTGGACATTTGTTGAGCGTCGAATAAAATAGGTGGGCTAGGGGCGAACCCAAAATCGGAGTTAGTGGGCTGAGCACGCGGCAAGGGTCCGCTCGCAAGGGGAGTCGCACCCCCGCGAAGATACGGAGAGTGAAATATGCTATTTAAAAAGGGGCCAGAGATTCCGTCGTCGGAGATTACTCCGAAGTGGCTTTACTTGAACCGCCGGAAGTTCCTGGCGGGCGCGCTGGCGGGGCGAACGCTGCGCGAGTTGGCCTGGCCCTCGCAAAGGGTTTGGGCAGGAACCAAGCTGAATGTGGCCGCGAAGAGTCCGTTCAGCACCACCGAGGAAGTAACGTCTCAGGATGCCGTGACGCATTACAACAATTTCTACGAGTTTGGTACGGGAAAGGGAGACCCTGTCAAGAATGCAACGAACTTTCGCACTTCACCTTGGAGTGTGAAAGTAAGCGGGCTGGTGGACAAGCCTCGCACCTTCACGGTGGACGAGTTGCAGCAATTGGCGCCGCTCGAGGAGCGCGTCTACCGTCATCGCTGCGTGGAGGGTTGGTCGATTGTCGTGCCATGGGTAGGATATTCCCTCAAGGCGCTGCTGAAGGAAGTGTCGCCCCAGGCCAAGGCAAAATTTGTGGCGTTCGAAAGCTACTACAGCCCGGGCCAGATGCCTCTGGGGAGCAGTGCGGGAATAACTTTGCCGTATATTGAGGGACTCCGGCTGGATGAAGCCATGCATCCCTTGGCGCTGCTCTGCTTCGGCATGTACGGGGAAACGCTGCCCAATCAGGATGGCGCGCCGGTGCGCATGGTATTGCCGTGGAAGTACGGTTTTAAAAGCATCAAGTCGCTGGTCAAGATCAAGCTGGTGGAAAGAAAGCCGGACACCACTTGGAACCTCGCGAATCCTCCCATGTACGGGTTTTATTCGAACGTCAACCCCAACGTTGATAATCCCCGGTATAGCCAGGCCAAGGAGCGCCGCTTGGGTGAATTCTTCCGGCGTCCCACCCTGATGTTCAATGGCTATGACCAGGTCGCGTCACTATACGCGGGAATGGACCTGAAGAAGAATTACTAGAAATGGGGAGCGTTTGCGAAAAATCCTCAGCAGCAAAGGGATCAAGTTACCAGTGTTCGCGCTATGCCTCGTCCCGCTGGGGCAGTTGGCCTGGCGGGCGCTACACAATAACTTGACGGCCAATCCCATCGAGTACATCACGCACCAGATTGGCGATTGGACGCTGATTTTTATTGTCATCACCCTGGCGGTGACGCCGGCGCGCAAGCTCCTGCGGCAGCCGGAGCTCATTCGCTTTCGCCGCATGCTCGGGTTGTTTGCGTTCTTTTACGGGCTGCTCCATTTCAGCACCTGGATTGGGCTGGACAAGTTTTTTGATTGGGCGGATATGTTGGCCGACGTGCGCAAGCGGACTTTTATCACAGCGGGATTCACGGGTTTCGTGCTGATGCTTCCTCTCGCGTTGACCTCCACGGCAGGGTGGATTCGCCGCCTGGGAGGCAAGCGTTGGCTGGCCTTGCACCGGCTGATTTACATTGCCGCCATAGCCGGTGTGGTGCATTATTACTGGCTGGTGAAGTCGGACGTGCGCAAGCCGCTGTTTTACGCCGCGGTGGTGGTGTTACTTCTCGCCCTGCGGGTGGGTATTTGGCTGGTCGCGCGTCGCAGCAAAGCGGTGGGCCAAGTGCTTGAACCTAAGCCGACTACCGCCGAGACCGTGTGAAGGCTCCTGCCAATGCGTCAATTTCCCAAATAGCAATCCAAGAAGGCATGGGTTAGAGCCCAGGCTTGCCGGGCGGCGGCGGGGTTGTAACTCGACCGTACGTCACAGAAGAATCCATGGTCGGCGTCTGCGAAGTCAACATTCACGAAAGGCTTGCCGGCTTTGCGTAGAGCTTCTGCCACCGATTGCCTCTGCTCTGGCCCAATGTGTTTGTCGAGACCTCCCCAGAACAAAAGTTGGGGGGCGTGCAGATCGGTAGCGCGGTTGAGCAGTCCGGGACCCATGGGGTTCGGCGCGATGCCGCCGCCGTAAAACGAGACAGCGGCCTTGACCGGCAACACGGAATTGGTGAGGAACGAAGCGCGTCCACCCATGCAGAAGCCGATGCAAGCGAGGGGCGTCTCCGCTGCGCCCAGGTTCTCGCGCAGCCAGGCGTAAGCGGAGGTCGCATCGGCCTCGAGATCATGCTCCTTCAGGGCGCGCACGTGGGGCAGGGCAGCCTCGAAATTGTTGTAGGTCCCCTCGAACCCCGGCCCCGTGCGGTGGAAGAGTTCGGGGGCAAGAGTATGGTAGCCCTCACGCGCGAAGCGTTCCACAACGTCGCGGATATGCGCATTCACGCCGAAGGCTTCCTGAAATACTAAAAGGCCTGCGCGCGAGTGGCCATTTTGTGGCCGAGCTGCATACGCCCGCATCGTGGTTCCGTCTGAAACCTCCAAATTGACCCAACCCGCCTGAATCTCTGCCATGGGTTTTCCTCCCCTCTTCCGAGTAGATGTCGTTGGCGATTGAATTGATGCCCGCGGCTATTTTCCGCGCGCTTCACGGCTCCCGTCAACTCTGACATTGATACAAACATTGAATGCCGTGGGGACAACGATTCCGTCGAGCGAAGAGGCCGCCCCAACCGGCGATAAACCTTTGACTTCCAGATTCGTGGAAATGCGGGGAAGTGGGAGAGTGGTAAGTCGGATTCACAAAAGAAGGAGCCACGGCGAGTAGGTCAACCGTGGCTGAAGGCTTTAACAGAGTTCAAGGTCAGAAATTTGACTGACGTGGCTGATCGCGCTGGGTCTGCCTCCCATCGCCACCACGAATCCACGAGCCTTAGTTATCCGCGTCCGCCCAAATGTGAATCTGCGCGGTGGGTTGCGTTGTGCAGTTTCCTGCCGACCAGGTTACGGCGTACGCGATAGCCGCCGCGGATGATGCCGTTAAGCTAAACTTGTTGGATTGAATAGCTCCCGCCGCCAATGCTGGTGGGACGTTCATAGCCGAAAAAGTCTGGGTCTGCGGGGTACCCGATGGGTCAGTCCAAGTCACCGCTACCGCAGCCGTGGCATTGGTCGAACACGTTCCGCCCGAGCCCGATGCCGCTTGCCACATCGAGTAGTGAACCGTATAGTCATGGCTCGCCACTGGCGAGGCAATCAGGGTTCCGCTTTGGGTGGAGCTGAATGGTGCTGAGTTCGCATGCCCGAGGTTGTAAGCAACCCCGTCGCCCACGGTTGAGAGGTTGTTGTAGGTTGAAAAGGTCTTGCTGAGTTTGAAATTCCCAGTCCAACTGAAATTCCCCGAGCCAGGGTCAGAACTTGAATTGGCAATTCCTGTGGAGGGAAACATGTTCAATAACATGGTTGGCGTAAAGGTGTTCCCCGCAGTAAGTCCAGTATTACAGTAAAAAGTGAGGTTCGCTCCGCCAGCGTTGGGGCTAACCCAGCACCCGCCCGCGGCAGTGGCCACCCAATTATTTCCGTTATAGTATCCGCCCGAGCCGAAGGTTGACTGCCCTGCGTAGGAGGAACTCACCCAGCCGTCAAGTCCAATCGGCAGATAACTTCCACGCGGCCCATTGTTGCCGGGAAAGTTTAGGTTGCCCTCCGCAACGGTAGCGGCGATGGTGCTTGAGGTCATGATCCCCGCCGCCAGGCAGCCCTGGCGACATTGGTTGTAGGCGATGATCCAGTTGGCGAGTGAGTGAGTCCCGGTCGAAGGCCCGAGCATATAAGCGGCGTTGTAGAAGTACCACTGGTTGTGGCTCACATCAACGTTGTAAACGTTATCAGTGCCACCCGGGGTTCCGGCCTGAACACAATAGGTGGACGCCGCGCCGTAGCACTCAAGGTAGTTATTATGAAACTCTGCGCTGCGATACCCGCTGGCTGTGTCCGAAACCATAATCAGCGGCTGGGGGCCCGACATGACCTCGTCGTGGATGTCGAGTTGCGAGCCGACGTTTACCCAGTATCCGATTCCCGAAATGTGGGTGTTGGGGTTGGTTGGGGAGATTTCATTATCGACAAGGTTGTGGTGCAATGTCAGAAGGCTGAACCCGTTCCCCGTCGTGTCTTGCTCGTACAGGTCATTGTGGTAGAGTCCCGAATCATTTGTGTAGAAAGTGTTGTCGTGGACTTGCGTGCTCGTGTCACCCTTCAGGTAAATCGGGAAATTTAGCACCGCCGCTGTGGCTGCGTGGGTGTCAGATACCCCAGCGGAAGTCGTAAGCGTTAGAGAGGTCGCAGTAGAGGCCGTGCAGAGAGCGTTAAACACATTGTTAGCTGTGATGTCGAATCCGGTGATACTAAAATACAAGCCCGCATAGGCGTTGGAGCCCCCGCCGGTGATCGTTCCGGTGTAGACCGTGCTCCCCCCCGACGCTGTGGCGACCGAAGAGAGCGTAAAAGAGCCCCCACCCCAGTTCTCAAACAGGTTGCCGTTGATCTCAGAGTTCCACAGCTCTTGCTCCATCACGATACCTTCGAGCGCCGTGGCTCCGCCTTGGACGCCGCAGTTGGTGAAGCGCGAGCGCCCGAACGCCATCGGACTGCTACCGGGATAGGTCAGCCCTTGGGGGCCGAAGTCAATCAGGTATCCCGTACCGGATTGGACAATAATGGTTGTGGCCGGATTCTCGCACACAAATGTGACCGGGACGTTGTACAGCCCCAGCGCGTTGTTGCTCGTCGACGTGGCACCCGTCGAAAGCACGTTATAGTTGCCGGCAGGGAGATAGATGTAGGGCGAGGTTGTTCCGGCATTGACCGCCGCCGCAATCGCGGCAAAGGCCGCCTGATTCTGTGCGGCGGTGTTCGAGGTACTAACACCCCAAATCGGGTCCACAGCCTTCGTAATCGGGCCAACATAGGACGTTCCACCCGTGCACGATCCCCAAAGAGGGTCAGTTCCATTCGCGGTCAAACATTGGCCATTTGTACCAATCGGCAGTCGTACAGATAAACCCGAATGAAAGTAGTCCAGATCCCCCTCAGTGGTCTGAGGAGCCAGGGCGTTATAGGCTGCGGTCTTGGTCGTTTGCCCCGTACCACCGCCCGCGATTCCGAGCGTAGACGCCAACGCGGTGGCTGTGGTGGCCGTGGCCGCGTTGCCCGTGGTGTTCTGATTCCAGGTCGGCGGCGTGCCAGTCAATCCGCTGTAGGGCAGGCCCGTGGCATTAGTGAGAGTCAGCGCGGAGGGCGTACCCAGGTTGGGCGTGGTCATGACGCACGACACGGTAAGGCAAAGCGTGGCACCCGAACCGCTCGTGCCGAGCGATGTTCCCCAGGAAGACGATCCCGAATAGACCGGCACCCCGGCAACGCTTGGCCAAGTCATGCTCCCGCCGCCACCACACCCAGAGGGAAGATCGGCACATACCAACGCACGAAAAGTAGCGGCGCCGGGGGAACTGCCAGTGGCCGGTCCCGATAGAACTGTATTCGGCGCTTGTGGCGAAAGGAAGGTGGCGGGAAATGCCGCCAGGGTCCGCACCGCCGCCAGACCCACGGGTCCGGTAGATGGCACAAACCACGTTTCAGACCAGTAGGACGTGCCCAGAGAGGAAGTCAGGTTGTAGATGACCACATAAGAATCGTTTTGACCTGAGGGAGTGGCGCCCTGATTGGGGATCAGGCTCACCGTAAAGCTCCCGTTCGAAACCGGAACTTGGATGCGCCAACCCTGCGCAACGTTATGGCCATCGGCGCTTTGAAATGCCCCTGAGGCGCTGATGGTTATTGTCCCGTTAGCGGGCGACCCATCCGGACCCAGCAGGTTATCGGTAACGATGGTTTTGACCTGGGCCAAACCGGGTAACGGTAAAAGGCAGAAAGCAAACAGAAAAAGACAACGCACTATTTTTCTTTGCGGTTCCCAGCCCATTCTTTGTTGTTCGCCATCCAGTCTTATTGTCATAATTTATACCCTTATAATGATCAATACAGTATGCAATAACTCCCAGGTTCGATGATCGTGTTGTATGACCCGCTGCTCTCAACCTGAACCGTCAACGAGCCCGCGGTGGTACCGTTTTGAAGCATCCCGGTAAGGGAGTTCCCCCCAAAGGTGGTACTGGCTGTGCCGGTGGCCGTAGGCGATACCATGGCCGTGCCGCAGGTCGCCGCCGATTCGGCGACCGTGGTTGCCGTGGGCAGGTAGACAAACCCAAACTGCGAGGCGGTGGGGCTGGACGGGCAGCTAACGAGCAGGGTGGGCTTGTTACTCGTGTTGTTGCTCTGGATAAAAAGCTGGCACATCAAGCAATAGGTTTTGCTTGCCGCGACCGCGAACGTGCCGACCATGACCGCCGAGGTGCTGCTCGCCGTAACTGCGGAGGTGATGGTCCAGCGCCGAGGGATGCTTGAAACCACGCCAGAATTGGTTTCCGCGTCTTTGACGTAAACCCTGTCGCCGTCGTACCAATGATCACCGGCAGCGGGGGAGGTGGGCGCAGTGCCCGCGGGCGTGTTGAAGCTCGCAGCACTGCTGGTGGAGGGCCCGGAGGTTATTTTTCCGCCAGCGGTTATATTGCCGCTAGCGTCGTCTAATACGTTTTTCGCCGTGGACAGCTTGCCTGGAACATAGGCGTCGCCCGTCCCATTCCGTGTGGGGGCGGTATAGGCCTGTAAGGTGACCGACCCGTCATCGTAAAGCGGGAAGAGGGACGGAGGGACGCACGTCGCGAGTGATTGTGAGGTGGTACCTTTCAAAATGTCGATGCACTTGATTCCCGCAGCGGTGTACGCGAATGGACCTTTGATGATATTGTACGCGTCGCTCGCCGCTGACCCGGAATGAGTCTCCGCGACGCCGCCAGAATTCGAGCATACGAGCGTTGTAGAAGTGGAAGTCGGACAGGAAAATGTCCCATTATTCCCAGAATTTGTGAATCCGCTGATCGTAAAGGAGTTGTTGTTTAATCCGCCACTGGCGCCTCCCGTTATGGTGCCGGTATAAGTTGTCAGGCCCCCGCTCGCGGCAGATGCCGCCGTGAGGGTGAGCGTGTAGGGTCCAAGGGTCTGATTAAGTGGAACGCCATTGTAAGCAATGGGCGCGGTCTTATTCCCGCTTCCATCGACGGCCACCATCCAGTAATTGTAGGGAGTGGAACCGCTGCCCTGGCCCACCGTGGCGTCGCCTGAATAGCCGCCAACGGAAATTGGAGTGAGATTCAACGACGCGTAGACGGGATTAGGGATTTGAGTGGCCTGCCCTCCGGCAGAAGACCCATAAACATTACGGCCGAAAGAGGGGCCGCCGCTATTGCTCAAATCCACAACATCTATCCCTGGGGGGAGTTTGACGCCATGCGCGCCCTGCATGAGTATGGGCAATGACGCCTCGGCGGCCAGTCCCAGTCCAATGGTGTGGTCGTTCTCAAGATAGAAATTGTCTACCTGAAATCCACCCGTCTTTAGAACGATAGAGTATTTCGTGTTTTCGATGTCGAGCCCGTCAAATTTGATGGAGCTGCCGTTGAGAGCTCGCACGCCATAGCCGCTGGCAGCGGCATATCCGACGCTATTGTCATCTGTCGCCCAAGCGACGATGCTCCTCGCGTCCAGAGAGGCGGTGCTCACTCCCAGGTAAAGGGCCCCATGGCCGCTCCAAATTTCAAGATTTTCAAAGTCGTTGTAGCAGCCACACCCGCTATCAACCAGCTTGATCCCCAAATCAGATTCCGAGAAGATGTCATGCAAATGGGAACCCATGAGGGGCGCGGCAATCCCCCATCCGCCTGACTGAACCGCGAAGGTCCCTCCGGGTACATTTGTGGGTGCTGTCTCTGCGGTGGCGCCGGCGTTATTAAGCGTAAGTGTCGTTGTGGTCGACGCCGTGGCGGTAAAGTAGCCCTCGTTAAACGTGCCCTGGAAACCCCACACGCCAAACTCAAACCCGGCGCAAGCGTTGCTGCCGCACGTAGAAAATGTGCCCGTATAGACCGCATTACCACCGGATGACGCAGACACAGAAGTCACCGGAAGTTCCGGCCCTGCGGATGTCGTAGGACCGATCCAGATATGGTCGATTTCGACGTCGTTGGAGTTTCCCAAAGCGCCGTAGATGACCGGCGTGTAGTCATTTGTCGTGTTGGTCTTTATCAGAGACGTATACCCGCCCGATGTGGCGCCGTGGATGTGGACGCTATTTGAAAGGAGGAACTGGGTTCCGCTCGCCATGTTGATCGTCGTCGGACCCATCATCACGTCGCTATTTGCCGGAAACTGAATGTTCTGCGACATGGTCTGACTTCCGGTAAAACCCCGCAGATCAAAGGTGCACGGCCCTGGCGAACAATCGGAAATCGCGGTGTTAACCTTGGTGCTAAAGTCCACCCCTGGCTGCAAGCTGGCGTCGATCACGGTCGTCCCATTCCCCAATCCCGTGGAGGACCCGCCCCCGCTCCCGCACGAACCCCAGACGGGATCGGTGCCGTTCGAGGTCAAGCACAGGCCGCTGCTGCCGATAGACAAACGCGCATTCGAGTTGGAGTGGTAATAGTGCAAGTCGCCTTCCGTCGTGAGTGGCGAAAGGGCATTGAAGGCTGCTGATGTGGTGGTTTGTCCGGTACCGCCCCCGGCAATTCCCAGCGTGCCGAATGCCGGAGCGGCTGATCCTTGACCCAACAACGGGAGCCCGCTCGTTCCGGCCGCCGTCGATTTCACGGGAGAGGACGATCCCCCGCCGTACAACACGCCGTATTGGGTGGTACTGGTTTCCGTCAAATTCGGTACGCTGAGCGTGGCGGTTCCGGTTGAACCGGTATGCGCTAACGTGAGAGCCGAGTTCCCATTCGTTCCGCTGGCGACAACGTCCTGGAGCGACCAACTATCGGTCGCCGAAGCCGATCCGTTCCAGTACGCGCCCGAGAGATTGAGCAAGGGGCTTGATTGCGCAGTGCCGGAGGTTGCTGCCGTGGTGTTGGCCCAAGTCCAGTTGACGGGCGAAGTATGGTTGAATGTGGTCCCGTAGGCGGACATTGAGAGGGTAAGACTGGCCGCTGGATTGACCAGAGAACTCCAAGCAAAACTGCTGCTGCCGCTGCAAGAGCCCCATATGGGGTCAGTGCCATTGGAGACCAGGCACTGGCCATTGCCGCCCGCAGCCAGACGGGCGTTTGCGGAAGAATGGTAGTAGAGAAGGTCGCCCTCCGTGCTGAGCGGCGAAAGAGCAGTGAAAGCGGCTGGAGCGTTGGTCTGTCCAGTGCCGCCTTGTGAAACCGTCGCGGTCCCGCTGAGGCTGCTGAAACCCGGCTGCAAGCAGTTGGCATTTCCGCTGCTGGAAACACCCGTGGCCCAGGTGTTGCTACCGCATTGAGTGGGGCTGGAAGCCAGTGTGGTGGCGGTTGCCGCGTTGCCTGTCGTGTTGCTGGAGATCGATGCGGGTAGGTCCGCCGGCCCCAGGGCGCGAAAAGTAGGGGTGGCTGCCGGCCCTGAACCCGGCCCCGCCAAAACCGAGTTGGCCGTCTGAGTGAGGAGTTGCGGTGCAAGCGTTCCGCTCGAGGTGATCGGAGAGCCAGAAACAGTTGGGCTGAAAATGATGCCATCACCGGTCATCCCCACGCTGGTCACGGTGCCGGCGCTAGTCGCCCCACCCGAAACGAACAGCGTCCGCACGTCGGCGATGGATGAAATCGCCGTGTTGGTGGTGGCCACCGTCGCAATGGGGATGTTCCCGGTAGCAAAGCCCGTCGTGTTCGACCCCGGCGCGCAATTATTGGCGGCGTTGAGATACACATAATTCGTGGCACTGGCCGCCAGGGTAAGTGTGCCGCCGGCATAGGTTCGGACGACATTGCTGCACACGGCCGTCCCCGGGGCCAGATTCAGGGTCAGGTTTGATCCTGCCGTCGGCCAATACCCAGGGCCAAACCCTTGGACGAATTTGGCGTTGACGGGGAAGATCTCCTGGCCCGCCTGCGCCTGGGGCTGCTGCGCGCGAAGCGCAGTGACGAGTGACGAGTGACAAGTGACGAGCAGGAAAAGCAACGCCGCCAGTCGGAGTCTGAGGTCCGAAGTCCGAGGTCCGAAGCCCGAAGCCCCAACCCCGAATTCCGAACCCCGAGCCCTAAATCCTAAATCCTGAATCCTGAATCCTGTTTTTTTCACCATACCTGCACCTTCGCAGTCACCTCAGCGTCTGAGGCAACGAGATAGAGGTTTACGTCGTCCACGTCCGTCGGCGATTGCCACCAGATGGCTCCCGGGCTGGTCATGCGGACGTGCGCACCGATGGGGACGCGCCCTAACAAATGCGGTACCGTAAAATTGCCGGGGGCCGAGGGCGCCACCGGGATCTGCCCAAAGAGGGCTGTCGCCTGGGTCACGTTGGTGACCTGCGTCGCATTGGTGATAATGACCCCAATGAAGGCATCACCCGGATCCAGGGCGGCGAGAACGGAGCGGTAATAAAAGCTGCTGGGCCAATTTTCCTGTTGATAAAAGAGGTAAGAGGTGGCGCTTGCGGGAGCCGCGTCGGGAGCGGGGCCGGTGGGCGCGTAGCGTGAACCGTTGGCGTATAGTATGCCGTTCGTCAGGCTGGGATACAGGGAATTGGAGGTGGCGAGCTGAAAGCCGCTGACCAGGCCGTTTAAACCCAAGTCCCCCACCAGCGAGTCCACCACCGATGCCAGGTCGCTCATGAATGCTACATTGGCATCAAGCATGGACATGTTGAGGTCCATGTCCGACTCGTATTGAGTAATCCCATGCTGCGACTGGACAAAGCCCTTGCGGGGAAGCACTGTTCGCACGATTGCCATAGAAAGATCTCCAGGTCTTTGACTCTTTCAACTTCTCAACTTTTTCAACTTCTTCAACAGGTCGAAAAGTCGAACAAGTTGAAAAGTCGAAAACCCCAGCGTAGACGCGATCAATCTCCCGATACGCCCGCCGGCAGATTCACGCTCAACCTTTGGCAAATCGCCATGACCTTCGCCGTGCCTTGATTTTCCGCGCCGCTCGTTGACCAGTAGGTTTGGATCGCGACCTTGCCGTTGGCGTCGTTCACATCGAGTTGATAGGGGCAAACAATCAAACTGCCCTGGCCGGGATCGCTATTGGCAAGAGCCGGCGGGGTTGCTTGGCCCGGAACATAACCCGCCGCCGGCGAACGGGAGGAATAGAGAATCGGAATGAACAGGCATTCCGCGTAGCTGTAATTGTAGCCATCCACGGGAGAAACAGGGGGCGAAACGCTGTCGCCAGGGCCGTAGAATCCCATGTAGATGATCTCGCAACGCACGGCCCCAAACTTGGCGTTATGGGAAATTTTTGCCAGGGCGTAATCGGTCAGCGGCTGGCCGCCGGCAATCGTCGAGTCGGCCAAATCAAAAAACCCGGGAATGGAAGACATGAGCATTTGCGACATTGAGAAGCCTCGTTAAGAGTTGAGAGTTGAAAGTTGAAAGTCGAATGATGGCCTCTTTCAACTTTCAACTTTTGACTTTCGACTGCCTTCAAAAGATCGTGCTATAAGCCTCCGTATAAACTCCGTTCGTCGACGGCGTAATAAAGAAATACGTCTCCTGCTCGTCCTCCGTCGCTTGCGTGTACAGCGGCAGCACCATGGATGCGGACGGCACGATTTCGTATGGCGAGGTGGTGCTGGCCCGGCGCATATCCAGGAGCGTGAAGCGCACTTGCCCATTCGCATAATCGGGCGAGCGGCCGATAATCTCGCACGGAATATTGGTGACGCCGCGTCCCCCGCCGATATAGTCCGGAACCAACGGGTGGGTGAGCGAAACCCAATCTTTCAGTTCGGGCTGAAGCGCTACAAGTTGCGTCACAATTTGATAAATCGGCGTGGCAAAACCGTAGCGCCGGAAAAGCTGGTCACCCAGCAGGAAGGCGCGCAGTGTGCCTCCACGCGCGACCTTCAGTCCGGCCGCTTCCACCTGGTGGTTGTAAAGGTACCGGAAAAGGTTATAGCTTGACTGCTGAAGCATGGTGACGGTGGTGTTGTATGTGCGCGCGCTCGTGTTGGTGGTGGAATCATCCACGTCGAGGCGGAACGCCAGGGCGTTAATGACCGGAGCCAGGCGGACTTCCGGAATGCCCATAATGTTGCCCTGCGTGAAGCTCAGGACCGGCGTCTGGTTTTCCGGGTTCTTCATCGCCTTCAGCGCGAGCTGGCCGGATGCGGTGACCACCATCACCAATCCAAGGGGCTTAAGGATTTGATCCTCCAACCAGCTCCGCCCCTGCTGTGGTGAAGTGATTTTGAATTCAAACCAGTCTCCCGAGAACATCGAATCGCGAAGCGCCGTGATGCCGGCCACGTCGAGGTACGGATTGGGATTGATCAGTGTGGAGGGATCGCCAGTGGTGGCGGCGGTCGTAAGCGGAACATACTGGGCCCAAAAAGGATTCACTGCCGCCACCAACTCGCCCGTTCCTCCCACCTCCACCACCGCGCTCAGCGCCAGGTCCTGACCCACTCCCAACTCGTTTTGCATGGCCGCCAGGAAGATGTCGAGCGGGTTGCCACTGATCCAGCGCGGGTTGTCGTTCGAGACGGGATAGCCGTTGGCCAGCCACTGCGCGCCGCTGGGTTGCCAATTATTTTTCTGCCCCGGCAGATATTCTTCGGGTCCGCCGTTGGCCCAGAGGAAAGCGCCCTGGGTGAAGCGTTTCAGGTCGTCCACCTTGATGTTGACGCGGCTATCGGCATCGAAACCGATTTCGGAAATCTGCATGACATGCAGCGGAGTGAAATCACCAAGCGAGCTTCCGGGAAAGCCCATGCTGAACGTCACAACCTGCCCGATCAATTCTTCCTGCGCTGCCAGGGTGTGGAGCACACCGCCGGGGTCGATGCACCGAATCTCCATCTGGCCAATCGAGCTGGAGCCGTTCTTGTCGTCGATGGATTGTTCCGCGCCGGCCGGGACATACATATAGGGGAGCATTTGCGGCAGGCCCGCAACGGTGAGCAGCAGGCTGGGATTGGTGGCCACCAACCACATCCAGGCGGTCGGCGCGAGGGCGGGCCACACTTCAAATTCATACGGCAGCCCGCGGGAAGCCAGGGAATAGGCCACCAGTGATCCATTGCCCGTCGCCTGCAATACCGTGGCTTGTCCCCCGATGAGCGTCGTGAGCACCGCATCGATCGTCGTGCCGAGCCCGGTGAAAAGGCTGGCAAGGCCGGAGATGCTATAGAGGTCGAGGAGCATCAGGATCATGCCCCAGGTGCCCTCCTGCCACACCGACGCCGGCGAGCCGGAATACCCGCCGGGTGAATCGTTGTAAGGCTTCATTCCGCTGAACGGCGTCGAGACCTGATAAGCCTCATTGTAGGAGTTAGCCGCGCTCGAAAGCGCGATCGTTTTATTGGTCAAAAGGAAATTCTGGTAAGCAAATTCCGCGCACTGTAACGCGATGTCGTCGCGGTTGGTGGCGTGCGCCCAAAGCGCCGCCCAATGGCCGGAAGCATCGAGGGCCTGGCTGGTGTCGAGGGTGCTTCCGGTTACGCCCTGCGCGAAATGCCCCGGCGTCGAGCCCGCGGGCGCAATGTAGAGGTTCGCCAGCAGGTTGGTATCGATGCTGGCGGCGGCGGCGCTGGCAGCCCCGGCGGTGGCCACCAGCGAACTCGCTTGCGCGGAAGTGATTTGCCCCGTCTTGGCCAGATTGGTGGCGGCCACCGGAAGCGCGTTGGTGGCGCGCTGGAAAGCAAACCACAAGTCGATTTGGTGCTCGGTGGAAACATTGCGAACGTGTCCTGGTATGAACTGGTAGCCCGGATTCTCGTAGCTCCCATACCCTTCGTAAAACAGGCCGTTGGTAAGGTCCGACGCCGTGCTCTGCAAGGTGAGCAGGAAGTTGATCATCCCTTGCAAGGGAAGCGCGGGGCTGAAGTCCTGCGATAGCCGCATGTAAACGCAGTAGGCATAAACCACCCAGGCCATCGCCCCGGCGCGGATGTAGGCCTGGTCAATCTGGCCGTAGTACGTGTCGTAGCTGAAGCTCAG
Source organism: Terriglobia bacterium (assembly GCA_050010335.1). Taxonomy (GTDB): domain Bacteria; phylum Acidobacteriota; class Terriglobia; order UBA7540; family UBA7540; genus Bog-366. Next base: position 16,585 of record JBEKLF010000014.1, read on the forward strand.
GGAATTCGCCGGCTGGAGGGCTCCGACGCTCAGGTTATCGAAGTAAAGGTCGGTGTTTGGCGTCGTCAGCGTAAGCGTGAAACCGGTGATCTTGACGAGCGTGTCTGCTGTGAGATTTGAAATTTGAGATTTGAGATCTAAAAGGGTGGTACGCCAGTTCGTAGCACCCAGACCAATAGGCAGGGTAATGACCGTCCCCGCCAGGGTCGCCGCGCCGGCCGCAGCGCTGGTGACCTGAATATCCGTCACCAGACCTTGCGCCGTTACCAAGCTGACGTCGAAAACAAAGCCCACCCCCGGACCCTCCATGTGCTCGAAGCTCAGTTGATTGTCTGTGGTGTCGGGGAAGCCGCTGCCGACGTAAGTGAAAACGTCGCCAACGGAGCCGGCGTGAAAGTCCAGAATGTTGCCCGTGCCGTAAGGCGGCTCTTCGGGTGCCACCGAGTTGGCCGCAATGTTCGAGACAGTGGCGCCGGAGCCTGTTGCCGACCAGCACGCGGTTGACCCGTCTTCAGCGTTTTCGAGCACGGTTGAAGCCAGGTAACCCGGTGTAGCGAGAAATGTATTCAGTTGATTGATGACCTTTTCCGCAGCGGTAAAATTCCCCGCGGACGTATAGGCAAGGATGGCCAGGGCGGAATCGTAGATGTACCCGCGATTCTGCATGGCCGGCAGGTCGGTCGCGCCGGGATCGGGAACGAAAAGCGGGTCGCTGGTGGGAATGTCGAAGGAGCGCGGCAGGTCGGAATACTCCAGCTCGGATCCCATGGAATCGAAAACTTCCGTCCATCCCACCACCGGGTCGTCGTAAAGGATGTGGACGGCCGTCGTGCCGGGTGTGGCCATGGCGCTTGACCCTGCGCGCGCGTGGAAGCCGTCGCTCTGCACGATGATGGGAATGTTGTCTTCCAATAAATATTCGACGTCGGTCTCGACATAAACCTGTGCTTTGTAATTCGCCAGCTTGCCACCCAGCGTGGTTCCGGCCTGTGGCGGCTGGCAAACACCCGTGTTGGTGTGCGCCACCCAGCCGGCCGGAATCGTGGCGCCGCGCCAGCCGCTCGCCGGCGGCGCCACGCTTGTGGGGTAGAGAGCGGCGAGCAGCAGGCCAGAGCGCATTCCCGCCAGGCTCCACGTGTAACCCCCGGCATAAGCGCCGGCTCCGATGGGAACCGTGGTTTGCAGCCCAGAGCTACCTTGGTAGTACCAAATATCGGTGTGGACGAACACATCGACCCGGTAAGAACTCGCGGCATTGAGCAAATTGAAAATGTAGCCCGTCGCCACCCAGTAGGTGTTCTGGTAACCGAGGGTGATGAGTTTCCAGAGTTGGGTGTTGTCGCCCGTCAGCGCGCCTAGCGTGGCCGGCCAATTGGGAGGATTGCTGGTGTTGGCCGTGGTGCCGTTATAGAGCGCCATCTGGACGTTGTTATTCGAATCTACGATCAGTGAGCCGAAAGGGTAATTGGCGTTGGCCGTCCACTTGGCGATGACGCCTGGTGTCTGCGGGAGCCCCGGCGTGATCCAGGTGGAATTTGCATTGTAGAGCAGCGCTCCCACCGATTGCTCCATCGCCGAGGTTACTTCGTACCCGTTCACCAGCAGGTTGCCCCAGGGGAGGGCCTGCCCCGATTCATTCACCGGGTAACCGTCCGGCCCCAGTTGATTGTCCGCCCACAGGCCGGGCGGCAGCGCTGCCACGATCGATTCAATTTGCGTCATCGCGAAAGCAGCTTCCTGCGCGCCGCTCATCGTGAGCCCCGTCAAAAAGTTACTCTGCGAGCTGAGGCCGCACTCGACCAGGCCCGATGCGGGCTCTTCCGTAACCGCGGTGCTGGTGGCACCCTGCGTCAGGAGGGCGTTACCAAGCCAGTTGCCCGCGGGGCTCGATTGCCGCCCGTAAAGCCACGCAAGCGATAGATTCATCGCCTGCCAAAAATTACCGGGCCAGTTTGGGAAACGGTGGGCATTTTCTTATCGGGTCATTGATTCATCGGGTCATTGATTCATTGAAAAGCCAAACCTGGTTTTTTCAATGATTCAATGACCCGATGGACCAATGATTCAATTCCTAGGTTCCCCATCCCCCAATCCCCCACGTCATCACTCCGTACCCGGTCTGCGTGAGCGATTGGACTTGCGACTGCGTGAAGCTGGCCAGCACGATCCCGAACTGCGGGATCTGAAGGATGTACAAAGGCTGCTTCTGCGAAGCGTTCAAGCCGGATTGCCAGGTCTGGTTGCCAGAAATCATGATGCGGTAGACAGTAGACAGTAGACTGGATACAGGGAAAATCCGCCTTTCCCTGTTTGCCGTCTACCGTCTACCGTGTCCTTCCTCCTTACGTCACAACCTGCCTAAACTTCAAATGAAAGCTGTACTGTCCGGGTGCCTTATAGGCTGCCGTCCAATTCGTGTCCTCGAGCCAGTAGTTGGTAAAGCTGGGCTGGGAGCTATCTGGAAAATATGAGAAGATGCCTCCCTGGAGCGCATAGCTCATGAATTGCGCCCAGGCCTGTACGTCCGCTCCCACCCCCACCCACTCCAGATCGAGGTCAAGGAAATTGTCGATCCGTTCGAGAATCGATTCGCGCACGCCGCTTGATGCCACGTTGTCGTGCCGCACTGCGGCTGACGAGTAAGCGGGGACCTCGGTGGGCGGCCGCAAGAAATTCAGTGTGGCCGTGCCGTCGCCGAAAGGATAAAGGATCGCTGGATTAGCCATGTTAGGTTTTAGGTGCCAGGTGTCGGGTGTCAGGAAAAAACCAAGACCACAGGTTCTGACACCTGACACCTGGCACCTGATACCTCCTCCTCAGTGTCCTACTGGACTTCCTCGCTGCGCGCTGGTTGCCGTCACGTTGACTCCACGCGCTACCGCGCCATTGACTGCGGTCGCGACGTAGTTTTCAAAGTCCTGCGTACCGCGAATAATCACCACGCCCGAGCCGCTAAACCGGGCGGAGGCACCGGCAGCTCCCGGTGCCAGCGCCGGTGACGGCGAGTCATATGGTGATTCACCCATGCCCAATCGATCGCCGCGGTCGTAGCCACCGGCCCCGCCGCACGGCCCTGCACTGTGACGATGGCTGCTGGTGCCGGCCAGCAGCGCATACTGCGCCGCCGCTTCAAAGTGCAGGCCCGCCGCCACGATGGCGGCAGGATTGGGCGGCCACGTTCCTTCGGCCAGCAAAGCGATGCCCCGCGCCGTTTCCCAAACCGCCTCAACACCCGCCTGTGCCTTCCGGCCCGCAACCAGGCCCGCCAGTCCGCCAATCAACAACTCCGCGCCTGCTGCTGTTTGCGAACGCAGGGCAAGCGCCGTGCGTTGGACGGCACTCGTCTGGAGGTCGGTCTGGGCCGTGGAGGTCGTGATTTCCGGCGTCAGAGCGCGAAAGGTCTCGCGCATCTCGCGGAGCGGCGCCACCGCCATCTGGCTTTGGGTATGCAGGCGTCCAAGCTCGGCCGCGGCCTCTTGTTGCGCCTTCAGGGCTTTCAGAACTTCCGCCGTGTGCTCGCTCATGGCCCTGGAGTCCTTCTCGAGGCTGGCCGAGGACGTGTCCAGAATTTTCAACGCCGAATTTGCGCGCTGAGGATGTGCCCCGAGTTGGAGCAGGAGACTGAGAATGTTGTTTCCACCTTGGCCCATTGTTAGCTCCAAGCTGTCAGCGTTCAGCTATCAGCTTTCAGCTCTCAGCTTTCGGCGCGTCCTGGTTTAAGCTGATGGCTGATAGCTGATGGCTGACAGCTTCTTTCCTACCACTCGATCACGTTCTCCTGCGTCTCCAACTCGGCCCGCTCGCGAGCGGCGAGACTCTCAGCCGCGTTGCAATCCAGCAGGTAAGCGGGCATCCCCGTGAGCTCCAGGAGTTGGCTCGGCCGGCAGTGGCTGCGCTTCGCCACTTCCGCCAAGTACAGAAGCCGCTCCTTGTCTTCCAGGAAATCGGCCGAGGTCTTCAGTCGAGGTGACAGGTGACAGGTTACAGGTTACAGAGTTTTCATCCCTGTCACCTGTGCCCTGTGCCCTGTTCCCTGCGCTGAATACCTCGCCTCGCAGCCAGGAGAAAATGAATTTCAAATCTTCAATCAGGATGTCGGCCAGTCCGATCTGGTCGGCTTCGGGAGCCGCCGCGAATCGGGGCTGCACGAACAAACGCGTAAGCGTCTCGCTGAGCCACTGGGTGAACGCCTCAATATCTTCCGTCTTGATTTCCTCGGGTTTGGCGTCCGTAATCTTGGTTTGCAGTTGTGTGCCCGCCCGTCCCATAGCCAGCGCAGCGAACACCGGAGGCCGGCAGAGCAACACGCTCAGTCCGCTCGCCGGCAAAATCACCCGCTCGACATTGGAGCGCTCCACTGCGCCACGAAAATCACTCGCCTTAGCGAGGCCATTACCACTCATTAAACTTGCTCCTCCGCAAAGTAGGTGGTAGGTAGTAGGTGGGGTGAGAAAACACGCCTCCTGCGACCTACCGTCTACCAATTTCGGATAGTAGATGGGAAAGGCCCGCATACCACCTACCACCTACGCCTTACACTTGCCTGTACACCTTCCCGCCCCGATCTCCCACCGGGCGGTTCAGGTCCGCGATTGCCTGAAAGGTGATCTTATAAGTGGTCTCTTTGCCGCGCTGGAACGGGAGCTTCACCGTTTCCTTTTGGTACGCACGGTAGATCTGGGAGATGACGAATTTCGATGTCTGGTCCTTGCGTTTGGAGATCAAGAGGACGCTGAACTTGGGCACCGTTTTCAAGCCGCCGAAGGCAATTTCTTCGTAGACCTGTGCTCCGGCGGGCAACGCGCTGTCCGTGCCCGTGGCGTAAGTGCCGTGCGGAACAAGGAGCTGAAGCTTGCCGCAGTCCGACTCTTTGAGCGTGACGGCGATCGAATCCACTTCTCCCGTCATCACGGCATCGATGGGCAGGGTTTCCTGGTCGGCTGTGGTTTCTTCCACCTTAGCGCCGATATCGAGATCCGTCACGCCTTCCAGGGCGCCCGCGAACAGGTATGCCGGCGCCAGCGCCACGCACGTCCACACCACGGTGGACCCGTCAGAGGTCATGGTGCCGAGCGTGCTGCCCCAAATGGTGGGCGCGTTCGCAAAGGTGGTGCCGCCGGTCGTGCACTCCTGAATGTTGCCGTTCGAGTCTACAATCATCTGTCCGGGGGTGACGGTTTGCGCGGCCTGCCACGAGGGTTGCGAGGGCGTGCCGTCTGCGCCAATGATGTGCCGCTTCCCGCTGGCAGGCGCGCAGACATTCAAATAAACCCAGCCGGGGCCCTGGTGAATCAGGGTTGGTGTTGCCGTTCCGAGAGCCATGATAGAACCTCCGTAGGCAATAAGCAGTAGGCAGCAAGCAGCAACCGCTCTATAGCCGCCATTCGATAAGCTTGATCTTCACTTCATAATTCAGAATTCCTACGTTTCTTCCAACTCAAACAGCACCGTGAGCGTAATGCGCATAATGGGAACGTCGATCCCCGGCGCCGCGATCTGGCCGGGGACGTGCGACTCAACAAAAACATCGTTCACGGTCCCGGCGGCGTTCGACTCGGTCGTGCCGCTGGGCACGGTCTCATGCTGAATGGGCAGAGAAGCGGTCCAGTCGCCGAGGGAGGGCCAGGGTCCCGCGCTGGTAATGATCATGTCGAGCAGGCGCGCATAATCCTGCGCGTCCTCCTGGGCCATTTCCTGATCGTACTGGCCGGTATCAAGCGCCAGGTTGACGTGAACCTGGTGATGCCGTGTTGCCTTGTCATCGCCGCGCTCGAAATTCGTGGGACCAATTTCCAGATAGAGCCAGGGCCAACCCGTCCGCGCGCCGGGACCTTTGTGGAACTCCGCAATGGAGCTGAGCGGCTGATTCCCATCGACCGCGCGCGCGGCGTTGATGACACTGAGCGCCGAGGCCTGGTCGCGCTGGATAATCGCGATCAGTTGATTGACCAGCGGCTTGGCGAATTGTGCTTGATAAGCCTGAGTCCAACTCATTGCAGCCCTCAAGTCGGGTCATTTAATCATCGGGTCATCGAGTCATTTGAGAGCCTTGCAATGAACCGATCGCCCGATGAACTAATGATCCGATTTCCTAGAATTCGCTCCGGTCCCACTTCTTGAAAACGTTCGTCGAATCCTCGCTCGAAGTCTCGCTCGGGTATTGGTCTCCGCCGGCCACACCGCCCAGTTGCGAGCGCGGCGTTTCGACCTTGGCGAGGGGGTCGAACAGGTAGTCGTAATCGCCGCCCTGGTTGAGCGGCTTGCCATCCGGGCCGCGGGCGTTGAGCTTATTGCACATCTCGCGGAATTCGTCCTCAAAGCTCTTCGCCACGCGGGCCGCTGCGGCAATCCCGGAGGTTTCGAGCACCTCGGCAAGTTGCGCGCAGGCGCCATAACGATTGACCTTTTCAAGCAGGTTCAACTGGTCCATGCTGAAGGCGGCTTGCCAGGCGGTGAATCCCAGGCTCGAATAGGCTTCCTGAAAGCGCCTCTGCAAGATGGCGTCAAGTTCCCCCGCCACGTCGTCAATATAATTCTGGATGAGCGAGTCCGACGGCCCCTTCGGGCCATTGCGCGTAAACGTAGGAAACATGCCGGCGACTTGGGTAATCGTGGTATAGCTCATGCTCAGCCTCTTTCAACTTCTTCGACTTGTTCAACTTTTTCGACCCGTCCGAGCATCGAAGAAGTCAAAGAGGTGAAAAGTCGAAGAATTAAGGACTACACAGTGACATATACAGAGATCGTCGTCCCGCTTCCGGAGTCGACCGTGTAATAGAGATTGGTCGAGTCGGCCGCCTGGGTGCGATGCACAGCGACGTTTGAGGTGAGCAGGACAATTTCTTCCTTGGGCGTCTGCCCGGCCGCCTGATTGTTCGGCGCCACGATGCCGTGGGGAATCGTGTTGGCCCCACTCGCGAGGCCGGTGATATCAACCCGGATCCGCCGCACAAGCTGACGACGGTCCAGGCGGAAAGTGAAAAGCGTGGTGTAGGTTGCTGAAGCTGCCATGAATGCCTCCGGTAAACTGAATACGGTAGACGGGAAACGGCGGGTTGCTCCCCCTGTGTACCGTCTGCCGTCTACTGTCTACTTCTTCCCCTTCGCTGCCTTCGCGGCTCTAAACGCCACGAATTCCTCGTACTCCGCCTTTTCGGCGGCGGCTTTGGCAGCGGCTTTTTCCGCATCTTCCTTGGCCTTCTTTTCCCGAACCTCCCCGCCGCCGATCGGATCGGGCTTGCCTTGAAACAACGGCACCTGGCCGTAGATCAAAATGCTGGCTTCCTCTTCGGTCAGTTCGATTTCGCCCGAGGCATCCACCGGGATCAATTTCCCGTGACAGGCGCTGGGCAACAACTTCCCCGCCGCCGCGCCCTTGGCGACGTACATCACGTTGTTCTTCTCGATTTGTTGGAGAACTTGGTACTTGGACATTGACAAACCTCCAAAATCAGGTAATAGGGGACAGGGAACAGGTTACAGGGGTGTTCTTACTGTTCCCTGTAACCTGTGCCCTGAAACCTTCATCAAGCGACCGCCGACTTGAACACATACATGGCGCCCGGTACGACGAGCTTCACGCAGTAGTAGGTTTGGTACTCGATCATGTCGCCGCTGCGTTCTTCCACGCGATAGCGCTTCACCAGCATGCCGCCGTTCGAGGGCACGCCGTAGAGCCAGCGGAAAGTGGTGCCGGGGGTAATCATCAACTGGCCCTGCCCCGGTGGCACATACGCCAGGATGGCATTCTTGCCCCAAATGTAGTTCAGGTTGTGGGCAATGCCCTGTTGAGAAGTGTCATACAGAGCTTTGGCAACAATAAAGTTGTCAACATTGAACAGCCCGGCCAACTGCTGATCCGTCGGATATCCGAGGGGCAGAGCGTGGTTCTTGAAACGGTCGAGGATGATGGGGTGCTGAATGAGCTGTAGCCACACCGGATATCCGATCAGGAGAGTGTTCGGCTCCTTGGTGCAGCTCAGCAGGATCGTGGAGCGCTGCGCGGTGATGGCGGCCACCGGGTCCGAGTTCTGGAAGTCGCTCCATTGCGCCGTGCCGGCCAGCGTGGTGTTGGGCACCGTCGCGGAATTCATGATGAGGTTGTAGATCTGGATTTCCCGCTGCTTGTCGATAATGTCAGCGAGCGTTTCCGTGGTAAAAACCTCGGGGCCGGTGGAGAAATCCCATTTGGCGCGCAGTTCGTCGGGGATGAGCTGTTTCTGCCCTTTGCCGTCGCAGTAGTACTCATCGTTGGACATGCGCCAGCCGGGCATTTCGTTGGCCTCGCTCCCCGGCGCGCGCTCGGTGTTGTAAGACTTGAAACGCTCGAAACCGAAAATGGGGTAGCGATCGTTTTGCTTCGAAACCGGGAAGTCGGGGAAAAGCCGTCCCCCCACGAAATCCTGGTTGCTATAGACGACGGAATAATTCGTCAGAAATTGGTCAAGATGGGCTAAAGAAACTTCCATGGAACACTCCAGGTGCCAGGTGTCAGGTGCCAGGTGTCAGGCAACCAGAACCGGGCGACGCGCGCAGCGCGGTGGTCCGAGGATTCCACGCCGGGCGCAAGAGCAGGTGCGCGGCGCCAAGCGACCGGTGCGAGGGGTTCCCCTGACACCTGACACCTGGCACCTGGCACCTATACTTTCGTCTGCCGCAGACTCACCTGAATGCGAATCTTCTGGTTCACCGCCGTCGGTGGGTACTTCGCTTTGCCCACCACGTATGCGGTCGAGCCGGTGGTGACATTGCGGATGGACGTGACGCGGCCGTAGGCGTCGGCGATCACCACGTCGTCTTCCGCCTGGATGGTCGTGTCGGCAGCGATCACCTCCGCCTCGGCGGCGTTCAAGATCAGGCCCCAGGCGCGGCCCTGCGAAACGAAAGGCGAGGGCGGCACCGAGCCGGTGATGGGGTTGTTGGTGTTGGGATCGAGCCACAGTTCCGAAGTGAGCGGATAGCCCGGCTCCACCACGTCCTGCGACAGCACGCCCGTGGGCACGGTGTTAAAGCCGGAGGGCAGCCCAACGTAGAAATCCGATTCCGTCGAGGGGTTCGTGACCGGCAAGCTCATCACGGTGCCGCGAAGGGCGCGGATGTTCGTGTCGAACTTGGCGGCCGTCAAGCCTTGATTTCCTAGCATAGTTCCTCCTTGAGGTCAGGTTATAGGTTACAGGTGACAGGTTATAGAGAAGGCATTACTGTCATCTACAACCTGTTCTCTGTACTCTGTTCTTCGGTGACAGGTGACAGGTTACAGGCCTGTTCCCTGTAACCTGTGCCCTGTAACCTGTTCTTACGCGCTCTTCGCGTCCGCGCGATAGTTCTTCAGCAATTCGGGGTTTTCTTTCGCCACCAGCGCGCCGGCCTTGCGAATTGCGTTGAGCTCGCCGATACTCGCGTCGGCCTGGAGGAGTTCCTTTTTCTTGTTTTCCACCAGGCGGCAGAAGACCTGCCGGGGCGATTCGCCGGATTCCGCGCCCGATCCGCCGATGCCCACGACGGAGTTGGTTTTGACCATGGCGGGGCGGTCTTCGATGAGAGCTTTGAAGGCCGCGCCGTCGGAGAGCGCCAGGCGCAGCGGCGCGCCCGTGGCCATCATGGCGGGAGTGATCTGCCCGCGGTTGAAGGCATTCTGCACGCGCTGTTCGGCATCCTTGGCGCGCCGCCACCCGGAGCGGCTGATCTTGCCGGAATCGTCCAGCTCATCCAGGCGGTTGTTGTCGAGCTTGCCGCCTGCGCCGATGGTTTCCGACAGCAGCGTGACTTCGGCCTCGAGGGGATGCAGCGCCAGAGTGACCAGGCCGCGAATGTCTTCTTTGCTCCGGCCTTCCGCGCCGACTTCCCGGGCGAACGTCGCGTAGGTGTCAGCGGAGAAACCCGCGCCGCGCGCGCTCAGGTTGCCTTGAACGGAACCCCCCTCTTTGCCGACGTGCTTTGAGGCGTAGTCGTAGAGGTAATTGTTTTCGATTTCGCCGACTTTACGATCTCCGTCGTAGGCTTCGTGCGTGCCTTCGGCGGAGCACTTGAGATTCAACTTTGCCATGCTTCCTCCTTGTTCCGCCGAGAGGCGGGATTGCTCGTAGACGGTAGACGGCATACGGCATACAGGCCCTGTTTCCCGTCTACCGTCTGCCGTATTCCTGATCGACAGCCAAATTTCCGGCAACTCGTCGAGAAACGGTTGATTGGTCAGCGCCACGCTGGTCAGCGTCAAGCCCTGCGACTCTCCCGTTTTGCGATCGGGATAGTCCTTGGCAAAAGCCGCCGAGACGTAGCGATACTCACGGTTCTTGATCATCTGGCGGGCGCGCGCCGTGGGCTCGTAGCGGCCGTAGAGAATGTAGCGGGACACGGGGCACGGGACACGGGACACGGCGTCCAGGGCCCCGGGTCCGGGATCTTGGATTCGGGATTCGCTATCCTTTTTCCCGACCCCCGTGTCCCGTGCCCCGTATCCCGTATCCCGAAATTCCTCCGGCTCATCCAGTGACACGATCCTTCCCGCGCTGGGCGTGGGTGCGCCGGCGGCCCTCTCCAGATCCTCGCTGGCGTGGTCGTAGTCCACGTTCAGATCGTGGTTCGAGAGTTTGTGAAAATTCTCGATGGCCGTGCACAGTTCGTCGCGGGTGAAGGAAACGTCCCGGCCGCCTTTCACCCAACTGCCGGTAACCAGAATGGGAATGCGAGCCAATCCCTCTGCCGGCACGGCGCTGAGCTGGGAGATGAAGTGAAACTGGTTATGTTCGTCAGACATTGTTGTGTTCCTCGATTAGTCTGTTCATCTTTGAGGTGTCAGGAAGAAGCAGGTGTCAGGTATCAGGTGCCAGGTGTCAGAATAGGCCGCGATTTGCGAATGACTTCCCTCGCCTCGCACGCAATATCTAACGCCTACCACGAATCACCTCCGCCTGCTCCCTGACACCTGATGCCTGGCACCATTTCCAACCCTGATACCTTGCACCTGAAACCTGTATTTCCCGCACCTGACACCTACCTGTAGATCGCCGTAATCGTGACCGGCGCGCTGGTTCCGTAGGCGCTGCACGCGAACGTGTACTCGGTCAACTGGCCGAATCCCGCCGCTGCCGTGCTGCTCACGGTGGTGGTGGTGACGCCGGAAGTCACGGGCGCCTGCTGATAGATGTCCCAGGCGTTGACGGTATTCGAGGTCACGGTCAGGGCCGCGGCGCTGCCCAGGTTCAGGAAGTTCGCACCGTCAAAGCTGGTTTTCGCCTGCACGGTGCAGCCTGTGTAAGTCCCCAAAACGGTTCCGAAGACCCAAGTGACGTGCGCCGTGGCCGCACCGGTGGTACCTGTTGGAGTGCTGGTAATCGTTGCCCCGGCAATTGTTATAATAGGATTATCCAACGTGTAACCAATCGCAGGAAAATGCCGAGCGTTGTAGGGATCGGCATTCACCTGCGGCAAGCGCAAGCTGAACGTAGCCAGCAGCACAGCCAAAATCGCGATGCACAAGGAAACAAAAAGGGACTTCTGTAGGATTCTCATAATCTCTCCATTTCTAGCTCATTGCCGCATTCTGTAGCGGCGGTCTCTGACCGCCGTGACGGCGATCGGAGATCGCCGCTACAATTGCCGCTGCCCGGTCGAGACGGCGCGATCACCGGAGATCCCCATCGCCGATGGCGAGGGGAGCCCCGTATCCCGTGTCCCGTGCCCCGTGTCCCGAATCTCGATTGCTTCCCCGCCCTTCCCGCTAATCTGTCCGCCGGGAGTCCCAATGGTTTCTCCCCGGATCGCCACCAGGTCTTCGTCCTCGAAGTCTTCGAAGCCCAATTCGTGGCGCGCTTGGTTGACGCTCGAGCGGTCGGAAATCCACGCTCCCGCCTGAGCGAGCTGGGAGATGATGGCGGCCATGGAGTCGATCGAGCGCGCCTGCACGTTCGCGGGAACGAGGTACGGCACGGGAGCGTCGGGGCCGAAATTCCACAGCACCAGCCGCCGAATGGTCGAGTTGCGGATCTGGTGCGCGATGTAATCTGCGGTATTCTGCGTGGCCAGCAGGAAGAAGTCGGTTTGCGAATCGCCCAGCGCGCGCGAGCCGCTCTGCGTTTGGCCGAGTTCCATAAACATGGCAAGGCACGACGTAGCGATTTGCTGCTTGTGGTACTGAAGCGAGGGCAGGATTTCGCGAATGCGTCCCTCGATACCCACAAGTTTGAATTCCGCGCCGTTGGGCAGCGAGAGGCCGGTCTTTTCGTGCGCGGCCAATTGCGTCACCCAATTCTGCGCGGTCTGCACGTCCTGCTTCGAGGGATTGGGCGGCAGCATGATCATGGGCACGCCCAGCGAGTTGCGCTCGCAAGCGATGGCGTCGATGCGTTCCAGATGTTTTTTCACGAACCAGTGCGGATACATGGCGCGCGTCAGCGGAATGCCCCAGAAGTTCGCGCCTTCCTGGTCGTGAGTAAAGATGCAAGCTTTGTCGGTGGGCAGCAGCACGTACTCGAAGCGATTCGAGCGGTACCCCCACTGTTCCAGCGCGTAGAGCGTTTCCCCGTCGTCGTAGATGAACGGCGGAATATCGGGATCGACGGTGTGCGGGTCGGTGTGCCAGCGATAAAAGGTAAGCGCCTGGCGGTCGCACAAGCGGCGCGCGCGAATGCGGTCGCCGTCAACGGACATCACTTCTTCGTAGCAGGCGGCGCCAAAATCCTGCATGCGCAGAGCGTAGCGAACCACATCCTTCCAGTTCTGCGTATGCCAAGAACCGCGCCAGTCCTGCCACTCGAGCCCGCTGAACAGATTGGCGCGAATGAAGTCGGCAACCTCTTTGGCCTTGGAGGCCGTAGCGCGGCCAACGCCGGTGTTGGAAATTGCCGATTGCCGATTGTCGATTGCCGATTGCGAACCCCGTGTCCCGAGCCCTTCAGCGTCTCCCGGCACGATTTCCCACTTCGCCGAAAGAATGGGCATCTTGCAGGCGCGCAGGGTGCCGGCCACCTGACCGTCGCCGCGCCGCATTTCCTGATACGTCCAAATGCCGTTCAGGCCTTCGAGCTTGGGGTTGTATTCGCCCAGGTCGCGCACAAAGCCTGAGGTGATGGGAGTGCCCGGAAGCCCCATCACCGGAACCCAACCCGCGCGAATGCGTTCCGTATAAGCCGCCACCGAAATCGGTTCCGGAGGAGGAGTGGGAGGGACGGCGTGGGTCGGCGCAACCGGCAGACCACCGGGAGTCGAGACTGGGGGCTGGGTGCTGGGGACTGGGGAAGTCTGAAGTCTGAAGGATGAAGATTGAAGGCCAATTTCCGTATCGGCCAGCGAAACGGCCCTATCGATTTGGGCCTGTAGCGCATTCGACAATGATCGACCTTCGCGATTAATATGTCGCATCTGTTTTCCGTTCTCCGAATTGCGAACTCTTTTCATAGAAAGTGCCTTCGAACTTACTGACGTAGCGCGGGCATCTTGCCCGCTGGCTCGGGAGCGTCCCGCTCCCGTCGGCGCGCGGGCAGGATGCCCACGCCCCAGCGGGCGAGACGCCCGCGCTACGAAGGGAACTCGTCACTATATTTTGCAATCCTCAGTAGGTAATTTAAGGTGGTCAGCCATTTCTCAGCGACAAGTGACGGCTGGCTGTTCCCCTTTCATCCTTCATCCTTCACCCTTCATCCTTCAAAATGCCGTCCTCATCATGCCTGCCATCACCGGACTACCGCCCAGGAATGCCAGCTCGCTAAAGCTCGCTTCCGGTTCGGTCGCGGCGTTCACCACCATGGCCAGGGCCCAGAAGCGGTCGGCGTGGCCGCGGTCGGTGTGGTCGGCGTCAAAGCGCACGTTGCCCGCCAGGGTCACAAAGCGCTTGACGGAGTTGATGTCCGCGCGCACCTCGCGATTGTCGGGGATGCGGACGGTGCGCTCCTCGAAGGCCTGTTTCACCATGGGAGCCAGGCGCTCTTTCAGTTGCGCAGTGAATGTGACCGGCTCGACCATTGCGCCATATTTCTGCACCAGGTGCTCGGCAAGCATCATGCCGATGCCGGATTGGTCGATGCAGACTCGCCGAACGGCGGGACACGGGACACGGGACACGGGATACGGGGCCGCGCCGCCCTCGATTAGTTGGCAAATCTCTTTTTCTTGCTGATCGAAGCTCATGCCTTTCATCACCAGCAGCCGCCGCGACCAAAGAATGCCGCCGACTTTCTCGAAGACCCACGCGATCGTGAGATCTCGCTTCCTGCCGATGTCCACACCCATGTAGAAGTCTCGCGCCGCGTGGCCTGTTGCTTCCCCGTGTCCCGTGTCCCGTATCCCGTATCCCGCCCATTCCGTCGTCGCTTCCTCATGCACGCAAGTCGAAATCAGCTCCACGGGAATATAGTTCTGCGCGTCGGAGAGGAACTGGCAGCCGTACTCCTGGAGCCACGTTTCCTCGTCGTCACACCCCGAGCGAAGCAGCTCGATGTTTGCCGGAAGCCCCGCGGCAACAGCGTCGTAGATGTCAACGCGGTGGCCGGACCAGAGGGCGGTAGACGGCATACGGTAGACGGTAGACGGCGAACTGCCGGGGCCCTGGGGGTTTTCCCCTGTATCCTGTCTACTGTCTACCGTATGCTGGCCGACAAGCCCCGCCGCTTTCGCTATCTCATAGAACTTGCCCGCCGTCCCATTGGGGGTGGAAATGACCTCGATGGAATATCCCCGCGTGATAATGGGGAAACATGCGGCATAGATTTTGCGCGCGTCGCCGTGAAAGGCGAATTCGTCCAAAACGATGTTCCCGGTGTAACCGCGCGCCGTGTCAGGGTTGGCAGGCAACGCAATGATGCGGGAGCCGTTGTGGGGGAAACAGACTTCCATCACCTTTTCGTCTGTTTCCGGCAGTTCCACGTACTTCTTCACCATCCTGAGGTCCTTGAATGCCTGGCAAAAGTCTTTGACCTTTTCCATAAACAGCCGTGACTGCCGCTCGCCTTTGGAGAGGATGATGTACTGTGTGTGCTTGTTCACACACTTGAGCGTGGCGCGCAAGGCCGCGGCGAAACTCTTGCCGCTCTGTCGGCTCCAGACCGCGATCTTCAGTTGGGAGTCGTCCTCAATCCAGCGCTCTTGGTAAGGGAGCGCGGGAATGGGGTTTTTGAAAGTTGCCCGTTTATAGGTGGTACTTGCCATTTTTAGTTCCCAATGATTCTTCTTGAGTCATCCAACGGCCGGCTTTAAGATACGACCGTGGAGGTTTGAAATGCCCGACGATCCTAAACCGACCTCGCCGCCAACATCCGCTGTCAGCCAACAAACCCAGCAAGCACAAACTCCGCAGACACAGTCCTCCCCAACAACGCCTTCCCTGGCGCTCTTCACACCTCAAGATGAAGTGATAACTTTTAGCGACGCACTCCTAAGAAAACCGACGACAGAAAAAGAATGACAGCAACAGTGAGAAAGGAGGCTGAGCACAAGACGAACTCAGCCTTGCGAGCTGCGATTTCCGTTTCTCTTTCTGTCGCGGGGGAAAGAGTCTGACAAAACTTGGCCACGCCTTCGGTGCCCCCCGGGTATTCATTCGCGCAACGAAGTGCCGCGTCCTCAGCAATCGGGTTTATCCTTTTCGTTGGAAGGTATGCGCGTAACGCAAACCAGGCGGCTGCAAGCAGAAGCTCAAGAGAGACAAACAAGCATGCCACAGTCAATATCGAGAGTTCGCCTAGGGTAACCTTGAAGAAAGTAAGGACTGCCCATCCTGCGGCTGCGCTGCCAAGGACCAACTTGACAAATTCTAGTGCTTTACCTTCCGTGTGCTGAACTCGCTCACCGGCCCAGGCCAGCCGTAGCTTGGCATATTCCCAAACCCATTCGTAGTTCGTTCCTTCTTTAGGTTGGAACTGATTGGCCCGATCAAACCATTTCTTAGTGATGGGATTCTCAAAGTCGGACTTCGTCATTGTCGATTCTCTCCTATGCTTGTTTCCGCGTCATTGGGCAGAAGTCACGCTAGTGGCCATTGTTGAAGTTGAGGTCGAATTCCGCAAGAGACAAATACGTTCACTCCACACCATCGCCGGCCGGCAATGCGATGTTTCCTAGTGGCCGGCTGGCCTGGTCGCTCTGTGGCGTGCCATCCGCTGGGATTCCCCCCGTGCCGGCTTTCGCATCAATGTTTTCGGCCTTTGTCTCTTGATCGGTTGCTTCATCCGTCAAAGGATCGAGCCCAAATATTCCTCTGATCTTGTTCATCACTCTTTTCGTCTTGGCCGCTTCGGCGGCAGGGTCGCCTTCTCCGTCATCGTCGGGCTTAAGCTTCAGTTGCCCGGACTTGAAGAGGAATTCCTGTTCTTTCAGATTTTGCGCGCGGATTTTGACGAAGAGGTCCTTTACCTCAATCAATTCATCATGTTTCATAACGCGCACGTCCTCGACTAACCGAGCGCTCATGAATTCATCAACGCCAGCGTCTCCGCCGACAGCGGCGATGATCGCTTTAACGGCTACGGCCTCATCCTCAATCCGGTCCCTCAAGGGGGCCCAGCGGTTTTTGCGGTAATACTGAACCATGTCTCTGGAGACCGAGACGCCAAACTCCTTCTTAATCATTTTCGGGAGTTCTCGTACCGTAACACCTTGGTCGAGGCAAACCCTTACCTTGGTTCCGAGGCCCGGATGGCTTCCGTCGAGCTTTTCGATTTTGGTCAGTACTTTGGCCACGTCAGCAATCTCCTGTCGATTCAGGCTCGCCTTCCGTTTCGCAATCTTCGCGAGCCTGTGGCGGTTCGAATTGATCTGGCAAGGGCGGATTTTAGATAAGCACCAATGTCCGGGTACAACAACATATGGACCTTGGTCTGGAGGGAGGCGGTGGGCGTCTCCGGGCTATCCTTCATTTCGAGCTCGCGCGAAAGTTCCAAGGCGGCCTGGAGTTTCGCGTGGGCACGGTTGAGGGCCTCCCGGTCGGGCACCCAACGCCACGCGCGAAAGTTGCCCACGGTTGATTTCGGCACCGAGACCCCGTAGTGCTCGCGGAGGAGGTCTACGATCTTAAGCACCGAAATGCCCTGGTCGAACCACGTCCTCACTCTGGCTGCGAGCCCAGGGAAGCGTTGGTCGAGTTTCTCAATCTTGGTCAGCATTTTGATTTCTCGGCTCCCCTACAAATCGGTTCATCTAGCCTTTCGCGACTTTTGCCTTGCTCTTCGGCCCAAGGCCACTTCTTAATCTCAGGCTTCAAAACTCCCGATGGCTTCGCGAACCTGCCGAACCAATTCCCGCTGCGCGTGCCACTGCCGGCTCTTGTACCTTTCAAGCGATCGAAGGCTCAGGCGCTCGCCATACTGGACCTGGATGATGTGCTTGACGTCTGCCGTGCGCCAAGCCTCCGCAAACATCGCATGCACCTTCCGGTTCAATCCCGGGTGCGCTGCCTCAAGCGTTTGTAGTTTCGTTACAGAACGTCGTTGCATGGGTCTGGACCTCCCGAGTCCATCGGTTGATTTAGTGATTTGGCGATTAGGTGATTAAGTGATTGGAAATCGCCAAATCGCTAGATCGCTAAATCACCAATCACAAATCACCAATCACCAATCACTCAATGAACTGTTTACCTCGCCTCGCCGAGCGCCACGCACCTTCGGTCGTACTCATCGACGCCGTTGGCGGTGATGCGGGTCCAGCGGATGACTTCCGGCTTGCCCAACTGCTTCTCAATGCCCAGCTCCACCCAGCCGCGATCGCGCATGTAGCGCAGGTGAAATTCCACCCCGGGCAGACTCACGGGACGCAGGCAATCGTCCAAGTAAATCAGGATGGTTTTGGGGGTCACCGGCTGAAGTCCGCACTCGTTCAAGTAACGCAGAATCTCCGTACGGTCGAATTCTTGCTCTGACTTGGTTTTTACTTTGGACATGTGTTTATGCCTTCTCTTCGCACTCGAGATTGCGGGATTAGGTGTCAGGTGCAAGTGAGAAGGTGTCAGGTGCCAGGTGTCAGTAAAAACGCGAACCTAACACCGAGCCCCACTCCCTAGCACCTAACGCCTAACACCTCGTACCTCGCACCTAAGACCTAGTGTTCAGGCTCCACGGAAAAGCTATCAACCGGGATCCCTGACACCTGACACCTGGCACCTGACACCTTCTATTCCTCCTGCGCATAACAACTAAGCGCCTCAATCTTTCTTGACATCAGTCTGAGCTCCCGGCCGATCAGCTCGCGCTCATTCGAGATTTTCTGGATCTCCTCGCGCGTGGCCATCAGCAGACCCTTCAGCTCCATCACCTGGTCGGACACGACGTTCTGGGTTTCGACGGCCACCACCGCGCGCTCCATGCAATCGGCGCCTTTTTCCAGGCTGGCGGGAACCCGCAACACCCCGCGAGTGGCGGCGGAAAACAGCCGGTAAGCACCGACGCCCGCCATGCAGGTGCCGATAAAGCCGCCCGACCCGAGCAAGAGCGCCTGAATTTCGTTGGCAGAAATCATTTCAGTTCTCACCGCAGAGACGCTGAGAAATTCTGAATTCTGAATTCTGAATTATGAATTCTGCCGATCTCTCGGTTTCTCTCTGCGTAACGGATAGCATGCGTTTTCCAACACTGACTGCTGCGGCAAAAATGCAATTCAGCTTCTTCGCCCGCAGCCATTCAGAATTCAGAATTGTTCCTTGCGCTATTCTTTGGTCTCAGTAATTCAGAATTCAGAATTCAGAATTCATAATTTGACCGGCGCCGCTTGATTGCTCCCGCTCGGCACAATGTGCCTCCAAAACCCGTCGTACAGCGCGTGCTGGGCGGCGAACTGGAGGACGGCCGAGACCACGAAGGTCACGAGTCCGCGGACCAGCGTGGCCGTATCCGGCCAGCTCACCGTCAGGCTGTGCGGGGCGTGCACAAACTCGATTCCCATCGAGGTCAGGAGCGCCGCAACGCCGCTGGTCAACATGCAGATCTTCGGCTTGTTTTGGTTAATCCAAGCGAACCCGGCGCTCTGGCTGCGCTTGGCAAGTTGAATCAGAAGGGGCATTACAAAAGTGATCAAAGCCTGTGTTTGAATCGATTGAACGTCCATTGTTTAACTCCCTTTTAGGTGTCAGGTGCCAGGTGTCAGGTGTCCGTAAAAGCCTCACACCATCTACCTAGGCGCTGCCTGCTCGCACCTAATCCATTGCACCCGATACGTGACACCTCACGCCTAACACCGTGTTTCTTCCCCTGACACCTGACACCTGGCACCTGACACCTCTTGCAGATCCTTCTCCAACGCCGCCAGATCAAACCCACTCGGCGAAACTCCACTTGCGTTCAGCCAATCTTTCGAGACCAACGCGTAAGCTTCACTGCAATACTTTTCGAACCACGCCCAGGTCATCTTCTTGACTCCGCCCCAGGTGATGCAGGTCATAGTGCCGGGACACGAGACACGGGACACGGGAGACGGGGCTGGGGATTCGGGACTCGGGATTTGGGATTCGGGAAAATCGTAACCAACCAAATAGACCGCGTGCCCGCCCCACGAGCCGGGCTCGGCGTCAGGGCCGCCTGCAACATCCCAGATGTCCTGGCTTTGAGCGGTCATGGGCAACTCCACTCCGATGTATGCGCCGCCGAAAAGCCAAATCGCGGTGGCGATGTTCGGGACGGGAGGCACAGCATTCGGGTCACGGGACAAGGGACACGGGACACGCATCCCGGAACTTGTGATTGGCGACGCGGAATCTTCCTTCGGCGGAATGCGCAAACCAGAATTTGAAGTTAACGATGGTGAATCGTTTCTTTCGAACGTGGAGCCTCGGGGCACGAACCCCGAATCCCGCAACCCGTTTCCCGTTTCCCGTGCCCCGTGTCCCGTTTCGCGTGTCCCGTTTCCCGAATCCCGTGTCCCGAGGTCTATCGACACGTAGGCCTCCAGCGTCTGGCCGTTGAATCCTTGCTGCCGCCAATCGTTCAGAACGTCCAGTTCCACCCCACCCTGATCGGTGGCGGGGTTGGCGGGGTTGTAGCCGCACCACTTCTCGTAAGTCTCAAGGATGAGGGAATCGGGCGGGGTGACCATCGTCCCGGTGGCATTGAGCGTCCACACTTGCGTGGCGTGGCCCGGACCGTCCGCGATGATGCAATCACCCAGTTGGTCGTTCAGCATCATTCCCCAGTCGGTCGTGCCGCGCGTGTAGTCAACGGAGGCCGGCGCGGGCGGAAGCGCCGCCGTCATGTACCGCGCCAACTTCAGAGTGCGCGAGTCGTGCTTTCGAGCGTTCTTGCCGAGCTTCATCAATGAGTGGTCAGCCATCAGTTTTCAGCCCTTCGTTGCTCGTCACTTGTCACTTGTTGCTCGTCACTCGTCACTGCCCCATCGAATCCGTTGCTTGTCACTGGTCACTCGTCACTTGTTGTTCGTCACTGCCTACTGCACTGTCGCCGTGCAGGATGCCGGCGGATTGGGGTTCGACGGCCACGCGGCAGGCGTCGTTACGGTCGCCGCGGAGCTCGGCCCGGATTCATTCGTGCCCGCCACCGTCTGGACCACGTAGCAATAAGGCTGGGAGAGCGATAGATTCGTGGTCGGATCGTTCCAGCTCGTCCCGGTCACGAGGGCCGGATTCACTTGCGCGTACGTCCCGCACACTCCGGCTGAAGATGTCGCCCGGTAAACGTTGTATCCCGTCACTCCCGAGCTGGTCGACGCCACCCAGGTTACGAGCACCCCGTGCGGGGTCGCCGTCTGGCTCCGCGATCGGCGGGGCATCGCAATCAGCCCCAGCATTACCACCAGGAGAAAAAACCCGACCAATGTTCGCCGCATTGCATCCTCCGAATTTGGCTGTCAGCT
Organism: Terriglobia bacterium; assembly: GCA_050010335.1. Lineage (GTDB taxonomy): Bacteria > Acidobacteriota > Terriglobia > UBA7540 > UBA7540 > Bog-366. Next base: position 37,369 of record JBEKLF010000014.1, read on the forward strand.
TTCAGCGATCAGCTTTCAGCCAAGACTTTCCGGTCTAGCCACTAACCACAAGCCACTGCCTTACTTCAGCTCTTTGAACCGCGCGTCGCCCTGCACAATCTTGTTGAACTCGCGCTTGAAGTCCTTCGCCTTCCAGCCCTTGGGGGTTCCTTGGACGCTTGGCATCTGAGATTTCAAATTTGAAATTTGAGATTTCGAGGCCGGCACGGCGGCGGCGATTTCCGTTACCGTCTGCGCGAGTAACTGCACAATCGACGCAACCTTATCCTGGCTGGATGAATTCTTGATTTGCGCGGCGGATTCGAGTTGCGCGACATTCGCGTTGACCGCCGCGAACGCCGACTGCACCGCTTGGAGATTCGTTGCCGAGGGCGAGGCCTTGTAGGTGTCAAGCGTCTTGACCAGAGCCGTGAAACCGTTATCAATCAGCGTGACCAGCGGCGCCAGGGCCGGGTCGATAACATCAATCAGACTGGCGGCAATGGGAACGGCCACCTTGGCATCCGATTCCACCGTGTTCACCCACGCCGGAATCGCACAAGCCTCAAGCCAGAGAGCGCACGCGAGCAACGTAGCTAATACTAAGTGTTGAAATTTCATGTTTTCCTCCTTTGTTAAAGCTGACAGCTAACAACCGACAGCGAACAGCGTTCAAGTTCTCAGTCGTCAGCTTTCAGTTGTCAGTTATTGCCGACTGTTCTTTGCTTGCAACTGCCATCTGCCTTCCAACGCAGCGCCAACGTCCTGCTGGCAGGCGCTCCGGCGAGTTGGCGCGTCATTACCCGCTGCCTACTGCCTACTGCCCACTGCCTACTTTTCTCCGGCGCGAACGATCCACAGGACGGCGGCCAATAAAGCGTTTAGAGCGAAAAGAAAAGCCAACGACCACGCGATCATCAACATGCTTCACCTCGCCGCTACGCGTAAAACAACCCAAAGACCCAACGCGAACAAAGTAAGTAATAAGAAGAGCTCAGATATCAGGCACATCAATACGGACCGGAATTCGAGACATTGCACGCGGATGGGTCTTCTCATGTTTAGCCTTCAGCTATCAGCGATCAGCTTTCTGCCCACTGCCTACTGCCCACTGCCGCCCCCGGGTCGTTCCCCGTCGCAAACCACTGGACCGCGCGGGGATCGTCGAGCCGGTAGAGGGTGACCAACTTAATAAGCTCCGCGGAGTAGCTGGGATTTGTGGAATATCCACAATGCTCCGAATCCAGCGGGGAGATTTTAGGTCCCAGCCGCTCCGCAAACTTTTTCCAGTCGCCCCGCACAGCAAAGGCGGGACGGTAGCGCGGCGAGCGCAACAGCAGCGCGTGCGCGCGAAAGGCTTCGTCTAAATTCGGAAAGCGCTGAAATTCCGCGCTGATGACTTTTTTCTGCCCGTTCTCGATTTCCCACGTGGTGGCGTCAAAGGCGCCGTAGGGGTCGGCCGGTGTTGAATGAGTTGAAGACGTCGAAGAAGTTGAAGAAGTTAAAGACGCTGGTGCCTTGCTTTGTTCAACTTCTTTAACTTTTTCAACTTCTTGGACTTGTACCGCCTGTGCTCCACCTTTTTCAACTTCTTTAACTCTTTCAACTTTTTCGACTTGTATCCCCTGTGCTCCGCCTCTTTCGACTTCTTTAGCTTTTTCAACATTTTCAACGGTCGGAAGTTCAGCAGCCGGTACGAAATGCGAGTACTTGATTCCGAACGGATTATTCGCCAAGCGATAGTGCGTGCTGCTTCCCCATCCCGCGGGCGTGGCGCTTTCCAGAATGGCCTGCGCCAGGGTGACGCTCGCGGGGATCTCAAAGTCGCGCTCGCTGGCCAGCGCCGCGGGCGTTACGCGCAAGAGGAATTGCAACTGCTGCGCGGTGAGATGCGGCTTGTCCGACGAAACTCGAGAATCGAAGCTCGAAGCTCGGGGCGCGGTTAGCGCCGTGTCGAGTTTCGAGTTTCCAGTTTCTAGCTTCGTCTTTTGCCGGGAATCATCCGAAACTTGCCGGTTCAGGCTCGAAACTGGGAGCACCGTTTGCGCCGTGTCGAGTTTCGAGTTTCCATTTTCGAGTTTCGTGTTTGGTCGGTTGTCAGTCACTTAGGGCAGCGGCAGCGTGTGCACCCGCCGCCGCCCTCACTCGCACTGATCAGGCGCGAGCTAAGCTGGAGTTAGAAAAAGAGTCGTCAGTTCTCAGTCTTCAGTCGTCATTCATTTGTCGCCAACCCTCAGTCATAAGTCGCCGGGGCTTCCGCATGCGCGGTCGGTTCATCAATCGCGTGGGCCACGGGCTCATCAGCCCACTGCCCTGAGATGGCTCGATCCCATTGCTCGTTCGACATTTGTTGGTCTCGCGATGGGATTCCGCCGTCGATGACCCGATGAACCGATGAACCCATGTCCCGATTCATTTCGGGGGTCGGTTCCGGGGGCCTGACCACGGGCCAAGCCTGCGGAACCTGCGGGGGGGAAACCCTTCTACGATCGGAACGTCGCATGATGCGCGAGACCGTTTCCGGCGTAATGCTGAGCGCAATGGCGGTCCGCAATTGCGTGCCTTCCAGTTCGTACACTTGGCGAACAATGGATTCCTCAATCTGCTCATACGAGGCGCCTATGCGAACATCAACGCGAATCCGGGGCAGTTTTGCCTGGTGCGATGGTCCGGGTTCGCCACTCGGTGACCGGTCCGCCGACCTTTGGGCCGCACCCTCCATTTGTTCCTGCGAAATCACGCGAATCGGTGGTCGGTTTTGGCCTTTGTCCACCCAGTCTCCGATTTGTGGAGTCCGATAGACTCCCTCGGAGTCCGTAGATCCGGCGCCCGGTCTCCCAATCACAGGATCAATCGATCTCTCGATCACCGGATCCGTCAATCTCCTAAGCACGCGATCGGAGGCGGCCTTCGCTCGGGCGGGGTCCATTCGATTTGGGAACACGTCGTTCATCTCCTGTACATCATACAATAACCATATTAGAAATGTCAAGTAGATTCTTACTGAATTTCCTACCGGTAGGAAATTGGATGAAGATTTTCTTAGCGAATTTCCTACCGGTAGGAAATTGGGTTTTTGCGCCGTGCGTTTTTGCCGCGGCGGGGAGGCAAAAGTGGACATTTTGTGCGTTGGCACGGACATTTTCACTAGTGAAAAAGTCCGGACATTGAGGTGCCCCGGCTTTTTCTTCCGTCAATATTTCGGGCCGGGAGTGAGTCCGGACATTTTCGCTGGTGAAAAAGTCTAGACATTCGTCAGGGCCGGCTATTTCATCCGTCAAAACTTCCTGCCGCGAGTGAGTCCAGAGAACTTCAGTTGCGGGAAAGTCAAGACGCGTGTGAGTCGCAACATCATCTATGGGTGAGAACGTAAGACGGCCGGCGAGGCGCGCCCGCGAGCGGCGGTCGGCCAGGCCTTCACGGCGCACGCGGGGTGGCGAGACGTGAGTTCCGTTAATTTCGCGCGCGAAGAAGTCCAGACACGCGGTCAGCCGCTTCCCCCCGCCTGCGACCGCTTCCAGGTGTGGATTCTCCGTCATGCTGCAACCTCAGCTTCTTGAAAGGGCAGGGTTTGCTGACCCCCGCTCACGCTCTTCACCGGGCTGCCAGGCGCGCTGGGGCAGGGAGGAGCCGATCCCGCCGCCTTTCTGGCAGCAAGAATACCCACGGGCGCGTCGCTTAGGGTGGCGCGAGTGCGAGCACAGAGGCGACCGTGTTCACCCGGCCTCATTTCTTGTTTGCGCGGCCTCACGACGTGCTCCCGCGTCGTAAATCCAAGGCGGCAAGCGGCGTTTGTGCACCGGCGGTCGCGAAATGGGCCGCGCTTCTCGTTAACTTCCGTGGGAGCACCACATTGGGGACAATTCATGGTCTTTTCCACTCCTTCGGGGGGCGCCTATTCGTCGCGCCATCGGCTCATCCCCCCACGATGTGTGCGCGACGCTATTTGGAAACGGGCAGGATTCCCCCGCGCAGGAAGATTTGAAGGTAAACCGCGGCGAGGGTCACACCGACCGCCGCTCCCAACAACAGCCAGCGAACGCGCAGCCAAAAAGTCTCTTGCGCATGTTCCAGGCGCGCAACCGCGCGGCTGACATAAAAGGCGTGAAGATGGTTGAAACATGCAAGCGCCTGCCCCTCCGGCCCGAGCGCGTCCGCTTCCCGGAGTAGTCTCTGTGAGTAGTCTTCAGAAGTGTGGGACATAATCTTCTCCAATGGGGTGCTGGTTTTCGGGCCTCGGCGCCTGTTCTCTGGGTCTTTTGGCGACGACGTACCCCCGGTGACCGGTGAGGGCTGCGTAAATTTCCGCAGTGGCCGCGGGTTTGGCGAGGGCTGGAATGTTGCTTTCTCGCGCACAGTCAAGAGCGCTAGCCGATCCACTATAGAGGACAAAGTGGATGCCCCGGCGATGGGCTTCCTGACGGACGACGTCCCACTTCTCCACCACGTAGCCCGATTTATGGGAGAGTGGGAACATGCCATCGCACAGGACGGCGTCGTGCTCGGGAAGGCAAAGCATCGCCGCCTGCAAATCAGAGACAAGTGTAATAGCCTCAAGGTATTGCCGAGGCGTGTCGAGAGAATGCAGCAGTTGGGCGGTGAGTTCCGCGAGAGCCGAATTGTCTTCTACAATCAAAAGTTTCATAATTTACCTGCTTGCTGGCCAGGCGTTCGAAAGGAAGAAACCACTGCCTCGATGGGTCAGGGGCGGAAGAGGCGACACGAGAACCCGGCCACCATAGACGGTGCCGTCTTCGGTGCCGGCAGCCAAAACTCGCTTCACGGATGCGTAACTTGTTGAATCCACTCCGCCCGATTGAAGACTGCCAATGGCCTCCCGCCTAAGAGCCTTCACCCAGTTTCGTACTCCCCGCCCGTGCAGCGGTTCAGGCCGAACCGCGCAGTGGGGCGAGTAATCCCAGTTGTCGGCGAGGCGTTTGTCTCGCTTCTCACATGGTGCGTGGCGATGCAGGTTGAGCGAGTTCAAGCCCCGAGCATCAGATTTAACCACCCGACCCTCGGCGAGGATTTTGAGGGGGGCAGTAGCTTCGATTCCCGCTGATAGGGAACACCTTGGGGGAGCTAAACAACTGGAAAGGTTATTGTTCCAGGCGCAATCGCGGCGGGAGGAGATGGTCGGAGGGCGAATGGTGGAAGATAGAGCAGTATTGAATAGGTATGACAGGGGGTAGACGAGCCGTTTCCCCCCCAGCTGCTGGGTCTGTGAGGGTAGCGACCCGTAGGCGGTGCTTCGGGGGTTTCTGTCCTGTAACCGATTCGGGGCGCCGGAAGAGCAAGATGTGCCGGCAGCATACGAAGGGGAAATTCCACGCTCGCTGAATCTGGGCTGACGCGGCAAGGGCTGCGGGCGAAGAGAACCGATCACAGATTGCCGACAGTAAGAAGTGGTTAGTATACAGAGAGTAATAAGTGGGATGTAAGTGGCGCTGGGCGACATTCCAGGTTTCATAGAGCTTATCCGAGAAGTATGTGCGCGAACTCCCGTAGTTGATTGGCAACGAGGATTGCGGAGCAGTCCGGGCGACGCCCAAGGGGAATGCGATTAAGACGGAATCTGTGAAACATTCTCACTATGTGGAACCTGGAAGCAAGGCAGCCAATCCCCTTGGCGCTTTTAGGCTACAAACTATGATAGTTCGTGAGCTATGTAGCTCGCCTCGTGACCTACTAATGCACGTTGGCGACCATTCTCCGAGAGAGGCCATGGCTGACCGTAGGATCAAATTCCGGCGGTTATCTCGGTTGGCTGTTATGGCCGGGGAGGTTATATGGCACCTCGTAGTGGGTCACTCAGCAGAGTTTCAAACGACTGCAAGCTGTGTGGAAAGGCAGCACCCGGTAAGGTCCCTATAATCCATCGCGTGGCTGGCGACGCCTATTGCCCTGGTCGCCGATGAATTATTTGACTCAGGGGCACTAGGGCAGAAGGCCTGCGTGGGTACTCAGGAGTGAATAGGATATGATTCCGCCGAGTTTTGCCCTCTTTCGCCCTCGCCTGCGAGGGTTCATAAGCGTGCGAAATAGAAAGAAAAGCGAAGTATTATGCGATTTGGAAGTTTGATTATCTGCAGGCAATAAGCACCCGAGTCCCTCTAATTGCGTTGTCAAGGGTAACCTTCCTGAGTTGCGTGAATAGCTCAAGGGGCCAAAACCTGGACAGTCTGTTTGACACTTTGCGTACAAATTCATAATATCCTTGTTCTTTGTGCCAATCGCCTTTGATCCCGCTGGGAGGGAGAGTCACCGTGACCGCACCGGCAATAAGTCTTGACGTCACAATCGTGGGTGGAGGAATGATTACCTTCGATCTGCTTCTGCCCTCCTTGTACCACCTGGAAAGGATGGGGATTGTCCGGAGGATCGATATCTGCGCTTTGAACACAGCTCCCCTGAAAGCTCTGGCAGAGAACCCTGACTTCCACGACGCATTTCCAGGCCAAACCTTCACGCCGCATCCACAGTTCTCTGAGTCGGCAGAGGCGCAGTTTCCCGATCTCTATAAGGGCGTCATCGAGGGGATGGCTCCGGGCAACATGGTTGTGGTCGCCATGCCTGACAATCTTCACTACTCAGTGGTGAAATTTGCCGTGGAGCACGACCAGAACGTGCTGTGCGTGAAGCCGTTGGTTCTCAAGTACGAGCAAGCGGTGGAAATCGAAAGACTGGCGCTCGAAAAGGGGCGCTTTGTGGGGGTGGAGTACCACAAGCGATTTGATCGCCGGTCGCTGGTGGCGCGGCGCAGTTATGCCCTGGGACAGTTTGGCGAGTTCGTGATGGGCGAGGCCAAGCTCATTGAGCCGTACTACTATCGCCACTCGAATTTCCAGAACTGGTTCACCTGCGACCGCACCGATCCCTTTACCTACATTGGGTGCCATTACGTGGACTTGGTTTACTTCATCACGGGATTGAAGCCTGTGGAGGTTTCCCTCAAAGGGGTGAAGGGTAAATTCCCAAATGGTAACGAGGCGTTCCTGTGGTCGCACGGCCGAGTGACCTGGGAAAACGGCGCCCTGCTCTCGGTAGTGAATGGCTTGGGCTATCCCGATGCCGCTGCCGGGAGCAACGATCAGGGAATGGTCTTGTACTGCGAAGGGAATGACCAGACGGGGCTGATCTTCCACGACGACCATCATCGCGGTGTGGCCTATTCGTATTTGCAAGACATCGGCCCGGGAGGGTCGAAATACAATTACGTCAGCCCGGACTTCTATCGCCTGGTTCCCTGGGAGGGGCCGGGCTATAAACCCATTGGTTACGGGTATGAATCCGTGGCGGGAATTACTCACGCGATCTATCGCCTGGAAAGCGCGACGGCCGGGTTGCCTCCGGACGCCGCCCTCGCCAAGCGTCGGGAAATACTCCACGAAGTGGACGCTCAAGGGCTGATCGCCACTCCCGCCAACAGTTACATCAACGAATTAGTGGTGGAGGCCGCCCGCGCCTCGATCCTCGCGGACGCCGCCCCGGTGCACATTGTTTACGGCGACCACCCTGCAATTGTCGATTGATGATTGCCGATTGTCGATTGAGCAGCGCATCGGAATTGCCGGCTTACGGTTGTCGAATGTCTATTTTCTCGATCATCAGTCGGCGACCGTCCGTCGGCAATCGTGCATCGACAATCGGCAATCAGCAATCGTCCATCGGCAATTCATGGAGGTACTCACGGCATGGCCATCTATGACTTGACCCCTCGGGATGTCCCGAAGGTGGAAACGAAATACCGCAGCATCAAAACCAAGCTGCCGGTGCCGGAGTCTTTGCCCATCTTCGCCGCGTTGCAGGAGTCGGAGCCCCGCTCGATGATGGGTCAGCCGCCCATTGTGTGGGACAAGGCGGAAGACTTCATTATTAGCGATCGCTGGGGCAATCGCTGGATCGACTGGTCGAGCGGCGTGCTGATTTCGAACGCCGGGCACGGGCGCAAGGAAATCCGCGCGGCCCTGCGCGAGGTGATTGACCGCGGGCTGCTGGCGTCGTATGTGTTCGTGCACGAGCAGCGCGCGCGCCTGGCCGGGATGCTCCGCGGCCTCTCTCCGGACCCGCAGAAATACCGCGTCTTCCTGATGAGCACGGGCAGCGAGGCCACGGAGAACTGCATCAAGTTGGCGAAAACCTACGCCCTGGCCAAACACGGCGCCCATAAGAAGTACTTCGTGACTTTTCAGTACGCCTTTCATGGACGCACCATGGGTGCGCAGCTTGCCGGCGGTTCGGAGAAGCAAAAGGCGTGGATGGTCGATCGCGACCGCACCTTTGTGCAAGTGCCTTTCCCCGATGGCTACAAGAATGAAAACACATCGTTTGATCTTTTCCTCGCGACGCTGGCCGAAAAGGGCGTCGAGCCGAAGGACATCGCCGGGGTGATGACGGAAACCTATCAAGGCGGAGGGCCCGATTTCCTGCCGGTCGAGTACGCGCAGAAACTCCAGGCGCTATGCCGCCAGCACGACATCGTAATGTGTTACGACGAAGTGCAGGCGGGCTTTGGCCGCACCGGCAAGATGTTCGGGTTTGAACACTACGGCGTCCGTCCTGACCTGATTGCCTGTGGCAAGGGCATTTCCTCGTCGCTGCCGATTTCGGCGGTGATTGGACGCGAGGACATCATGGATCTCTACCCGCCCGGCTCGATGACGTCCACGCATTCTGGCTCGCCCTTGCCGGTGGCCGCCGCGATTGCCAGTCTCGAAATCATTCAAAGGGAAAACCTGGCGGAGCGCGCCGCGCGCATGAGCGAGATCCTGATCCCCGAACTCGCGCGTATTCGCCAGAAGTACCCCCAGGCGCTCGGATGCCTCCAGGGGAAAGGCCTGGTGGCGGGAATCCAAGTGGTGAAACCCGGCTCGAAGACTCCAGACCCCGACACGGCGTTGCGGATCAATGTCGCCTGCTTTCAAAAAGGTGTGCTGATGTTCGCCCCCGTGGCTGCCAGCGGTGAGTGCCTGAAGATCGCTCCCCCTCTCACCATCGCCGAAGACGCGTTGCGCGAGTCCTTGCAGGTTTTCGAAGAGGCGGTGGACGAAGTGTTGGGGGCGGCGTAGAACAGTAGTCGAAAGAGTCAAAGAAGTTGAAGAAGTTGAAAGTGGTAAAGAGCCGAGGCGGTACGGCCTGTTCGATAGGACTGCGGCTCCTTGTTGTCCAGCCGAGCCCCTCACACCCCCGTCGAGAAATCGCAGACCTTGAGGAAGCGACATCGGCGCCAGCGCGGGGGTGCCAATTCCTGAGCGAGTCGTAGGGACAGTTCTCGAACCGCCCGGCAGAGAACAGGCGCAAGGCTCGCTCTCCGGCCTTGCGGGTTCTCCACTGCGCTGCCATTTGGGCGGCGCCGCCCCAACCACCCCGGCACCTTCGGCGCCACCCCTCTTGAATCAGGGCGGGAGTTCTTTAAAGCTCCCTTCCTCAGATGAGGAGGGGCGGCGCGGCAAAAGCGCGCGCGCAGGAAGAGCCGCAGGGCCGAAGGGCGGGCCCTGCGCCACCTCCGCTTACGTATGGCGGGCATCCTGCCCATAAGCGCTAAGTTAAGCTTCTCAATCCTGTATTATTGGCAAACTGAACCGCTCAAAAAGGGCCGAGTTCAGCCTTTATCTTAGCGCTTATGGGCATCCTGCCCGCTCCCACGCTGCGTTCGGCCACGTCGAGGTCGCCCCCCGAGAAGCGCGAAAATCCACTTCCCTATCGTTTCTTGTCGGGAACTGCAAAAGCTTTTCATGCAAAGCGCATAGCCGCAGAGCAGAGGAGGTGTTAGGTTCCAGGTGACCGGCGCCAAGTGCAATTGGAACCCTGGCACCTGATACCTGACACCTATCTTGTCCCTCTGCGCCTCTGCGGCTCAGCGCGAGTCGTTTCAAGTTGTCGCAGTGATTTGGTAGATGAAATTTTCCCGGCCGCGAGCATCGGTCCTTGATCCCACACGGACTCCGCCTATCTTCTCCACGGCCTTCTGCGAACGGAAATTCCGTGTTCCCACAATGAAGATGACGCTCTTCACGAATTGGAAGGCGTGGCGAAGCATGAGCTGCTTCATTTCCCGGTTGTAGGCGCCGCCCCAGTACGACCTGGCCAAAAAAGTCCAGCCGATTTCGATCTCGCTCTTTTCGGAGTTGTAGGCGTGGAATCGTGACGACCCGATGATCCGGCCATTTTTGGCATCAATGGCAATCAACGCTCCCTCGGATTCCAGGGCTTCGCGGAAAAATCCCTTGAAAACATCTTCCCGGTAGCGGTCGTTGGACGGATGTTGTTCCCATATGAGGGGATCGGAAGCGACGGCGTAAAGATCGTGAAAATCTTCGGGTCGGAGCGGCCTAAGCTTGAGGAGTTCGCCTTTTAGGATGGACTGGAGATCAAATGACATTCTTGATTCAATCCTCCTATTTTGAATGTACGACTCTTCAGATCGCAGACGCGAAAAAACCTCCGTCCGCGCCTCCCGGGAAAAGCCGCGGACCTCAAAACCAGGTCCGCGCTACCTGTGCTGTGGCGCTTGAAGGATTTTACTGGTTTGGGGGGCTCGTAATCAACGTGCCGCGGAGCAAGCGTTGCGCGGGCACTGCGCGAGTCATTTTGTTCCTCTGCGGGGAAAGACAAGTTTGCGTTATCATCGGGGTCGATGCAGGGCGTTTCCTCAGACCCGGTCCAGGCATTGGCGAGTCTGCCGCTCGACCCGAGCGCGCAGATCGAGCGGCAGTGGTTGCAAACCACATTGGCCTGGCTCACTGGCGTTCCGCCCGAGGCGCGCACCGAAAGGCTGCATCATTTGGCGGAAGGCATTTGCGGAAGTCCCGTCACCCGCGAAAGATTCCAACACATCTGGACCGAGGGGTTCGCTCCGAAGCTGTATTCCGAGGCAGGACTACCGGTGGCCACTTCGCTGCTGCGGGAGTTGATCGGGCGCGTCTAGCGACGGCTGCTTCCCCAGTTGGAAGACGAACTAGACCTTTACGCGGCTCTCCACATGGCAGACTTGGATGAGAAGGATGCGGATTGGCTGGCGGGCCTCGGCGACGAGGACATCGCTTCGTGGCGCGTACTGTTGGGTGGATCGGCCGGCGACTTCCTGGTGGCGATTCGCTTGCTCGCGCTCCGGGCCGCGTCGATCGGCCTTTCCCGGGGCGTCATGACGGTTATGCCGCACCAGCATGAAACCGAATCTCCCTTTTACGACCTGGTGGACGTGGCCGGCAGCTTCGCTCGATCTCCCTCGCAGCCCGACGAGCGGACTCGATTGCAGGAAGTCATTCTCCAGTGCCGGATTTCCGCCGGCCTCTCGCACGCGCGCCTGGAAGATCAGGGCGTCTCCTCCGATCTGGTGTTTCGGCTCGACCTGTTATTCGAGCAACTGGACAGGATCGAAGCGCTCCTGCGCGTCATCTCCGGCCAGGACGACGGGCGGGTGTTCGGGTCCATGTTGGTGCGCGCCTTCGCCGATGAGCGCGGTGTTCAAAGCCTGCTCCGCAATAGCGTGAATCGGGTTGCGCGCCAGATTGTGACTCACACCGGAAAGAGCGGGGAGCACTACATTGCGGCATCCCGATCCGAGTGGAAGGGGATGGGTTGGGGAGCGCTCGGAGCCGGAGTGATCACGGCCTTCACCGCTTTATTCAAGTACCGATTCGCCGAGATGGCGCTCGCGCCCTTGTGGATCGGAATTGCGCACAGCCTGAATTACACGGTGAGCTTTGTGCTGATGCAGTTTCTGGGATGGAGGCTTGCATCCAAAATGCCCTCCATGACCGCCGCGGCGCTTTGTGGCGCGCTGGAAAAAGAGGATGGAATGCAATCCGAAGTCGGGCTGGTGGCAGCCATCACCCGGACTCAAGCGATTGTCACCATCGGAAACCTGCTGGGCGCCATTCCTATGGCCGTCTTGATCGACCTCCTTTTTCAGTGGGGGAACGGCCATCCCTTTCTGGATCGAGAAGCGGCGAGGCACGGGCTCGCATCGATGAACCTGTTGGCATCCTTAACGATTCCGTACGCCGCGCTCACGGGCTGCTTCCTGTGGTTGTCGGGCCTGTTTGCCGGGTGGGCAGCCAACTGGATGATGCTCAACCACCTTCCGGAAGCGATTGCCCAGAGCCGGAGGATTTCGTGGCTTTTCGGCCCCAATGCGGCATCGGGCATGGCGCAGTTCGTGAAACATCACCTGAGTGGCGTGGCGGGCTACGTCTGCCTGGGCCTGCTGATGGGGTTGCTGCCGTTCGTGAGCGTCTTCGCCGGCTTACCGGTGGGAAGTACGGCACATTACCCTGGCCAGCGCGTCGCTGGCTTATGACGTGAGTTCGCTGGCAAGAAGCGGCGACTTACGCTGGACCGATTTATGCTGGGCAGGCGGCGGGTTGGCGGCGACGGGACTGCTGAATTTCAGCGTGTCCTTTTCTCTCGGATTGTGGTTGGCTGTGCGTGCCACGGACGTGGACACCCGCGGCCGCAGAACGCTGGTCGTCGCACTCTGGAACGAGTTCCGCAGGCAGCCAACCAGATTCCTGTGGCGTCAGGATTTCGCCACCACGGCGGAGAGAGACTGACACCTCCGCGTGCTGGCGGGGGCCACGGTGCAAGTGACCATGGCCGCGCTCCAAGAGGATTTGCGTTTCAACCCGTGCTAGAATTATCGATAACTTGTCCGCGAGATTTCCGCTTTCGGGGGGTGCAGATGAGGGGCCGACCCATCGTGACTGTCTTGATCCTCATGATCGTGGGGGTTTTTGCATTGCCCATGACGGCGCAGCAAAAGCCCTTTACACGAGACCAAGTGCAAGGCATGGTGCAGACCGGGCTCGCGGACGAGACCGGCGCCAAGGCTATCAAGCAACGGGGCATCGATTTTACGCCCACGGAAGATTTCCTCCAGAGCCTCAAGGAGGCAGGCGCAAACGAGGCGTTTCTCGCCGCTGTCCGCGCGGCGAGGCACCCCCAACCCACAGGCGGAGGATCCGAGAAACCGCTGACCCAAGTCCAGGTTTTCGCCTTGCTCTCGGGCAAGGTGGCAAGCGAGCGAGTCGCCATGCTGGTCCAGGACCGCGGCATCGATTTCGAGCCCACGGATGACTATCTTCACGAAGTCCGCTCGGCGGGGGGAACCGACGAACTCATCAGCGCGCTCAAGAGCGCCAAGGTGACAAAGCCAAGCCATGTTGACCCGCAGGCCGCGGCGCAGCAAGGGGAGATTCAGCAGCACACCGCGCGAGGGGCAGCGTACATGAGGGAAACACGTTATGCCGACGCCGAGAAGGAGTATCGCGCAGCTATTCGTCTGGCCCCCCAAGACGCGGACCTCCACTTTAACCTCGGCATCGCGATTGGGCAGGAGGGCAATCCGGATGGGGCCATCGCTGAATTCCGTGAGGTGCTGCGGCTGAACCCGAATCATGAATGGGCGCATGCCAACCTGGGCATCGCGCTCGGCAATAAGGGTGATTGGGATGGCGAGATCGCGGAGGAGCGCGAGGCGCTGCGCCTGAACCCGAACAACGACCTTGCGCATGTCGATCTTGGCGTGGCACTGGGGGCCAAGGGTGACTGGGATGGCGAGATCGCGGAGGAGCGCGAGGCGCTGCGCCTGAACCCCAAAAACGAGTTTGCGCACGTCAATCTCGGCATGGCGCTGGGGAACAAAGGTGATTGGGATGGCCAGGTCGCCCAGGAGCGCGAGGCACTGCGCGTGAACCCGAACAACGCGCTTGCGCACGACTTGCTCGCCGCGGCGCTGGGGAACAAGGGCGATATGGATGGGGCTATCGCGGAGTTCCGCGAGGCCGTGCGCCTGAACCCGAAGGATGCGGAGGCGCATAACAGGATCGGCATGGCGCTCGAAAGTAAGGGCGACCGCCAGGGCGCGTCGCAGGAATACCGCGCGGCCTACGAAATCAATCCGCAAGACCCCACTATTCGGCAGAATTACGAGCGCCTCTCGCAGCGGATCAATCCCAATGATGTTGGAGCCCAGGCGGACAGCGATCCGGAAGTTCCCGGGGTTGACCTGTCGAGGCTGAGCGCGGACCAGAAGCAAGCTTTTATGAGCCAACTGGCCAGTCAGCAGTGCCCGTGTGGCTGCAAATTGACCCTACTCAAATGCCGGCAGGTCGACCGCTCTTGCGCCGTCAGCCTGAAAGCAGCACGGGAACAACTGGAGTCGTTTCAGAGGAACTCGACGGACTTTTGAGGTAGAGGAATTGCGTCGATGCGATCCCCGCATGTCGCGAGGCCCTCTGCCTGAACCCAACTAATGCGAATCAACATTCCCTCCGCGGCGCTGTGCTGCCCCCCCTGGGAGCGGGATAATTCCGCGCTAACTGGTCAACAATTTCAGGGTAGAATCCTCACCCTGCGGCACGCCGCCGCTGTCACCTTATCCATATCAAAATCGTTGTAAGTCGACCACCGCAAATCCCCCCTGCCTCCCCAGTTCCTTCTTCACGCGATTCCGGTGAAACCATTGGCAGATTGGCAGTGGGGATGGTGACGGGTATAATCCTGCACGCCTGACGAAATCATGGCGATATCTGCGTTTATTGGAGATAAGGCATGTTCATACGGTTCCCAGGAGTTCGAGGCAAGCATGCACTGGCGCTTACGGCGACTCTGATTCTGATGGGAGTGACGCAGGGGGCGGCCCAACAGAACGCATCCATCCATAATGATCAGTTGACAGTCTACGTGAACACCCACAACGGGTCGTATAGCATCCGGGCGAAGGGCTCGGAGCAGGCGGTGCTCGTGGCGCAGGTTGGCGCGGAAGTCGACCATCAGTGGGTGAGGTCGAGCGAATATCCCAAGCAACTGGTTGAAGAGTCCACCTTTCAGGATGAGCTGGGCAGCGGGCATGCCATCAGGATCACCTACAGTGGCCTGGCTAGAAAGACGGACATGCTCCTGGTCTTGCGCCTTTACGATCAGCATGCTTACGGCGACGTGGAAGTCACCGTGCGCAACACGACCGGGAAGGCGCTGAGCATCCAGGCGATTCGTAACCTGGAAGCGGCCGGCAAAGATTTGGTCAATCTCGGCGGGCGCCAAGCGGCAGACCGCGTGCTATCGGACAGCTTTAGCGAAGATCGCCCGAACCTGCAGATATTCGATTTGGGAAAGGCGCCCGACGGCATGCACCGGGGTGTAGGCAGCCAACTGATCTACAACCAGGAAAGCAAGCAGAGCCTGTTGCTGGCTACTCTCACCTCAAGGCGGCTTCTGAACATCCTACACTTGCACGTGGAGAATGTCCCGGGTGGCGAGCCGAAGATTACCTCCTACACCGTGGACTCGACGGGAACGACCGAAATCGAAGTGGGAGAATCTCTCAAACAGGCTCCGCAGGAGGACCGGATCGATTTAAGTCTGCCCTTGGAGGCAGGGGAGGAACTGGCTTCTGAGCGGATGATGTTCGCCGTGGGGGCGGATTATCACGCGCAACTGGAAGCATACGGCGATGCGATCAGGATTCTGCATCGGGCGCGAACTACCGCACATAACCCCATCGGCTGGTGGAGTTGGACAGCCTTCTACGGGGGAATCACGGAAGCGCCCACGCTGACCAATCTGCGCTGGCAATCCCAGAACTTGAAGGACTTGGGGTACAAGTTCTTCTTCATTGATGAGGGTTACCAGTACGCGCGCGGTGAATACGCAACCCCCAACGCCGCCCAATTCCCCGACGGCATGCGCTATGTGGGACATCAGGTTTGCAACCAAGGGCTAACCTTCGGCATCTGGACCGCGCCTTTTGAAGTGACGGCACGCGCCTGGGTGTATGAACACCACAAAGATTGGCTGGTGCACAATGCGCAGGGCAAACCCATCCAGATTGGGTTTGTGGGGAGGGGTACGACGGATCCCATCTTTGTGCTCGACACTACCAACCCCGGCGCGCAGGAGTACTTGCGCCAAACCTACCGAATCCTGACTAAAGATTGGGGAGTGCGCCTCGTCAAAATGGATTTCATGGATGACTCCGCGATCGAGGGCTTCCACTACCGGCCCAACACGACGGCGCTGGAGGCCCAACGCATCGGGCTCCAGATTATCCGCGAGGCGGTAGGCGAAGACGTGCTGCTTGACAAGGACGGCAGCCCCATGCTGAACCCGGTGGGAATCGTGGACGCTGGCCGGATTTCCATCGATACGGGCCACGCCTTCTTTGCCACCCGGGAAGCCGACCCGGGCATCGCCGCGCGTTACTACATGCACAGAAACTGGTTCGTGAGCGATCCCGACGCTTTTACCGTGGCCGCGCAGCACCTGCCCCCAGGGTGGCACACGGCTAAAAACCCCATCTCCCGAGATGACGGGGAAGTTTCCATCGCCTTGGCGGCGGTTTCCGGCGGCATGTTCGAGCTTGGAGATGACATGCCGCTGCTGAGCGCGCAGCCCGACCGGCTGGCGCTGGTGAAAAACGCGGATTTGCTTCAGATGGCTAAACTCGGACGGGCTTCTCTGCCTCTCGATCTTATGACTTACCGGCCGGAGGACGAAATCCCCAGCGTGTTCCTGTTGAAAGAAGACCGCAGGCTGGCGATTCTGACCGTATTTAATTGGACGGACGGGGCGCGCTCGCACAACTTCACGCTGGCGGATTGGGGACTGCCCGAGGGCGATACCTACCAGGCTTCCGACATTTTCGACAGTGGCAAGGCCGTGGACCTAGCGGGCGGCAGGCTGACGCTTGACGGCCAGCGCGCGCACACCGTGCGTATGATCAAGATCATCGACACTTCCGTGGCCGCCGCGCCGCCTATGATCGCGGCGGACGTCCCCCCCAGCGCTCAAACCGGGGCGGTCGTTAAATTTTCCGCCGCGGCCAAGGCGGAGGGCGCTCCGGCCATCACCTATCATTGGGATTTCGGCGACGGTACCAGCGAAGAGGGCGCGCAAGTGAACCATGCCTTCACCGAGCCTGCCTCCTATACCGTGCGATTGAAAGTGGAGGGAGCGGATGGCGTCGCATCGGAGCAGACCTTCCCCATGACGGTGAGCGGCGAGATGAAATCTAGTTTCGATCTACCAAACAATCGCCGCTACGTCGAGAAGGACAAGCAATAAGAACTCCCAACTCCCGAATGCCCTTCTCGCGGCGTCAAGAACGCGCCCGCTGATAAGGGCGCATTATAAGTCTATGCACGACGCAGACACTATGTCGCTATGACCCCGAAAAACAGTTGCTTATGACAACAGCGGGTGTACAATCTGCCCTCAATAAGGGCTGGACTTGACCCGAACCCAGCCTGCGTCTAACGCTCAGTCCCTCTGAACCTGGCAGGAGGTGACGTTTGTCTCGCCGACTTTATCTAGTTTCGTTTTTATTTATCGCGACATCCCTAGGTTGGTCCGCGGACCTTCCCGTTCCCAGCAGCGCGGAGTTCTGCGGCGATTGCCACCGCGCGATCGAAGAAGGTTGGAAGCAGTCCGCGCACTCGCAAGCCGTCGAGAGCCGTCTCTTTCAGGACGCCATGAAGCTGGCCGAGTCGGACTACGGCGCCTCCGCCCGCAAGACATGCTTGAGTTGTCATTCCCCCATCGCCGTGCAGAGTGGCGATTTGGCGTTAGTCAAGAAAGTGAGTTGGGAAGGCATCACCTGCGATTATTGCCACTCCATCCGGGATGTCACGCTCACGGGACAGAACCCGAAAGCGACCGTGGATTATTCGCTGGTCAAGAGCGGTCCCTGGAAAGACGTGAATTCGCCGGTACACGGGACGGCCTTTTCGCCCGTACACACTTCCGCGCTAATTTGCGCTTCTTGCCACGAGTATCGCAACTCGCTGGGGTTTGCCGTTCTGACCACCTACTCCGAGTGGAGCAAGAGCGCGTACGGTGCCAAGAATCAAAGTTGCCAATCGTGCCATATGTCCCAGGTGGCGGGAAACGTTGTGGACCCGCGCGTCCAAAGAACAGCAGAGGCAACCATCAATCTCCACCAGATTCCAGGCAGCCACTCGATGCAGCAGTTGGAAAAGGCGCTCCACGCAGAGCTTTCCACCACGCACCAGGGCGGCCGCCTACAGATTGTTGTGGAAGTCACGAATCGGGGGGCAGGGCATTCCGTGCCGACGGGTTCTCCTATGCGGCAGTTGATTCTGGAACTCCGCGCCGATCCCTATGGTGGCGCGCCGATGAGCGATCGCCGTGTCTTCCGCCGCACCGTGGCTGACGCCAAAGACGCGCCCATCGAGCGCGAGCCGCAGGCATTCCTCAAGGGCGCAAAAGAAATCTCGGATAGCCGCATTGCTCCCGGCGAGACCCGCAAGGAGACATTCTCTTTCCAGGTGCCACAGGGTACTCGGACCCAGGTGGAGGCCAATTTCATTTACTACTATTCCCCCATGGCGACCACGCAGGCGCAGCAGCAGATCAAGTTTCTGAGCTTGCGACGGCTGGTGGAGTAGGGAGAAGGCGCCGATTACCCCCGGCGCTTCTCCGCCTTCTTCAAGATCAAGTCAGAGTAAGACTGTGGAACGATGTCCGCCGCAGGGATGGCGAAAAGCTTCCGGAACTTTGCCGCTTGGGCCCGGACTTTGCGAACGTCCCCGGTGCGGGTCATCGCTTCGACTTCCACGAAGGTTCCCAGGCCGCGCACGCGGTCGAGGTGAATCTTCACGTTGCCCACGAAATAGATTTCCCTCCGCTTATCGACCACGGCCAGAACCCCCAGGGCGCGAGAGAGAATTGCCCGTACGGAGTTCCGGCGCGGCAAGAGCATCATCTCCACGGCGGAACGCCGGGCGCGAGGGGAATTGGTCCGCTGGTAAAAGATCAGGGAGTTTTCGATTCGCCCTTCACGAGTCTTCAGCCGCCCCGTTGCAACGCGGAAGTAGGTGTCAACCTGGTGATCGGTTCCCAGGAAGCGCGCGCGCAGTTGCTTGAGAGTGGCTCGGACATGAGCGGCGTTGTGCAGATGCGCCTTGAATTCGAAGTTGAGGAGTTTCATAAGTGCGAATCGCCTCATCGACCGAAGCGTGTTAGATTTCTTGATGGCCGCGACCAAGCGCCCGATGAGTCGTTCAGCGCGGGCAGCCCTGGGTCGCATATTTTCAGATTGGCAAGATCAAGATAGGGATATTCTCTCATTACTGACGCCGGATGAAAACCAAATTGCGAGCCCGCTGGGACGTCACCCCGCAGGAAGCCGTGCGCCTGCAACAGGCATGGCGCGAGCGCGTGGAAACGCAGGACCGGTATGGGCCCTTGCAATATGTGGCCGGGGCCGACATGGCGTTCGATCCGGAAACCAACATCGCCTTCGCCGGCGTGATTGTGTACCGGCTTCCCGAGCTCGAAGAGGTGGAGCGCCGCATGGCTCGGCGCAAGCTGCGGTTCCCTTATGTGCCCGGGCTGCTGTCGTTTCGCGAGGGTCCGGTTCTCCTTGCCGCCTTCGCGCGGTTGCGAGTTTCCCCGAACGTGATCCTGATCGACGGGCACGGCGTGGCGCATCCCCGGCGCTTCGGGATTGCCTGCCACCTCGGCCTGCTTTTAGATTGCCCCACCATCGGCTGCGCCAAATCCATCTTGGTGGGCGAAGCGGTGGAGCCCGGCGCGCAGGCTGGTTCCGTTGCTCCGCTTGTCGACAAAGGCGAAACGGTGGGGATGGCGCTCCGCACGCGTGGTCAGGTGAGGCCGATTTACGTCACCATCGGGCACCGCGTCTCACTGGGGTCGGCCGTGCGCATTGTCGCCCAATGTGTCGATGGGTTCCGCATTCCTAAACCAACACGTGAGGCGGACCACTGGGTGGGCGAATTGCGGCGAGCTTACCAGAAGTCATCAGTCGTCAGCAAAAGCGCCGCGTCGTGAGACTGTTACTGAGAACTGATGACTGAGAACTGACGCCTGTTTGATGTGAGCCCATTTATATGTCTTTAATCTCTTCAGAAAGTGAGCGGGTCGGCTTGTGCTTCTCATGTCAGCATATGCGGCCCGTTCGGACCGATCGAAGTTCCATTTTTTATCAATGCCAACGTTCGGCGACCGACCCGAGGTATCCAAAATACCCGAGCCTTCCGGTTCGCCAATGTCCGGGCTATGAGCTGAAGAAAAAGGAGGCGCCGGATTCGCCTGCGTAGCCGGTTATAGTCGCTTCGGGTTTGAAAGGGCACGGCCGTTAGAGGTCGCCGTATTTTGGGGCAATCGGGTACAATATGAGCGCAGCAGCAGCGGCAGACCCGCAACCTGAGTGGGCACTGCGAGGAGGAATGATGAACTTTCCGGTGGGAGCTGAGGATGTCAAGGTTGTTCAGGGACGCAGCGCGGGGCTTCAGGTCATGTGCACATGCGGGTGCATCAATTTCAATTATCTCGACCCGCAGGACACTCTGTGGAGATGCCGGAACTGCCGCAAGGTTCTGAGTAACGATTTCCCCCGCCTGCTGGAGAGCGCCGTGGCACTGCAAAAACAAGTCGCGGCGGCCCAAGCGCCCCCCGCGCCTCCCGCGAGTAGCACTGCTTAGTCCTGCCTTCACGTCTTCGCGCACATCGACAAACCATTCTGAACCTGCTACTTTGCAACCCGTTGAGCGCTCCACCCGGGAAGGCGTCACCGCCTCCCGCCAGGGGCGGTTTTACTGACAACTGAAAACTGACACCTGAATACTCGTCTTTAATGAATCGCCGGGGCGAGGGGCGGAATCAGCGCGTAGTCGGGGCGCGTTTGGTACTGGCGCAGATACTGCTGATACTCCGGAGTGTTCGGGACATGGTCGCTGGGGCTCGGCGGATAATTGGCCATTCCGCTAAACGGCAGGGGCTCGACGGTCCAGGCGAAGGACGTGTTGGGCTCACCGTCCTTGGCGTAGCCGCGCACTTCCAGGAAGAAGTCGCGCTTCCACCCCGGCTTGAGGGCCGGCAAGGCGCGGGGGCTGAACTCCACCGTCATCTCGTCGCCCGTGGCCATGACCACCAATTGATCGTCCGGCCGCGCCAGCAGATTTTCCACCGATCCATAGCGCGTATAGTGACCGCGCAGCGGGTTCCACGGCGCCATAGTCATGACTTGCTGATAATTGAAAGTGTCGGGCTTCACGTGCTCGTGATCGCTTGCGAGCGCGGAGAAGCCGCGGTAGTGCAGGTCCGCGTCGATGAGCGGCAAGGCGACGGGCGCATGCGCCGGAGCCTCATGGGTGGTGAAGAAGATCTGATCCCAGTACACGCAAAGATTGGTCACGATGCGCACGTGGCGGTCAGCGGACAGGAATTTGCCCGCCAGGTCCACGCGCATCGTGCGATTCGTGCCGCTCGGCAGTCCCATGTCGTCGATGACCGTCACCCATTTTCCGTTCGCGTCGCGAACCTGTAGGTACGGCGAAACCATTTGCATTGTCAGGTTGGATTCCATGGCGCGAGCGCCGTTGGAGTCCGTCCAGAAAACCCAGCCATTAAGCCACAAACTCACCGGCGCACTGGCGGGCAAGTCACCCAGATCAAGCGTGAGCGAGTGCAAATCCGCCATGCCCAGAATGCGGTTGCGCCCGAAGTCGCTGGGGTAGCGGCCATCTTGCTTCAACAGCAAAGGCAGCACGTCGCGGCCGTGATCGTCCACGGCCGATACGGGGAAGCGCTTGTCGGGCACGGCATAAAGCGAGGGTGGACCGGGATTGGTCGCATAAATCTCGTTCGCGTAAATTTCTTCGTTCGCGGGATGGTCCACCGCCAGAAGTTTGACCTGGTCGAAGAAGTCGGCCTCGCGCATCTCATCGGTCAACTGAAAAACATAGTTGCCTTGGGAATCGGGAACGAGGTTGGGCAGGCGCACCAAATCCTCGGGAAATGGTTTTACACGTGTGCCATCGGGCGCAAGTTCGCCGAGCGGGCCCACTCCCAGCACATCGGTGACATAGTTGAAATTCTTTCCATTCCACGTGTAAAGGAACGGGCAGGAGCTCGCCAGGCGCTCGGATTCGCGAACCTCAACCTGCTTGTCGGTCGCAACGTCGATCCAGTTCTGCACCACCGCATTCGGCCAGGTGACGCGGATGACGTCGAGTTTCGTAAGGTCGCCGGTAAAAACCCGCACGGGGCTGCTGGTGATCATCACCTTGTTGTAGTAATTGCCCGCCTTGAATTCCACCACGCTGCCAATTCCCCGGCTGTTGCTCTTATAGCCGTTCATCTTTACTTCCACCCAGTGCTCGGGCGGGCCTTCTTTCTCAAAAGCGTGCAACTGGCCGCTCCGGGTCATGGCGAGCACGTCGAGTTGGCCGGGATTCTCGATGCCCGTGAATGCGAGCGAAGTGAGCGCGGCAGCGTCGCCTAAAGAAAGCGCGATCGACCCTTCCCGGAACCGACCCTCGTGGTTAACCACAAAGTGAAGCTTGCCCTGCGCGTCGGCCGCCAGCAGATCGGGGAAGCTGTCGCCGTTCAGGTCAGCCGCGGCGCCGCGGAAGCTGAAAAGCCCGGTTGGCGCGGGAATGGCTGGGGCCGGAGCGGGCGTGAATTTCCAATCGCGCTGGTTGAGCAGCACGTGGTACCCGTCTTCAGTCCAGACGGCCAAATCGAAGTAACCATCGTGGTTAAAATCCGCGACCTGCGCGTCGAGCACCGCCGCCTTCGCCAGCGCCGCGCCCGTCTCCCTTCGCAATACGAACTTGTCCTCACCTTGATTCTCGTAAAGCAACGGGGGGCCATCATCGCGATATAGAAAAAGGTCGGAGTAGCCGCGGTTGGTGAAATCGGCAAACACCGCCCCGCGCATCCGCCCCTTGGCCGACTCGAGGCCGGCGGTAGCCGTCTTATCCGTAAACGATCCGTCGCCGTTGTTACGATAGAAGTGTACGGTCGAGCCGGGGAAATCGTGGGGAAAAGTGAAGGGGTCCTTGGCGGGGGCTTTGCTCAAGTTGGTGTAAGCGGTAACGACGAGGTCCAGCAAGCCGTCGTTATCGGCGTCAAACAGCACGGCGCGCGTGTCAACTTCACCAGGTTCAGGCTTCAGCCCCGCCTTTTCCGTAATATCTTGAAACACGCCGTCGCCCGAGTAGTGATAGACCTTCACCCCGTCGAGGCCGGCCACGAACAAACTCAACTTGCCGCAGTTGTCAAAGTCGGCAAAGGTGGCGGACAGGCTCGCGCCCGGCCCCGCGACTCCCGCCTTCTCCGTCACGTCGGTAAAGGTTCCATCGCCGTTGTTGTGAAAAAGGTAATTCTTGGCGAAGGGAATCACCACGTAAAGGTCCGGATGACCATCATTGTCGTAATCCCCCACGGCGATCGAAGGCCCAAAGAGCGGGACGAGATTCTGCCGGGCGAATTCGGGTGAATAATCAGCGGCCTTGATGGGTTGGTGTGCATCGAAGGCTGCCGCGCTTGCCGCCGGAAGAGCCAAGTTGAGTTTTTGGCTGATCTCGGAAAAAGATACTTTTTCCAGGCCTGCGGCGCGAGCGATTTCCGTGGGTGGACCGGACGGCGCCAGGATGACGCCATATTTGCCACCTTCCAGCGCCGGATCCTGAAGGGAAATATTGGGAACTTTATCGTGCAACCCTTCCCACTGTTTCAGCGCTTTCTGGGCGTCCTCCTGGCGCTTCAGGCGGACGAGCACCGTAAAAGTGCGGAAGAGCGCGGCGACGTAAAAGTTCTGGCCGCGGCCAAAACCCATCTCCACAATGTGGTGATAGGCGTCAAGGGATTCGTCCAGCTTCCTTTCGGCGAAAAACACGGTTCCCAAGTTGAACCACGTGGAGGGGTCCTGAGTATCAACCGCGATGACCTGTTTCAGGGCGGCTTCGGCGTCGGGATTGCGAAGTTCGCGCTTATAAAGAATGCCCAAATTGAACTCAGCGGCCACCAAGTGCGAATCCATCTGCTTGGCGGTGGTCATCTCGCCGAGCGCGTCGTCCTGTTTGTTCGCCTGCATCAGCGCCATGCCCAGGTTCAGGTGATCGATAGCCGAAGCTCTCCCGGAAGCCACCACTTTCTGAAATTGCCCGATGGCTTCAGCGTACTTGCCCTGTTCAAAATAAGCTTTGCCAACGTTGCGGAAGGTTTCGAGCGGCGCGGACAACGCTGCCGCAACTTGCTTTGCCGGGGGCGAACTTGACTTGGTGGCGCTGGGCCTGGTTTGCGCAAAGATGAAGAAGGCGGTAAGGATCGGGGCCAAAACCATGATCGGGCGAATAGCAGATACGAACGTGGGTCGATGCATTCTGTCTCTCAGGTTTGCCTGGGCTTAGGGCACTCCGCAGGATTGCAAACCCACATTATACATTGCGGGACGAGGGCTGCAAAGAAAGCAGAAACTGCGACGGCAGAAACTGCGGGGCGCGCGATATAGAAGCGAAAGAGCAGAGGTAGCGCGGGCGTCCCGCCCGCTGTCGCGGGAGCGTCCCGCTCCCGCCAAGAACGCGCGGGCAGGATGCCCACGCCCCAGCGGGCGGGACGCCCGCGCTACTATTCGTGGCATGGCCATCCTGGCCGTGTCTGCTCGGGCGCGGGACGCGCATCAAAGCGGGCAGGATGCCCGCGCTCCCAGCCAGTCCGGCAACGCACCAACTATGCTAAACCTCGACGTACTTCACGCTCATCGGTTCCAACTTGTGCTGACCTAGACTCACCACCCCGCTTCGCCCGGCGGGACGGCATCGGATTTCCGCCTCTTGCGGTGAAGTGAACAAATTCATGATGAACAGCGCGGAGTGGTCTCCTGCCGTCCGCAGCGACGTCCACAGGTTGGGGTTCGGGCACTCCACGCGCCGCTCGAGTCCCAAGCGCGCGAGAAGCGACTCCAGCATGAGGGAGTGCTCCCGCATGCCATGAAGCCAGCGGAATCCCAGGAAGATGGCTCTGCCTCCGCCTTCGGTTGCGAGCTCCCAGGCCAGAATTCGGTTCGTGTGCTCGTCTTTCCCGAGTGCCCTCGCTCCGGGCGGTAAGGTGTGCGTGAAGTAGTTCTCGCCGTTATCGAGAATATTCTGAACGTCCAGGATGGTGACCCGCGCAAAGGCGTCGGGGTTGTGCTCCAGTGCCGGGCTGCCAAGGAAATCGCTCAACAACGTGCAAGGCTCGAGATTCTCATCGACAACCGGAATGACCGGCACGATCAGCACCCTGCCGCCTTCCTTCAGGAATCGCACCACCCTTTCCTGTTTCGCCCGCGCCATGCTGGAAGAACTGACCAGCACTACGGGCGTGGATCGGTCGCGGATCCAATCGTCCTTGCGCAAATCACAGAAAACCGGTGAAAGGCTTGCGCAAAGCGCGGTGGTCAGGGCTCCTTTGCGGAAGAAGTCCCAAGCCTCTCCGCCGCTCAGGAGAAACCCCGCGCGGTTTTTCCAATATTGGTCCGCCCGCGCGTACTCGAAATCGAGGGCAAAGCGGCAATCGCACTCGCGTTCGCTTTCTTCCAGCCACGACGACTTTTCGAGAAATCTCCCCAGGTCTTTCTGCACGTCGTATAACGGCCGCAGTTCATTCTTCGCCCCAATGGGAGCGCCGTAGTCATAAACATCCGTGGTGGTGCCGGCGTCCGGAGGGTTCGGTCCACCGGTGAAAATGTAGTAGTTGTCACCTTTCATCCCCAGAGCCAGGTTGGTCCAATAGCACGCCTTGCAATCCCCGGGCGTGACGGGCGGCCAATCGGAGGCGCTCCCGGAGGGCATTTCCATGACGGTGGGGGGATAGCCCATCAATCGCAGCATTTCCAGCGAGGCGAAAATGCTGACGGCATACTGTGGCGTGGGATTGTTTTGTCCCCAGCTCTGATCGAGGTTGTAGTAATGATCGGAGCCCAGAAGGAAGGTCTTGTTGCCCAGGGCCTCGACGGTTTCCAGAAAGTAGGCATTCATGGTGGGACCGGCGGAGTTGTGGATGAGCGGCGTACCCACGCCATGCTCGCGCAACCATCCCGCGAGGGTCTGGGCATACTCTCCAATCGTCCCCAGGTAAAAGTCGAAATAGTCTTTCACCCTGCGGATTTGTGCGACACCCGCAGAGTCCGGAAGCACCATGGGCTTCGCTTTCTCGAAGGATTCAAAAGTGGTTCCATAGGTGCGGTTCATGGCCGCAACGTCGCCATATCGCTGGCGGAGAAAGCGCGGGTAGCGGCCCTCCGGCTTTCCGAACCCCATGGTAACCGGGTTGTAATCCAATGACCCGAACCAGATGTGGATGCCCGCCAGTTCGTTATCAAGTTGCGTGAGGGCGATGGGACCGCCTTTGGAAACGGTGCGCGCTGCAATGATCGGCGCCACGTGGTCAAACCATTTCCGCGCCTTCTCGAGGAAGAGCGGGTGAAGGTAGGAGACGGACGAAATTCGAAACGACGCGCCGTCAAGGTTCTGCGCGTGCAGCTCCGGGTAGTTCTCGCAGAGCCACCCCGGCAGCCCGTCGTATTTCATTTCGGTGTATTGATAGGGGCCGGGCCGGGCGATGACGTATAAGCCCACTTCCTGAGCGGTGTGGAGGAAAGCTTCGAAATCCAGCACGCCACTTTCACCGCCGAAGACAATCCTGCCTTCCTCGGGCTCGTGCAAATACCACGGGAGGTACGTTGCCACGCAGTTTCCGCCCGCCTCCCGGAAGAGTTCCATACGCCGCCGCCAATCAGCCTTGGGAACGCGGAAATAGTGAAACTCGCCAGAGTATAGATACGTTGGCTTTTCGTTGATGCGATACGAGACCGTGTCGAACTTCACGGGAGCTAACCTGCGAGAAGCGTCCGGCAGCGGAGGAGCCTGGGGGTTTCCAGAAAAAGATGCGAGTGCAGATTTTGCTCCGAGGGCGCTGCCGGCGCCGCTCATCGCGAGGATTCGGTTAAAGGTTCTCCTGTCCATGGGGCCATCCTGATTCTCGAATTTGAATTTTCAACCTTCGCGTGATGGGCTGCGGCTGCCACAGTGGCAGGGCTGGTTCGACCCGGCCACCGGTAGCGGAGAAGGCTCCTGCATTATACCTATCGAACTAAACCGGGGACAGGCGGAACGTATTCTGCTATCTTCTCGGCCGTGGCTCGATTGGTCATCGCGGATGTTGCGCACCATGTGACGCGGCGTGGAAATGGGCGGCAATTCCTGCTCGCTATCGACGCCGAGCGGATGGTTTACCGAGAACCAGTGAAACGTTCCGCCTGTCCCCGGTTTTCCCGGTTACGACACCCGCGACCGGCGGATTTCGGTGACCGATGCTAACGGCAAAATCACCGCCTATCAATACGATGATGCCGACCGGCTGGTGGCGGTCACGGATCCCGCCTCGAACCTGACCATCTGTGGTTACGACACGGAAAATAATCTGGTGAACATCACCGACGCGGCGAACCATGAGACGGGGTTTGCCTACGACGCTCTGGGACGGGTTACGCAGGTCACCTTCCCCTCGACGCTCAGCGAGAGTTATTCTTATGACCTTATGACGCGATGAACGACCTTCTGAGCAAGACGGACCGCAAGGGGCAGACGATCAGCTATGGCTATGACGCGCTGTATCGCCTGACCAGCAAGACCTAGGGAGGAAGGGTGTCAGGTACCCTTTTCTTTGCAGCGGCGAAGCAGGAGGATTGCGTCATGGGTAGAGTCCGGGCGTTAACACGCTCAAACCCAGACGGAGAAAGGGTACCTGACACCCTTTCTCCCCGCGGATTACTGCCTGGTGTATAATTATTACCAAGGAGTGGCCAATCCCACGACTTGCACCAACAGTCCGACTCAGGCTACGACCGGCAATAATGGCAACGTGGTCGGCATGTATGACCTGGACGGCCCGAACAACTCCACCATGACCCACACGGAGGCCTACAACTACGATAAGGTCAATCGCCTGACCAGCGCCGTCGCCACGGGCAATGCCACTTACAACCTGACCTTCAGTTACACGCAGGATGGCTCGAACGGTAATTACGGCAACATGAGCTGCCTGACCAACGGTCAAACCCAGGGCCTGTGCCCCAACTATACGTTCAGCGCCGCGACCAACCGGATCAACACTTCCGGTTTTGCCTATGACGCGGCGGGGGATTTGACCAGTGACGGCACGCACAGCTACACCTGGGACGCCGAGGGACGGCTTGCTACCATGGACGGCGGATCGACAGAAACGATCACCTATAACGCCTTAGGACAGAGAGTAAATAGCAGGGGAGGGTCAACCACTTACAATGCGGCGGGCGAACGAACCTCCTCCGCGGGATACAATTTTGTGCCGTGGGGCGGCGTGAACTGGGCGGTGTACACCAGCAGCACTTACTTTGTCCACCATAACCTGTTGCAATCCGCCACGATCGCGACCAACCAGACGGGCGCTGTGTCACAGGACTTGGCGTTCTACCCCTGGGGGCAGAACTGGATCGAACATAACGGGTCGCAGGATAACACCTTCGCGACGATGGTGCCGCTGGAGCAGGCCAGCGGTGCAGATATATTCACCACACTCAATCGCGACTACGATGCGACCAATGGCCGCTGGCTCAGCCCCGACCCGCTCGCCGGCGACGTTACCAATCCCCAATCGCTTAACTTAGAGCTTATCCGTAAATAACAATTGTTTGCCGCCAACAAATCATGGCCGCGGCCAAGGCCAACAGCGCGACGTAGCCTTCCTTGGTCTTTTCAAAACTCACTAACAGCTTGCGAAA
>JBEKLF010000015.1:0-64910 GCA_050010335.1 Terriglobia bacterium
CCTGGAAAGATTATGCCGACTCTCCCGAACCTCTCGAACCGCCCCGCTCGCTGCCGGAGCCTTCCACCAACGCTTTGCTCACCGCCCCGAAAAGGCACGTTTCCACCACGGGCTGCTAGGGGGCGGGGAGTGGGCGCTGCTCCAAAAAGCCGCAGGGCTGGAGGGCGGGTCCTGCGTTACGTTGCTACGAGGGGAAGTGCGGAGGGGCCCTAGACCAAGCGCCCCGTTTACGGACACGATGTCGGTTTAGGCCGAAATTCTGCGATTTGTCATAATTTTTCTTCCTGCCGGTAGGAAATTGGTCAATTAAATCTCTTGACAACACGTACTGATGTGAGCTACAATTGTGCCATGAGCGCAGTACTCTTCACTTGCCCTCCGCGCCCTTGTCTACCCATCTTATCCGCCGACGGCTCCCTTCTCCGCGCGAGGGCGGCAGGCGCTCACGCCGTCTGTCCTATTATAAGGAGAGAAAACCATGAGTCTAATTACCAGAGAACCCAGCGCGGCGCAATCCGCAGCGAGCCAGGCGAACGGCCGACACTCCCGTGGGCCAAGCAGCGAGCGCGGCAAAGCCATCTCCAGCCGCAATCTCCCCCAGCCGTACCCTTTTTCCGAAGTCGTAGCACGTAGCATGGAGGTGCTTGGGGAGCGCCCGGAAGATTTCGAACAGGTGCACAAGGCCTTGGTGGAAGCCATGGAGCCGCGCGATGGCTGGGAGTCCGCCTGGGTGCAAGACATCGCCATCCTGCGCTGGAGGCTCGAGCGCATGCAGCGCGCGGAGGTGGCGGTCCTGGCGGTGCGGAAGCGCAAGCTTGCGGGCGAGCGCAAGCGTGAAAGCATGCCGGCCTCGGGGGCGGCCGCTCTCGGGCAGCGCGCCCAGATTCCCCTGGTGGGCTTTACCGGCCTCCCCGACTCTCCCTGGAAATTCCAACAGGTCCTCGGGTATCTCCATCAACTGCGCGACGTCGTCCGGGCGGGAATGTTTGAAAAAGAATGGGAAGTCTATTTTCAAGCTCTTTACGGAAAGAATCCGGGGGCTTTGGGCGGCACGCTTCTGGGCCGGTTTCAGGGACTGGAGAAGCGCTCCGCCGAGGGGAAACTGCGCGAGGATGACGATGCGCAGATCGCACTGATTGCCGACGTGAACCACGAAATCGACGACTATAAGCAGAAGAAGGCCCTCTACAAGGCGGAGCATTTGGCGAACGACCCCGTCCGCGACGATTCCGATCTGCTGTTGCCGAGCCAGCAATTGGACGAAGTCATCCGCTATGAAACTCACCTGGAGGATCAGGTCGAACGTAAGCTGCGCCAGTTCTACGCCCGGCGCCGGGAGCCCGTCCTGCGCCAAGGGGAAAGACTGACGCCGGCAAGCGAGGAACCCGCCACCGGCGAACTGGTTTGCCAAACCACATCAGCGGCGGCGTAGAGGCATGGCTTTTGGGGAAAGAAAGGGGGAACGTGTGATCGGATTCGCTGAACCCTACGGGAATCACGGTGCGACTTCATGTCCAACTTGCCCGAGTATGCCCAATCCTGAGAACATATTGAAAACAAAGGCGCAGAAAGGCCGATTTTCGTTTCCCAATCCTGAGAACATACTGAAACAGCGGCAGTTACTAAAAACTATAGGGGATGGAAATTGGATGACACATTGTCCGGTTATGCTGAGCGTTGCGCTGGGAGGATGCGTTATTCCTGCGCGCCAATCTTAACGGTCACACTGAAACTCGGTAACACACATTGGCTGTATATACCGTTAGATATTTCTTCATTTAGTATTATTATATGTTAAGATACAGGACTCCGAAATTGGCTTCCCGATGCTGGGACCGCAAACCACT
This sequence comes from Terriglobia bacterium, assembly GCA_050010335.1. GTDB lineage: Bacteria > Acidobacteriota > Terriglobia > UBA7540 > UBA7540 > Bog-366. The sequence goes on from JBEKLF010000015.1 coordinate 1,848, forward strand.
GGTGACCGTCCGGTCTTGCCAATGCAAAATCACAAATCACTAATCGCCAATCACCAATCGTCTATCAGGAGTTCTGCCCGTCACCCTGCGATGGCGCCGGTGACCTTGAACACGATGGCGTAATCGCAGGGCTTCTGTGCGGGCATCAGCACCTTCAGGCCCGAGTTATCCTGCGACCATTCGAGTTTGCCGTCGAAGCCGAGGAGTTCAACATTCTCGATTTTGCCAACTCGCAACGCGGTGTTGATAGCCAAGGGCCGAATGACCGCTTGATATTCCGGCCAGCCCATCACAAAGGCATACAGTGTTTCGCCCTTAGTGGTAAAGCGGACGTCTGCTGCCGTCAGGTCCTTACGTTTCTCCTCGTTAAATGGCGCGTCATTGGCTGCCGCGGCCACTACCGGCCCCTCGCCAAAAATCTTCCAGGGTCGCGAGGCGTAGATGGCTTCGCTATTTACGCTCATCCATTTGGTGATCTCGGCAAGAATACCCAATTCTTCCTGGTCCAAAGTGCCGCGCGCCGGAAGGGGAAAATTCAGCATCAGGTTGCCATTGCGGCTGACAATGTCCGCCAGCATGTCGATGATGGTCTTGGGCGTCTTGTACTTTTGGCCGCGCTTGTAGTGCCAGTCGCCAATGCAGGTGTCCGTTTGCCACGGGCGCGGCCAAATGTCGGCCACGATCCCGCGTTCGACATCGAGCACTCCGGTGCCATGCTCGGTGTCTCCGGGGCGCTTGCTGGTGTAGATGGTCTCGGGCTTCCCGCCGTTTTTCTTCACACTCAGGTTGTAGTGGTGCGCCACGAGGCTCAGCCCATATTCCTCGAAGGGGAGGGGACCATCGGTGTAGAGCAAATCCGGTTGGTACTTGTCGATGAGATCCTTGATCCGCATAAACCAGTGGCGCCTCCACCACAGGGGGATGCCGGTTTCATCCCAATCCAGGTTCTCTCCCCAAACCTGGTCGGAATCGACATACAAGCTGGAGTTGGCGGGATCAGCGCCATCGTAAGGCACTCCGGCGTAGGGCCCCGTTTTATCGTGGCCGTGATTGACCGAAAACCATTTGTAGGTGATCCACAGATGGTCGCTAGCGGCAAACTTCAGTCCGGCATCCCGAGCCGCGTGAGCCCACATGCCGATGATGTCTTTCCTCGGCCCTTTGTTGGCGGCATTCCAAGGCTGATAAGTGGAATTCCACATGTCGAAGTTATCGTGATGCACGCCCATGCTCATGAAGTATTTCGCGCCGGCCTTCTTGTAGAGGCCAATAAGATAGGCGGGATCGAATTGCTCCGCCTTCCAGAGTGGGATCGTGTCTTTGAAGCCAAACTTGGAGGGATGCCCGTAGGTTTCCATGTGATAGATGTTTTGATCGGATCCTTGCATGTACATATTCCGGGCATACCAATCCCCGGCTTCGATGGCCGATTGTGGGCCCCAGTGCGCCCAAATGCCGAACTTGGCGTCGCGAAACCACTCGGGGATTTCATACTTGCTCAAGGACGCACGCGTCCCTTCAAAAGGCCCACGCTCAATCTCGATTCCAGGCGCTGGTTCGTGTTGCGCAGCCCCGAGCTTCATTGCGGGAAGCGCTCCCGCCATCAGTTTGCATGCGGTTCGTCTTGTCATCTTCATCGACATGGTATTCATTCCCTCCGGTGTGGGACGGGCATCCTGGCCGTGTCTGGGTCGCGCGCGGGACGCCCGTGCCACCTTCTAAAACCCAAATGGCACGCTAGCTCACCAATGCGCGAGCAAAGCTATCACGACGGAACCGGACCATGCAACTGGCGTCGGCCGTGGTATTCGGGCGGGTTCGCCTGGATTCGATTCGTCAGGCGAATCAGAGGTGACGGCTAGTTGCCTGATGCGAAAGCCGACTACGACTTGAGGTGCGTATTGAAGAAGGCGACGATGCGGCGGCGCGCGTCTTGGGCTGAGGGCTCGTGGTAGCCGCCCCGCGTAAACTTCGCCATAATCACAAGCAGCGTCGGTACCTCCGCCCGGTCATGATTGTTGAGGAACGCGTGACCGGCGTCAGGATACACCTTCACGTCATGGTCCACGCCAGCCGCCGCGAGGGCCCGCTCCAGGCGACCCGGGTCGCTGCGCAGCGAGCGATCCCTGGCGCCAAAACTTCCGACAATGGGACAGGCTCCGCGCAAGAAGGTGTCGGCGTCCTTCGGAACGGCGCCATAGTTCACGCTCGATGCGGCGAAACCGTGGCCGGGGGCGAGGAGTAAAGCGAATCCGCCGCCCATGCAAAAACCGATGACGCCGATTTTGCGCGTGCAGCCCTCCTGGCCGGCTAGCCAAGTGCGGACGGCCTCGATGTCGTCGAAGGTCCTTCCCTGCCGAGCCTGCACGTCGCGGAAAATGGTTCGCAGGCAGGTCAGTTTCCCGCCCCAATGGAACAGGTCGGGAGCCGCCGCCAGGAATCCCTCGCTCGCCAGCCAGTCGGCTTGGTTCCTCAGGTCGCGGCTCATTCCCATGACGTCGTGGATCACCACGACACCCGGCCACGGCGCGTCCTTGTGGGGCGTAGCCACATAAACCGGTAGCTCGGTTGAGGCCCTCGGAATCTTCACCTCCGCCATGACGCCTCCTGGTGCAAGTATTTGCTTTCCCACCCTGTGCCCATATCATACCAACATGCGGAGGATTGGCACATACATGAAAAGGCTTTTTGACTTCAAGGGCGATTCAGCCACCCAACAATCAAAGTATCTGACGACGAAATCTTTAAATATGACCGGGGCAGCGGGCAGAAATTGTCCGCAAGCTTTGAAAAAGATGGTACTCAAGAGTTAATTAGCCTCTCCAAGATTCAAACAGCATGGACTAACCCCAACTCATTAAAAAAAATGAAAAAAGCTCTTGACAAGAGTTAAATATGCCTATAAAGTCGGTGGCCATAAGTGGGTGAAAGTGGGTAGTCATTAATATTCAAGGGGATTTGTAGACCGTAAGGCGCGCTGGGCAAGTCAAATGTTTAGGGGCAACATCACCGCGACCGTGGACGAAAAGGGCCGGCTAAAGATCCCGACGGCCTTCAAGGACACCCTGGATGAAAAGTACGGCCCCGATCTGGACTTTTTTGTGACCAGCTTGGAGGGAGGTTCGGTCCGGATCTACCCCCTTCCCGTATGGATCAAGATCGAGGAGAGCTTGGTTCCGGTGCGCGGCGAAAAAGACGCCAATAAGATCAAGAGATTGTTCCTGGAGCGCACCAATTATTGGGGGCAGACTGCTCGCGGCGATGCGCAGGGCCGGGTCTTGATTCCCCCGCTTCTACGCGAGAGAGCCGGCATGCAAGGGGAAGTTGCCGTGATGGGTCGCGTGGAGTACCTGGAAGTCTCCAGCATGGAACGGAAGCGCGAGCCGATGGCCCAGCCGATAACGGATGAGGATCGGGCCGGGCTGGACGATTTGGGAATCGACTGACCAGCGGTTTCCGGTTTGACCGACGGTGATGAATGACCAGCCAAGTGGGAACATGGAACTTTCGGGCATGGCCGAGAGTACTCGGCCTATCCATATTCCCGTGCTGGTTCGCGAGACCCTCGAATTTCTCAACGTGCGGCCGGAAGGAATCTACATCGATGCGACGCTCGGGGGCGGAGGGCATGCGCAGGAGATTTTGAAGCGCCTGGGAACCGGCAGGCTTTTAGGCCTGGACCGCGACCCTCGGGCGCTGGAAGTGGCCGGCCGAAAGCTGGCAGGGTTTGGCGAGAAGTTGATGATGCAGCAGGGGAATTTCGCACAAATCGACGCGTTGCACGCCGCGAACGGATTGCCGCCAGTGGACGGAGTTGTGGCGGATCTCGGTTTGAGCTCCATGCAGCTTGACGACGCCGCGCGCGGATTCAGTTTCAATCTGCCGGGTCCTCTTGACATGCGAATGGATCCCGGCGCCGAAACTACCGCCGCCGACCTGGTGAACCACGCCAGCGAGCGGGAACTGGCAGATATTCTTTTCGAGTTGGGGGAAGAGCGCCACTCGCGCAGGATTGCGCGAGCCATTGTGAAGGCCCGTCCGTATCAAATTACCACCGAACTGGCGCAGGTGGTGACGCGAGCGATCCCCTCCCGGGCGGGCCTCCACCAAATTCACCCGGCGACACGCAGCTTCATGGCTCTCCGCCTGGCTGTGAACGCAGAGTTGGAGAATCTGGAGCAGTTTTTGGGCAAGGTCCTCGCGGTCCTTCGGGCGGGGGGGCGAGTTGTGATCCTGAGTTTTCACTCCCTGGAAGACCGCCGGGTCAAGCAAGCCTTCCGGCGGTGGCAGATTGAAGGCCAGGCGAGCATCCTGACGCGCAAAGTGGTTCGTCCGGGGGATGAGGAAGTACAGATCAATCCGCGCGCGCGCAGCGTCAAGCTGCGGGCGGCAGAAAAGCAGGGAACTGGGGGAAAGGAATAGGAAACAAGGCCCGGGGACTGCTCTTCCCGTGCCCCGTTTCCCGTACCCCGGTACTAAAAATGGCCACAGCAACAGCCACATTACCAGTAGCCAGACGGCGCCCGAGAAACGTCCCTGCCGCGGGCAGGGCGAATTTTCCGGAATTCTATTTCGTGAAGCCTATCAACAATTCCCGCGTGGTGCGCGAAGTTGACCTGGAGCGTCGCCGTGAATGTTTCAGTCTGTTGGGATTGGGCTTCGTGGTTTTTCTTTTTGTGCTCATGTTCGCGTGGCAGCATTTCCAGTGCGTGCGGTACGGTTACCAGGTTGAACAAATCAAGGCCGAATACACGACGCTGGAAGAGCAGAACCATCAGTACCGGCTGGAGCAGGCAGCGCTCGCCGATCCTGAAAGGATCGACACGCTGGCGCGGACCCGGCTCGGGATGGTCACGCTCACCCCGCAGCAGGTGATTTGGGTGGGCGCACAGGGTCCCGCGGCGAACGCCTCGGAAAGCTCGGAACTGGCACACAACTTCTCCGTAGGTAGCGGAGATACTCCACACGAGCCGTAACTTCAATGCGTCGACGCAAGCCAGATTCTCGCAGGGCGAAGCCCGATCGGTCTCGCCTGGAGAGGCGGCGACTGATCGTCGGCGCGGTTTGTTGCTTGTGGTTCGGCTGCATTGCCGCCCGCCTTTATTATTTTCAAGTCATCCAGTACGTGGATATGGTGTCGCGTGCCCAGCGCCAGCGCCAGCGCGTCATTGAGGTGGCCCCCCAGCGCGGCGTCATCTATGACCGGCAGATGAATGCCCTGGCGATGAGCATGGATGTGGAGTCGGTCTTCGCCGTGCCGAGCGAGATTGCCGAGTCTCAGAAGGTGGCTTCCCGGCTCGCCCAAGCCCTGGCGGGGGATGCCGACGACCTCCGTGATCGCTTCCAGACGGCGCGTTCCTTCTGCTGGGTCAGGCGCCGGGTGACGACGGCTGAAGCCGCGCGCGTCCGTGCTTTGAACGTGAAAGGTATCTATTTTCAGACCGAGACCAAACGCTTTTATCCCAAAGGGGATTTGGCTGGGCAAACCATCGGTTACGTCGGCTTGGATGACAAAGGCCTGGGGGGAATTGAGTACGCCCTGGACGATAAGGTCAAAGGCAAGCCCGGCCGCGTGCTGCTGGCTTCCGACGCGCGCCGCCGCGCCTTTCACAGCACCGATTGGGCGGGGGTTCCCGGCAAGAACGTCGTGCTGACCCTCGACGAGAAGATCCAATACATCGCGACAAAGGCCCTCGCGGAGGAAGTGGCGAGCGCGCACGCAGCCGGCGGTGTGGCGGTTGTGCAGAATCCTAACACGGGCGAAATCCTGGCCTTAACCAGTCAACCAACCTTTGATCCCAACAATATTGACGCCAGCCCTGCGGCGACACGTCAGGATCGCGGAGTGGGGTGGATTTATGAGCCGGGGTCAACTTTCAAGGCTGTGACCCTTTCAGCAGCGCTGGAAGAGAAACTGACCAATCCCGAGGAGGTCATCAATTGCCAGAACGGCGGCATCGTGCTGGCGGGGCATACGATTCATGACCACAAACCTTATGGCGATCTCAGTGTTACCGATGTGATGGTGAATTCCAGTGACGTGGGTGCCGTCAAGCTGGGCCTGCGGCTCGGTGAAGACCGCTTCTACCGTTACATCCAAGCGTTTGGTTTCGGGGCGAAAACCGACGTGGAGTTGCCCGGCGAGGAGCGTGGTTTGCTAAAGCCGCCCAGCCGCTGGTCGGGACTTTCCATCGGTGAAATCTCCATCGGGCAGGAAATCAGTGTGACCCCCATCCAAATGGTCACGGCGTATTCGGCGATCGCCAATGGGGGAATTCTGTTTCAACCTCGCATCGTGCACGATATTTTTCTTGGCATCCACCACGACCCCTTGGCGCCCGCCACCGGGCGTCGCGTGATCAGCGCGCATACGGCAGAGACAATGCGCCAGATTCTTGCCCAGGTGGTTAGCCGCGGCACCGGCAAACCCGCGCAATTGGGCGGATATACCTCCGCCGGCAAAACCGGCACCGCGCAGAAGGTTGATGCCAACGGCGCTTATTCAAAATCGGTATTTGTAGGTTCTTTCATCGGCTTTGCTCCTGTTATGCACCCGGCGGTGACTATTCTGGTGGCCATCGATTCTCCGGTGGGAGCACACTACGGGACAGACGTGGCAGCTCCGGTATTCCGATCCATCGCAGAGCAGACTCTTGGTTATTTGAACGTCCCTCAGGATAATCCCTCCCAGTGGCCTCGTACTACAACCCCCAAACCCGCGAAGATTCCGGACCAGAAGCCGGGGATCTTAACGGGATACCTTCCTCTGGATCGGGAGTCCTTAGGAGTTGCCACATCGCCCGTAGAGCGGGCATCCCTTTCCAACCAATCTTCGCCGGACGGCACGGCGCAACCCGGCCCTGATGATTGGGGCCGTGCTTCTCGCACGGTGGTTCTGGGCGATGGCCCCCAGGTGACCGTTCCGGATTTTTCCCGATGGGCGGCGCGGCGCGTTGCCCAGGAGTGTGTGAAGTTGGGCCTCTACCTCAATGTGGTGGGGAGCGGCCTGGCAGTTGAACAAAACCCTGTTGCGGGCGCGAAAGTGCCTTCCGGCACCCGCATTTGGGTGCGCATGGCGCGATAATCGGGTGCGAAATGAAGTTAGGCGAATTGCTCCGGGAGTTGCCGGTTCTGCGCGCGGGCGTGAACACCGCGGCGGAAGTTTCTTCTTTGGCCTACAATTCCCGTGAGGTGGGCCCGGGAACACTATTCTTTGCCATTCAGGGTGAGAAGGCCGACGGTCACGCTTACATTTCACAGGCGCTCGAAAGAGGCGCCGTGGCGGTGGTCAGTGAGCGTCCCGCGCCTCCCGAACTGGCCGACCATTGGATCCAAGTGGCGGCCATCCGCCGGGCCTTGGCGGACTCGGGCCGCGTCATCTTCGGTCATCCCGAAAAGCGCCTTCAACTTATAGGAATCACCGGCACCAACGGCAAGACCACAACGACCTATTTAGTGGAGAGCATTCTGGCCGCATCGGGGGTATTAAGCGGCGTTTTCGGCACGATTGAGTACCGCATGGGCGGGAAAACCAAGGTTGCCACCAACACCACTCCGGAGTCCCTCGATTTGCTGTCCTACTTTGCGGAACTGCTGAAAGCAGGCGGCAAGGCGGCGGTGATGGAAGTCTCATCCCATTCGCTTGCCCAAGAGCGCGTCTGGGGGTTTCGGTTCGCCGTCGCCGTCTTCACCAACCTGACGCAGGACCATTTGGACTATCACAGGGATTTTGAGCATTATTTCCTGGCCAAGCGCCGCCTTTTTGAGGGCCTGGGCGCCCCGCCTCCTGACTGGGCGGTGATCAACACCAATGATCCCTGGGGTGCGCGGCTCCTGGACTTGCCATATCCGAATCGCCTTACTTATGGATTGAACGGCAACGCACAAGTGACGCCCAAGCAAGTGGCGTCCAGTTCAAAGGGAACGGAAGCCGTCATCGCGACCCCGATTGGGAAACTGCAAATCGTTTCTCCGATGTTGGGGCGCGCCAATCTCGCGAACATTCTTGCCGCCATTGCCACGGGGGTGGCCATGGGGATTGCCAGCACAAAGATTGAGGAAGGCATCGCCAAGCTTCAGTCGGTGCCCGGGCGGTTCGAGCGGATCGACGAGGGGCAACCGTTCCTGGTGGTGGTGGATTATGCACATACTGATGACGCATTGAAAAACGTCCTGAGGACCGCTCGCGAACTCACTCGCAATCGCCTGATTGTGCTCTTCGGCTGCGGAGGCGAACGCGATCGGACGAAGCGTCCGCGCATGGGAGAGGCCGCCGGTACGCTGGCGGATTTCGTCGTGTTGACTTCCGACAATCCCCGCGGCGAAGACCCGCTGCTGATCATGGCGGACGCCTTGGTGGGGTTGCAGCGCACGGGCAAGCCTTACATCGCAGAAGTCGATCGCGGCGTTGCCGTGCGCAAAGCGCTGGAAGAGGCTCGCAAGGGCGACGTGGTGGTCCTCGCCGGCAAAGGTCACGAGACCTATCAGGTTCTCAAAGACGGAAAGCTCGATTTCGACGACCGGGAAGTGGCGCGCAAGGTCCTGGCGGAAATGGATTACAGAAAGTAGCCATCAGCTTTCAGCGACCAGCTTCCAGCTAGACCTCTTGGCTGATCGCTGGGAGCTGAAAGCTGAAACCTTAGACATGAAGTTAATGATGGGGGAGGTGGCCGCGTACCTTGGAGCGCCCTGTGGCGTGGCGGATCGCCCCGTTGAGGGATACTCGATTGATTCGCGCTCGCTCGAGCCCGGCCAGATTTTCTTCGCCATTCGTGGCCCTCGGTTTGACGGGCACCAGTTTGTAGGGCAGGCGCTGGACCGCGGCGCCGCCGGCGTGGTGGTTGACGCGGCTTTTTACGCCAGCGCTCCGGAGGAATGGCGGCCCGCTCTGCTTGGGGTTGCGGACACGCGCGGTGCGCTCCAGACGCTTGCCCGCGAAGTTCGCCGCAAGTGGGGCAAGCAGCTTTTGGCGGTTACGGGTAGTACGGGGAAGAGCACCACCAAGGAGATGATCGCGGCCATTCTCAGCCGGCGTCTTCGCGTATTGCGTTCTCCGGGGAATTTGAACAATGACTTTGGACTGCCGCTGGCGCTGCTGGGGCTGGAACCTGAGCACGATGTGGCGGTGGTGGAATTGGCGATGTCCGCCGCCGGCGAGATTGCGCGCTTGGCGCGGCTCGCGGAGCCGCAGATCGGTGTGGTGACCAACGTCGCCGCTGCGCACTTGCAATTCTTCGATTCTGTCGACGCGATCGCGCTGGCCAAACGCGAGTTGATTGATTATCTCGCGACCACGGGCCCAAGCGCGGTCGCCGTTTTGAACGAAGACGACGAGCGCGTGCGACAGTTTGCCGAGGGTTTTCCCGGGCGGGTTTTGACCTTCGGATTTTCGAAGAATGCGGCCTTCCGCACCCCGGTAGCGAAGTGGGATGCGGTCCGTCAAGGCGCCCTTCGGGTGGACACCCCTGACTGGATGTCCGAATTCACTTTGCCTCTGCCGGGGAGACATAATGTCCAAAACGCCCTCGCCGCCATTGCCGCGGCGAGCGTTTTCGCCATCCCCCCGGGGGAGATCGGGCAGGCGCTGGCGGGGTTTCAAAATCTACACCAGCGGAGTGAAATTCTTACACTCCCGAGTGAGGTTACCGTCATCAACGATTGCTACAATTCGAACCCCCTGGCCATGGAGAGTATGCTAGATACACTAGCCGTCTGGCCGGGGGCGCGCCGCCGCATCGTGGTGGCGGGGGAGATGCTGGAGTTGGGGCCTACGTCGCCGGAGTTGCACCGGGGCGTGGGCCGCAAGTGCGCTTCGAGCGGCGTGGCCTGGCTGATCGCCGTGCAAGGCAATGCCCAGTTTTTCCTGGAAGGGGCCGCCGAGGGTGGGCTCCCGCCGTCGCAAGCGCGATTTTTCCCTGACGCCAAATCGGCGGGTGAAATGTGCCGGGCCTTGATCGAGCCCGGCGACGTCATTCTGGTGAAGGGTTCACGCGGAGTTCATTTGGAGACGGTCATTGAAATGCTGAAAGAACGGAAACTAGAAACTAGAAACTGGAAACTCGACGACTGACTCCCGAGTTTCGAATTTCGATTTTCGAGTATCGGTAATTTCCGGCCTCTGACGCAAGACTCCGGACTTCGGACCCCGGACCTCGGACTAGTTTTTATGTTCTACTTCCTCTATCTCGAGCTCCACCAAGACTTCCACGTCTTAAACCTCTTTCACTACATTACTTTTCGGACCGCCTACGCCAGCATTACCGCGTTATTCCTTTCCTTGGTTATGGGTCCGTGGTTGATAAGGAAGCTCAAGGAATTTCAGATCGGCCAATACATTCGTGAAGACGGGCCGAAAGCGCACCAAGCCAAGGCCGGGACGCCCACCATGGGTGGCGTGCTGATTCTTCCCTGCATTATAATTCCCACGCTGCTTTGGTCGGATCTCAGCAACATCTTTGTGTGGCTAACCCTGGGAACGACGCTGGCGTTTGGGGCCATCGGCTTTTGGGACGATTACCAGAAGGTCCGGCGCCAGCAGAATAAGGGGCTGACGGCAAGGGGGAAGTTCTGGCTTCAGATCCTGGTAAGTCTGGTCTTCGGCGTCATTCTGGTTTCGATGGCCGCGCGCGGGCTTTATTCCACTACTCTCACCTTCCCCTTCTTCAAGCGCCTCCACCCGACCTTTTTGATTTTGCGTTTTCTGGGAAATATCTGGACGTTTCCCCTAGCTTTTATTCCCTTTTTGCTCTTTGTTATCCTGGTTCTGGTGGGCTCCTCGAACGCCGTCAATCTCACGGACGGACTCGACGGCCTGGCGATTGGGTGTTTGGTGATTTCAGCGGGCGCCTTGACCGTACTGACCTACGTGGCTGGCCACGCGGTGTTTTCTGAGTATCTCGACTTGGAACACATGCCGCGCGTCGGGGAGCTGACCATTTTCTGTGGCTCGATGGTGGGTTCCAGCCTGGGCTTCCTTTGGTACAACGCCTACCCGGCAGAGATTTTTATGGGTGACGTGGGCTCGCTCTCCCTCGGGGGTGCGATCGGCGCGGTCGCAGTGCTGGTGAAACAGGAATTGCTGCTGCCCTTTATCGGAGGGATCTTTGTGGTGGAAGCCCTTTCCGTTATCCTGCAAGTCGGCTCGTTCAAATTGCGCGGCAAACGCATCTTTCGCATGGCGCCGCTGCACCATCACTTCGAGCTGTTGGGCTGGAAGGAATCGAAAATCATCGCGCGCTTCTGGATCGCCGCACTGATTTTCGCGCTTTTTGCTTTGACGACGTTGAAGTTGAGGTAAGGTTGGAGGGGGAAAGGCGGAAAATCGAAACTGGAAACTGGAAAATGGAAATTGGAAAATGGAAACTGGAAATTGGTCGCGAGCTTCGAGTTTCTAATTTCTAGTTTCTAGTTTCCAGATTCGAGTTTCTAATTTCCAGTTTCTTTGCTTATGGACGTTCACGGCAAACGCGTGCTAGTCGTCGGCCTGGCCCGGAGCGGGCTCTCGGTCGCTCGTGCCCTGGTGCGCCGTGGCGCGGTGGTGACGGTGAGCGATCGCAAGCCTCCCGGGGAATTTGCCGACATCCTGCCGCAGCTTATCAAGGATAAAGTCGGTATGGAGCTTGGGGCGCAGCGCGTGGAGACGTTCCTAAAGAATGAAATCATTGTAGTCAGCCCCGGTGTACCCTGGGATCTACCGCAGCTAAAAGCGGCGCGCGCGAAGATGATTCCCGTTTATCCGGAAGTCGAGGCCGCCGCGTGGTTTCTGGAAGGAACGATGGTGGGCGTTACCGGTTCGAACGGCAAGACCACCACCACTTCCCTGCTCGGCGAGATGCTGAAGGCCTCGGGGTTCCCAACCTTTGTAGGCGGTAACATTGGGAACGCCCTGAGTTCGGCGGTTGACCACTCCCAGCCCGGCACGAAGTTTGTCACCGAGTTGAGCAGCTTTCAGTTGGAGGGCATTCACGATTTCCGGCCGCACGTGGCGGTGATGCTCAACCTATCGCCCAATCACTTGGACCGGCACCCCAGTCTGGAAGCCTATGCGCAGGCCAAGCGCCAGATTTTCCGTAATCAGGATAAGCAGGATTATGCCGTCCTAAACGCCGATGACCCCTGGGTAGCCGGACTTCAGGCAACGGTTTCGAGCCGCGCGGTATTCTTCAGTCGCCACCGGGAAATCCCCACCGGAGTGTTTCTTTCCGGGGGCAAAATCTGCTATCGCGTCCGGCACCTGGAACGCGTGCTCTTTGAAAAGCGCGATGTAAGATTGCTGGGTGATTTCAACCTGGAAGACGTGCTGGCGGCCACCACCGCGGCGTGCTTGCTGGGCGCGGATTTTGCCGCGATTCGGAAGGCCGTGAGGGAGTTCAAGGCCGTCGAGCATCGCCTGGAGTTTGTCAAAGAAATCCAGGGAGTGGACTTTTACAACAACTCCAAGGCCACCAGCGTCGATGCCACGTTGAAATCACTCGAAGCCTTCGAGCACGGCGTGCATTTGATTATGGGGGGCAAGGACAAAGGCGCACCCTACACCCCGCTTCTGCCGCTCATCAAGGACCGCGTGCGCGAGGTTCTGTTGATCGGGGCCGCCGCTCCAATCATTGCCCAACAATTGGCGGGCTCGACGGAATTGGTCCACGCCGACGATCTGGCCACTGCCGTCTACCAGGCCTTTGCCCAGTCACGGCCTGGCGACACCGTGCTGCTGGCGCCGGCCTGTTCGAGCTTCGATCAATTCAAGGATTACGAAGAGCGGGGTATGGTGTTCAAGGAACTTGTGAAGATGCTGGAAAAGGATGTGGCGGAAGGGCGCGTCACCCGAAATCCAATGCCCGAAGTTCGGAGTAGGAGGTCCGGAGTCCGAAGTCCGGAGCCCGGGGTCCGGAGTCAGGAGCCCGAGGTCCGGAGCCCGAGGTCCGAAGTCCAAAGTACGGGCTCCGAGGTCAGAAGTCCGGAGGCCGGGGCCGGTAGCCAGGGGGGCGGGGTCAGGAGCCGGGAGTCCGGGATGCGAAGTCCGGGGTCAGGGGTCAGGGGTCTTGAATCTGGAATTATGAATCTTGAATCCAGACTCTCTGACGCCGCGAGCCCCAAACCTCCGGTTGTGAGGCCGCCGGAACGGTCGGCGTTCGCTACCCCGGCGGCTGAGCCGCCGCAGAAGACTGTGGCTGCCCCTACGCCCGCGACATTGAAACCTCCTGTCGTTGCGCCGAAACCGGAGGGGCCCAAGCCAATTCCTGAGCCAGCGGTCTTGGAAAGGCCCGCAGAAGCCCCCGCGCACGCGGCGGAACGGCCTCCTGTGCAGCCTGCCAAGGTCACGGATGCCCCGGAAATTACCCCCGTGGAAACTGCGCCGCCGCTCGCGGAGATGCCGCCTCCGGCAGCTCCAGAGGCTGCGGAAAGGCGCTCCGATAACGTCATCCTGAACCCCTCCGCTCCGCTCAGTGTAAACTTCGCGGACGACCCCGGTAGTTCGCAGGGGTCAGTGAACGATGCGGACGGCAGGGGGCCTTCGCCCGAAATGCCGACTCAGAATGACGGAACTCCGAGTTTCTCCGCAGGTCGTCTAGGCGCAGAGCCAAACGTAGAAGAGGCCATGGGACCACCGGATTTCGAGCCCGCCGAATCGAGCCCCGAATCCGTGGCCCCACGCCCCGTGCCCCGTCTCCCGAATCCCAAATCCCGAACCTCGAATCCCGTATCCCGTGTCCCGAACCCCGTGTCCCGCGTCCCTATCGAGTTGAGCTATGTCTACGAGGTGGACGCCACGGAAACGCCGGAACTCGAATCACAGGTGGTGCCGGAGGACGAGCCTTCGATCTCCATCTCCATGAGCAATGTGGAGACCCTCGACGATCAAGAGCTGCCCTTTGAGGCGCGCCCGGTGAGGGGAAAGTCCGAAGTCCGAGGTCCCAAGTCCGAAGTCGAAAATACGCGGACCCAGGCCCAAGCCCCCAAATCCGATGTCCAGGTGAGCCGGCGTATCGCTCGGCGTGCTGCTGAGCAACCGAAGTTATTTAATGGCGGTCAGAAGCAAGGGAATTAACCATTGGCGATTGCCGATTTGTGATTGGCGATTGCCGACAGAACCAAAAGGAGGCATTCCGTTCTAAAGCGTCAGGGAAGACTTTACGAATTACGATGACTGATAACTGACCGCTGACGACTTACAACAGGCTACCGTCTGACGACTGACCACTAACAACTGACGACTGACAGCTAGCAATCGAAAATCACCAATGGCAAATCACCAATGGGCCGACAACTCCAATCCGACAAGATTCTGTTTGTAGCCGTAGCGGGTTTAGTGCTGTTTGGCGCCTTGATGGTGTACAGCGCCTCGGCGGTTATGGCTGCCGACCGGTACCATGAGGGGTATTATTTCTTACTGCGTCAACTGGCCTGGGCGGGAGTTGGACTCATTGCCGTGGCCGTCTTAATGCACATGGACTACCGGCGCCTGGCGAATCCCATGGTGATCTTCCCCGCGGTGGCGCTCGAGTTGATCCTGCTCGTCATTGTCCTTTTCGTTCACCCGACAAATAATGCGCATCGATGGTTTCACCTGGGGGTGGCAAGCTTTCAGCCTTCGGAGCTCGCCAAGATTATCCTGACAGTTTTCCTGGCGTATTTCCTCGACCAGCGCAAAGGTCAGGTGAACGACTGGAAGCACACGCTGGCTCCCATTGCCCTGGTTTCCGGCATCATGGCATTGTTGGTCCTGAAGGAACCTGACTTGGGAACCTCCTTGGCGCTGGGCATGGTTTTGGTGGCCATGCTCTTCTGCGCTGGCCTCGATCTTCGGTATTTTGCACTGCCGGCACTCGTTACGATTCCTGCCCTGTACTTTCTGATTGCGCGTTCCCCCTATCGCCTTAAACGCATTTTGGCCTTCTGGGACCCCTACTCCGACCCCCTGGGAAAGGGATTCCACATTCTTCAGTCGTACATTGCGGTGGGGACCGGCGGCATAACCGGAGTGGGACTGATGGAAAGCAAGCAGAAGCTTTTCTTTCTGCCCGAACCCCAAACGGATTTTATCTACGCGGTAGTAGGCGAAGAATGGGGTTTGATCGGGGCCGTCCTGCTTGCGGCGGTCTTCGCCGTCATCCTCATTCGCGGGTTGCGGGCGAGCGCGGCGTGCAAAGACGACTTTGGGCGTTTACTGGCACTTGGCTTAACGGTGATGATCGTCGGGCAGGCGCTTATCAATATGAGCGTGGTGCTGGGATTGCTTCCCACCAAAGGCATTCCCCTGCCCTTCGTGAGCTATGGCGGGTCGTCTCTGCTCGTGAACCTCGTGGCCGTGGGGATCCTTTTGAATATTTCGCAGCAAGCGAGTTGCCCAACGTAGCGCGCCTCGTAGGGGCACCCCTCGTGGGTGCCCTCCCGTAGGGCACCCACGAGGGGTGCCCCTACGAGACGCGCAAAACGTTTGCTTCGAAAGCAATAAATTATGACCTTGCATCGCAGAGCTGCGAGGTACGAAAAAGAAAGGCAAAAGTGAAGAGCGAAGGACGGCCCAATGCGTCATCTGCGGTTTTGACTTTTGACTTGCTCTTCGTTCCTATATCGAGGATATCGTGAATGAGTACGGCGCCTCTCCGGGAGCGCGGATCCTCATGGTCGCGGGCGGAACCGGTGGGCACATTTTCCCTGCCCTGGCCGTGGCGGAGGAATTGCGTATACGCGGGAAACGGTCGGGTTCCCCCTACGAGATCGAGTTCCTGGGCACGCACCGGCCGCTCGAAGCGAAACTGATCCCCGCAGCGGGATTCCGGCTTCGCGCCGTTGACGCCGCAGGACTGAAGGGCATTGGCGGCATTAAGAGATGGCAAAATCTCCTGGTTTTGCCGCGCACGGCAATAGCGGTGGCGCGAATTTTGCGGGAGTTCCGGCCACAAGTGGTGTTGGGAGTGGGTGGCTACCTGGCAGGCCCGGTGATGGTGGAAGCAGCGCTGATTAATATTCCCACGGTTTTGATCGAGCCTAACGTGCGGCCGGGATTCACCAACCGCCTCTTGGCCCCATTGGTTCGCGCCGCTGCGGTGGGTTTTGCCGAGACAGCTTCCTATTATGGCGAGAAAGCGCACGCAACAGGGCTTCCCGTGCGTCGGCCATTTTTCGAAATTCCGCCGCGCTGGCATTCGCCGCCTGTAGTAGCACAGGCACTCGTGCCTGTGCCTGGGACACAGCCAGGAGTGGCTGTGTCACCATTTACGGTTCTCGTCGTGGGAGGGAGCCAGGGTTCGCTGGCCATCAACCACGCGATGATGCAAGCCCTGCCATTGCTGGCAAATGGGCCCGGCGGGTTGAGAATCATCCACCAAACCGGTGAACGCGATTATAATGAAGTTCGGAAGGCCTATCAGGAACGGAGCTTGCCGGCTGAGGTCCACGCGTTTATCGATGACATGCCTGGAACGCTGGCGCAGGCGGATTTGGTGATTTCGCGCGCGGGCGCCACAGCAGTGGCCGAACTTGCCGCTGCCGGCAGAGCTGCGTTGCTGATTCCCTTCCCCGGCGCCACGGATCAACACCAGTTGGAAAATGCCCGGGCGTTGGAAAGGGCCGGGGCGGCACGCGTCATCGTTCAAACGGAGTTAACGCCCGAGCGGCTGAAAGAGGAGATACGCGAGTTGATGGCAAGCCCCCTGACGCTTGAACGCATGGAAACCTGTGCGCGCCGCCTGGCACGGCCTGACGCGGCGGCGCGGATTGCGGATTTAGTGGAAGGTTTTGTGAGGAGAGGGTAGTCGAAGATAAGTAGGCGGAATCACAAGGAAGCAGAGAGTATGAAAACTTCGCTTAAATATTTTTCGCTGTGGCTTCCTCTTATTTATGCCGTGGTGGTGAGTGGAATCGCCCTTTTTGGCTGGAGTCAAAGTACTATTTCTTTGCCACCTGGGTTTCCGGCATTTTTGGCGTTTCTTCCCATAGCCTTCCTTTTCGTCGCTGCCAATTCGCAAAGCCACATTTCCAGGTTGGAGCGGCGAATTGAGAGCTTGGAAAAGCAGGCCGGGGCAAGAACGGGTGAGATTTCAAGTTAGGACACTAGCAGGCCGACATCGGATGGTCGGGGCGGCCCTTTGGGAGTCACACGATCAGCGGGCGGAAAGAACGGCAACGTGAGTAAACACATCTGGATAGCGCTGATCGCGGGCTTTGGCGCCTCGGTATTGCTGTTTTGCGCTTCCTATGCCACGCACGGCATACTCCTGTTTTGGCTGCAATGTGCCGGCTTTTTCATCTGCGCCGCGTTACGAGGATTTGATTCGGCTACGAAAACGGACTACGCGGAGATCGCGATTCCGATAAACGCTGCTATTTACGCCGTGCTTATTTTTCTCCTGCTCCGTAGATTTCAGCGAGCCGATTCGAAGTAGGGGCACGCCATGGCGTGCCCCCCAGTTGGCGGCGCTTCCTGAGCGCGGAATTGCAGCGTCGATCTCCGATCGACGACGGCGGTCGGAGACCGCCGCTACAGCGGGGGTCCCGAAGGGACGGATAACGGACGACTGACATATGCTCGGTAAGATTCGAAAAATCCATTTCGTCGGAATCGGTGGCATCGGGATGAGCGGCATCGCCGAGGTGCTACTCACTCTGGGTTTTCAGGTTTCGGGTTCGGACCAAAAAGCCACGCCGGTAACCGAGCGCCTCACGAGCCTGGGCGCGCGGGTATTTGAAGGCCATACCGCCAGCAATGCCAGCGAGGCGCAGGTGGTGGTGGTGTCGTCCGCCGTGCCCGCGGACAATCCGGAGATTCAGGAGGCGCAGAGGCGGCAGGTCCCCGTCATTCCGCGGGCGGAAATGCTGGCGGAATTGATGCGCATGAAGTTCAACGTGGCGGTGGCCGGCGCCCACGGCAAGACCACGGTAACTTCCATGATTGCAGTGATGACGGCGGAGGCGAAACTCGATCCCACGGCGGTGATTGGCGGGAGGCTCGACGTTTTTAATTCCAGCGCTCGCTTGGGCAAGAGCGATTTGATGGTGGTCGAGGCGGATGAGAGCGACCGGTCGTTTCTCTTCCTGCTGCCTTCGATTGCCGTGGTGACGAACATTGACCGCGAGCACCTGGACCACTACCGCGACCTGGAAGATATTGCCGCGGCATTCGTTTCATTCATGAACAAAGTCCCTTTTTACGGGACCGTGGTGGCCTGTTTCGATACGCCCTGGCGCGATTTGATGCAGACCTTGATCCCCAAGCTGCGCCGTCGAGTGAAAACCTACGGGATCGATGCAGGGGCCGACATTCAGGGGAGGATTCGCGAGCTCACTTCCGCAGGCGCCGTGTTTGACGCGGTGGTGAACGGAACGGTGCTCGGACCGTTTTCCATTCATGTTCCCGGCCGGCACAGTGTGCAGAATGCCTTGGCGGCGGTCACGGTGGGGCTGGAACTGGATCTTTCCCCCGAGCAGATTCGACACGGGCTGGAACGCTTTCGCGGCGCGGATCGGCGTTTTCAGATCAAGGCGGAGATGGATGGCATCACCATTGTGGACGACTACGGCCACCACCCCACGGAAATTCGCGCCACCCTCGACGCCGCTTTCCTGCGCGGGCCCAAGCGCGTCATCGCCATTTTCCAGCCACACCGTTATACGCGGACCAAATTCTTGCTGGATGAATTGGCCGGCTGCTTCGCGGGTTGTGACCGCGTCTACGTGCTGGATATCTATGCCGCCAGCGAACCGCCGATACCCGGCGTGAGTTCGGGACTGCTTGTGGGCCGCATGCACGAAATGGGAGTAAACAATGCGCGCTACGCACCGTCAGAGCAACAGGTGCTGGAGGAACTCTCGAACGACGCGCGGCCCGGCGACCTGATTATCACCATTGGCGCTGGAAGCGTGTGGAAGATCGGGGAGGCGCTCGCGAAAAGGCTGAAGGACCCGGACACGGGGCTAGGGACACGGGATATGGGACACGGAACTCAGGGTTAGGGAATCGGGACGCGAAGTTATGGTTTTTGAGGACGGCAAAAAATATTCCGAATTCCGAAAAATATGATTCCGGAATCCGGATTCCGGAAGCGGGATTCTGGAAAGTTTGATCGAAAATGAAGTACAACAAATTCGAGGACCTTCCGGTGTGGCAGGCGGCAATTGAGTTAGGGCGGCATGTCTATACGCTCACCGAGGACCCTGCCTTTAAAGGCCGATACAGCCTGCGCGACCAGGTCGAACGCGCTACGGTCTCCGTCTCCAATAACATTGCGGAAGGATTTGAGAGGGGGACGAATCAGGAATTATTGACGTTTCTGTACATTGCGCGCGGATCGGCGGGAGAAGTGCGGTCAATGCGTCACCTGCTGGGTGGAATGGAGCCCTTTCGGAATCTGGAATCCGAAATGCGGAATCTGCGAGAGCGGACAGAGAGCGTATCAAAACAACTGGGCGCTTGGGCGGGGGCCCTTCAAGACTCGGATTTCAAGGGGCGGCGGTTCGTAACCGAAAAGACGCGAAATGCCGCGGAGAAGGCACGCGGACGGGAGGAGTTTCTCAAACATTTGGAGGAGGTTCGAAAACAAGGGCGCCGGGAATCCGAGGCCAAGAATGCGGAACCGGGAATCGGCAAATCCGGATCTGAGCCGAAGGATTAGTTTGCTGCATTCCGAATTTCGAATTCCGAATTCCGGAATCTGAAATCCGGCAGAGGCCGAGGGAAATCCGGGAATTCACAACCCGGAATTCGGAATCCGGAGTTCGGAATTGAGGTTCAGAGCCCGAAACCCCGGATTCCAGGTCCCGCATCCCGTGTCCCGAATGGTGAAAAGCTATGGAGTTGGTTGAACAAGAAGCACTGCCCGTGCATGACGACTTGGACTCGCACGAGGAGTCACCCTACCTGCGACGGGAGAGAACAGCTCCCGTGTGGCGCAACCGGATATCACGGCGAGTGCGCCTTGCGCTGTTTGTGATCGGGGTGCTCCTGCCCGCCCTTGCCGTCGGCTATGGCCTCGCGATCTTCGCCTTCACTTCTCCCCATTTTGTGCTGACCTCCCCGGATGACATCGTCGTGAACGGAAACCACTTCGTTTTGCGGGAAGAGGTGTTGGGCGCGATGGGGGTGCCGCTAACGGGAGACCTGAAGACGGGGACCAATATCTTCCACATGTCCTTGGATAGCGTGCGGCATGGAGTGGAAACTCTGCCCTGGGTACGTACCGCCTCTGTGACCCGCATTTTGCCGCATGGGCTGCTGGTGCACGTCACCGAACGGGTTCCCGTCGCTTATGCTAATGTCAGAGGGCGGATAAACTTGGTCGACGATGACGGCATGGTGCTGGAAAAGCCTGACAATGGGGTTTTTGATTTCCCCGTGCTCTTTGGGTTGGAGGCCGTACCCAGCGTCGATGAGCGCCGCGCGCGCATGGGTTTGTACCGGGAGTTCATGCGACAATTAGGGGAGGAAGCTCCCCGCGCCGGGTGGATCATTTCGGAAGTTTACCTGGCGGATCCTGAGGACCTCAAGGCCCTACTCATTAGTGGGCAACAAACCGTGCAAGTGCATTTCGGACAGAAGGATTTTCTCGCGCGATTCCGGAATTTTCTGGCCATGTTGCCGGAAATTCAGAAATCGAATGATAAACTAGATTCGGTCGATTTGCGCTATCGCAATCAGATAGTCGTTGATCCCATGACCTCAGGACCCCAGGCGAAGCCCGCAGGTGCGGCCGGCGGCAACAGATAGGACTAGAGTAACTTTTAGCTGCCAGCTTTCAGCTATCAGCTATCAGCTATCAGTTAAAGAAGAACGAATTCCGGTAGTGGTTCAGATTGATGCTATAGCGGCGAGTTTATCCACAACCCGGCGGACCCAATGGCGGCGTAAGGCCGCCTCAACATCAACCTGTACCACTACCCAAATTCCACAAGGCGGAGAGCTGAAAGCTGAACGCTGAGAGCTGATAGGTGAGGACTGACCGCTGAAACCCGATCATGGCGCAGAAGAACAATATTATTGTCGGGCTCGACCTGGGCAGCGTTAAAACCGCCGCTCTCGTGTGCCGGCCGAATCCTGAAGGGAAACTGGAAGTGGCGGGCCTGGGCGTGGCGGAATCCAAGGGGTGGCGCAAAGGCCTGATCGTAAATCTCGATTTGACCGCGCTGGCGGTGAAAAAAGCCATTGAGGCTGCGGAAGCTGCCGCAAAAGTTTCCATTGGTTCCGCCTACGTCGGCGTGGCCGGTGCGCACATCAAGGGCGTGAACTCCCGCGGCGCCGTCACCCTGGGGAAGGTTCCCGGCGCGAAGCGCGGCGTGGAACGGGAGGACATGGCGCGAGTTATTCAGACCGCCCAAAGCATTACTCTTCCCGAGGATCGCCAGCTTCTGCAAGTGCTTCCGCAAAAGTTCCTGCTGGATAACCAGGACGGCATTCGGGTCCCGGTGGGGATGGAAGGGGCTCGCCTGGAAGTGAATGTCCACCTGGTGACAGCGTCCATCAGCGCTCATCAGAACGTCGTGACGGCGGTCAATCAGGCCGGGGTGGTGGTGCAGGACACGGTTTTTGAGCCGCTCGCATCCAGTGAAGCTTGTCTTGACGCCGACGACCGCGAGTTGGGCGTGGCGCTGGTGGACATTGGTGGCGGCACGACGGATCTGATTGTGTATCACGCGGGCGTCGTGCGCCACACGGCCGTCATCCCCGTGGGCGGTGAGCACTTCACCAATGATATTGCCGTGGGGCTCCGTACTCCCATCCCGGAAGCGGAAAAGATGAAAAAGGCTTGGGGGGAGCGCGACCCCTCCAAACCCGCCGACAGCCTGCTGGAAGTCACCAGCGTTGGGGACCGGCCGTCCCGCGTGCTAACTCATGCCACGTTGAGTGAAATCATTGAGCCGCGCGCTTCGGAACTGCTGGAGTTGATTCGGGCGGAAATTGGCCGCTCGGGTTGCGATGGACAGTTAGGCGCAGGTGTGGTTCTCGCCGGTGGGGGAGCCAAGCTCGGCGGTCTGGCAACTCTTGCGGAAACGATTTTAGGCATGCCGGTGCGTGTGGGGATTCCCACTGGCCTCGAGGCAATGGGAGATATTCTCCCTGACCCCGCATTCGCGACCGTGGTAGGCCTGGTGATTCACGGGTACCACTTGCGCTTAATGCGTGACGCCAAGGAGCCCGCGGGTTTGCTGGGAAAGCTTTGGAATAGTGTGCGAGGCAGGAATTGAATCATCGGTTCATCGGGTCATCGGGAGATTGAAAACCCCGTGGTGCAATGGCCAGATGGCCCGATGAGCAGATGATCCAATTGAGGAAGGAGCCATCATGGGGAGTGAAAGTAACTTGGGCGACCTCCGGGTGGATTTTTCGGACGAACTGCGCGCGGGCGCGAAAATCAAGGTGATCGGGATCGGCGGAGGCGGCGGCAACGCCATCAACCGCATGATCGCAGCCGACTTGAAAGGCGTCGACTTTCTGGTGGCCAATACCGACGCGCAGGCGCTGCTGGCTTCCAATGCCCCCTTGAAAATTCAACTGGGCACGAAGTTGACCAAGGGATTGGGTTCGGGAGGCAACCCGGAAATCGGGCGGCGGGCAGCGCTTGAGGATACGGAAAAGATCATTGAAGCCCTGGAAGGCGCAGACATGGTGTTTGTCACCACCGGCTTGGGCGGGGGAACGGGGACGGGAGGCGCTCCGATCGTTGCCAGCTTGGCGCGCGAGATGGGCACGCTCACCGTGGCGGTGGTTACGAAGCCCTTCGCATTCGAAGGCAAGCGCCGCATGATGCAGGCGGAGCAGGGCTTGGCGGAATTGAGTCAGGGGGTAGACACCGTCATCTGTATTCCCAACGAACGGCTGATGCAGTTTGTCGATAAAGGGACGAGCTTCTTTGAGGCGTTTCGCATTGCCGACGATATCCTCCGCCAGGGAGTGCAGGGGATTTCCGATATCATCACCATCACGGGGATTATTAATCGTGACTTTGCGGACATTAAAGCGATTATGGAAAACATGGGTTACGCCGTGATGGGAACGGCAGTAGCCAGCGGTGAAAACCGCGCCGTGGAGGCGACGAACCGCGCCATGGCCAGCCCTTTGCTTGAGGATGCGAGCATTACCGGGGCTCACGGCATTTTGCTGAACATTACCGGCTCGAACAAGCTTACACTGTATGAGGTGCACGAGGCTTCCACCATCGTGCAAAAGGCCGCCGCGGAAAATGCTAATATTATCTTTGGCGCCGTCCATGATGAATCGATGGGGGACGCCGTCAAAGTGACCGTGATTGCCACCGGTATCAAATCTGAAAGAATGGGTATCAAACCGCTCCCAACCCTTTCCCCGGCGCTGCGCACTGCGCAACAGAGTGTCAAGAACATGATGGCCAGGAAAGAGAAACTGCCGGTGCAAGAGCCACAACCCAACACGACCTCGGAGATTCAAGAGGATGATCTGGACGTGCCGGCCTTTATCCGCCGTCGCAAAGCCGAGCAGAAATAGGGCGATGTGAATACCTCTTGCCTTCTGCGGGCAATTCACTGTATTTATCGAAATTCTGGCCTTGTGGCCCCAGCAAGTGGAAAACCCCACTGCTGGTTAACATCATCTGAGGAAGAGGCGCGGGTCTGAGTGGATAACCACGGGGGCATATGCCGGGAATCCTCAGGCTGCCGCGGCCGAATGACATTCCCAGACGTAAACTGAAGGAGACTCTTGAGACGGACGCCCCAAGATAGACTGGCGAAGATTGTTGGCGTGTTACTGGTCGCCGGATTTTTGACAAGCTGCGGTTCCTCGAAATCCACTACTCCCAACCCTGGTAATGGAACCTTGATCACCATCGTGCACGACGTGCCGATTTGCAATGCGATTTCCGCCAATGTCGTCGTCGCGGGCTTGAATTTTACTACGGAGCAGGGTGGGGCGACCTTTCCCTACCTCAACACCACACCCGCCTTCGCACCGGAAATCAAGCTGAACCTGCAACAACTGCGCGATTTCAGCACGATCCTGTATGAGTTTCCCGTTCGGGCGGGGAGCTATTATCAGGCGGATCTAAGTTTTGAGCTGGCGCAGTTGATCGCTTATGATCCGACCCTGAGCCCGCCCAATCACATCTTTAGCGTGACCCTCACGACTGCCAAGCCCATCATCACACTCAATCCCGCATTGACGATCACCGCCAACCAAGCCAACGTCATCGAAATGGACTTTAATGTCTTGGGAATGCTGGGGACGAATTCAACGGGGAACCTTACTGGCCAGATCACTCCCGTAGTCAATATCACGCAATTGTTGAGCTACGGGCCATCGGGAGCCACCAATCCCAATGGATTTGGCGAAATAGACGATCTGTGGGGATTTGTAAGGAGCGTCACGACTACCAATAAAACGTCAAATCCCACTTACACGGGAAGCTTCGAAATGCAACTCCTCTCGCCATCCACGGCGGATGCCCCGCAGGTACCAATCAATATTTCCCCCACCACCCTCTTGAGCGGGTTTTCGGACCTCGGCCACCTCCTACCTAATAGTTATGTGGAAGCCGACGTTATTATTGATCCTCAAGGGAACGTTGCGGCAAAGACGGTTGAAATGCAGGAGGTTGAAGACCCTTTTCCAACTCAATCGGGTATAACACCCAGCACGGCTCTGATTGGCCCGATTCTTTCAATTCAAACGGATCCCTCGGGAAATCCCTCCCAACTCAAAATGTGGGTGCGCGACGCTGAACCCGATGATACCTCTACACTGACCATGGATGCCATTTACCAGGTCGACCTGACGAACAACCCTACTTACACGGCATCGATTATGGGACCCAATTTTGCCAACCTCTCCTTTGGGCCGCGGAATTTGGCCGTCGGTCAGGAACTTATCGTCCACGGAGCTTACACCAGACCCCCTGCTACTTCCGGGACTGGCCCGGCCTTGCCTTATACGGTCGAACCCACGGCGATTTATCTGAGGTTGCAGTCGATGCAGGGGACGTTAAACTCGATCGTGCAAATTGGGTCGGACGATGAAACCGGTGTCTTCATTCTTTCACCCTGCTGCACCCTCCTGCAAGGTGTACCCCTCTACGTCGTCACAAATAACCAGACGGCTTTTGTGAATGTAACCGGATTGGGGGCCCTAACTCCCGTGAACGCACTGCTGGTCAAGGGCATGCCCTACTATGAGCCCCAGGCGACCACCATCAACGGTGTCACCATCCCGGCAGGCGCGCTGGTCATGCAAGCCAAGCAGGTGCACGTGCTCCAATAGCGCCTTCTGCTCTCTTACAGCGCCGGCAGATGGCGCGCTTTATTCCTCTTCTCGCCCGCCAGGTGAGTGAACTTCAAGTCGCTTCCCGTCAGCATTTTGGTCATTAGAATGATTTGTCCAGCGTGGTGGGAGAAGTGTTCGGCAACGTGGAAGGCTGCCTCCAATCCCGTCACGCGAAACCTCTGGATGGTGTGAACGCGCGCCAAATCTTCTGGCGAAAGCTTGCCCAAGACTTCGCACGCTTCCTTGACGGTCTTGCGCAGGCGGCTGACCAATACCCGACGGGGAAGGGGGCCGCACTCGCTGAATTCCAGGTCGCGCTCGCGAACATCCGGAGCTCCCCCCAAACCGGAGATAATCCACTGCCGCACATTGCCGGTGAGATGGAGCACAAGGTTTCCCACGCTGTTGGAAGCGCTATTGGGTCGCCACCAGATCTGCTTAGGTGAAAGCTGGGCAAGGCAACTTGTGATGCGCGGCAAATAAACTTGCCATAACACATGCCCGGCCTGGGTGATAAGGGGATGGGCCAAGCGACTCCGGGCCATAAAATTCCTCTACTCTTTCCTCCACTCATGAGGTGGCATTTGCGCCTCTATGTCTTATACTTCCCTCGCAACTATAGCGATGATGAACCCTTTCAAACAAGGGACGACAAACTTCACGCGTTGGTTCTTGAGTGAGAAGGGCTTTGCGCTCGTCATGATCGTGACGGGAGCATTTTTCGTTGCCGTGGGTGCCCATCGCTTTTGCGTTCGTCCCGAGCACTTTGGAGTGCAGAGTCTCCTGGGGTGCGGAGTCGGTGCTTTCGGCGCGTTCTTCCTCCTGCTGATTGCTGATTATGTTTTTCAGCACGCGCCCCTGGTCTTTATCCCCTGGATCATCTTTCTGATCTATTTCGCTTTCGTCCAACCGCACCTTGCGGTCGGACTGGGACTCGCCTTGTGGTTTATGGCCGTGACGCAACTCCGAAGTTAGCGCGATTGCGCCTCAACAACCAAAGCCGTTTCGGCCGCGAGGGGCACCGTTACCACTGCCTTCCCGTCGGTGCGAGTAGGTTGCACGGTGGCGCCTGATTGCGCATTCACGCCCTTCCCGTAATCACCGGCGAAGCTCACCACGACGGCGCCAGGAGGCCACCGCCACGTCGCGTGAACGCAGCGGCTCCCGCTCGCTAAGGCGCTCCCTGCACCGGGTGAACCCATAGCAACCATGTTTCTTTGATTTCATACCGGTCACATACCGCCCCAAAGCAACCGGTTTTGGCCACCGAAAATCTGCCGCGGATCACCATGTCGAGGGGTTGGCTGGCGTCTACGTTTCGCATCGCTTTTGCGAACTGCTTGTGGGCCTTCGTGTCAGCCTCGCGCATGTTCACTTTGTTTTCGCGTGATTCGCATTCGCTCCCAAAGAATTCCGATCCATGTTTATCAGCCCGGTAGATCCCCCTTACCCTGATGTCCTTCCCGTCGTATTGACCAGCTTGGGATAACACGCTGCAAATGGAGAGGGCTAGCGGCGGAAGAGGTTCCCCTTTCGTTTTTCCGTAGGTCGGCGAGCAAAGAACCAGTGCCAGGAATAGAAACGAACTCTTTCGTATCATCGACTTCTCCTCTTCAATCTGAATGGAGCATGCTGCTACCGCCGGGCCCGAATCTCCTCGCGGACCAGGCTCTTCCATTCCGCATTTTCCCAGTAGGTTAGCCAGAGGTAAAAGGTGGCGTAGCTTCGCCAGCCTTGCCAGGCCCGAGCCATCTTCTGCACGCGTTCGGGGGTTGGCCGCTTGCGTTGTCCGTAAGAATACTGGATGACTTTTTGCAAGCCAACGTCTGCGGCGGGCAGGCAGTCCAGATGCCCTAGCGCGCGCAGTCCCACATACTGCGCCGTCCAGTGCCCCACGCCTTTCAGCTCCAGAAGTTTCTCGTGGGCCAACGCCGGCTCAAGTTCCCGTAGCTTCTCAAGATCGAGCGTGCCGTCGAGGATGAGGCGCGAGATGGTAATGATATAGCGAGCCTTGGGGCCGGACACCTGAAGGGGCAGCAATTCACGCGGACTGGTGATAGCCAGCGCCGCAGGTTCAGGAAACGCGCTGTATCGGCGCCCTTCGAAATCCAACCCACGCCCGTACGTTTCGATTAGCACCTTCTTCACCTTGTGCGCGAAAGACAAGTTCACTTGCTGCTCGATGACGGCGGATATGAGAATTTCATAAACGTGAGGGGCTTGCGGCACTCGCATGCCGCGGAAGTGAACGATGAGTTGGCGAAGCACCGGGTCGGCCTCCGCCAGAGCATAGAAGGGCTGAAGGTCAAGGTCGGTCGAGAATTGGCGAGCGACCTCCGCTGCAACGGCCCGCTGCGCGCGGTCGTTGTCCGGCCCCGCCAGAATTCGGACTCGCAGAGCAGGCTTCCCCGGGAGCCCATCCTCCCGCACTCCATAAAGAACCAGTTGCTCGCCAAGTTCCAGCACGCGGCGGTATTCGCCGTCGACAAAGTAATCCAGCAAGGGGGCGAACGTCCGCCCGTTGAGCAGAGCGGGGGGAGCCAGGATGAACCGCAGCGTTTGAGCGAAATTGAAGGGCGCCCGTGGATGAATAAGCATAAGAACGGAGGGGCCTGAATCCGCCCGGGCGGGCATCGACCGATTCCTAGGTCGGCTCCGCCTGTGGTATGTGCCCGATCGGCACCTTTGGCCCGAAAAACTTGGGTTGCCGCCGGAACATGTAAATATCGAGAACCGTGTTGACTTTGGCTACCTGTTCCCGGCAACGGGTTTGGAGGCTGTCGTACGCGTCGACTTCGGGGGCGTTAAAGCCGATGGCTTCCATCCCGCGGTGGCGGGCAATGAAAATGGCCCGGCGATTGTGAAACTCCTGCGAAATAATGGTGATTTGGGTTTGGCCGAAAACCTCCCGCGCGCGCACGACGGAGTCAAGAGTCCGGAAGCCGGCATAATCACAGTAGATTTTCTCACGCGGCACTCCGAATTCCACGAGGCTGTTCTTCATATCCTTGGCCTCGTCATAGGCCTGGATGTGATTGTCCCCGCTCACCAGCAAGTAGTCAACTTTCCCCGCGCGGTAGAGCTCCGCTGCTGCCGCCACGCGGTATTGAAAAAAGGGATTGCCATAGCCACCCGGCAGGATTCTCGCGCACCCCAGGAAAAGCCCCACGCGGCGGTGCGGAATCAACTGGACATCGGAATAGGTTTTCCCCCGCGCCGACTGGTTGATCAATACGCTGGCGATGACGATCGACGCGAGACCCATCGCGGCCGTGGCAAGTAGTAACCTAATCGCTCGTCGCTTCATGGAACCTTTCGACCCTCCCCAGGTTGTCTCTATTCTGCCCTGAGGCGTCATGACACGCAAGAACTGGAATTTGCCTCTGGCGAGGCGCCGGGGGGCAGAGACCGCCCCCATAACGCATGGTGGCAGCCTTTCACACTGACTGTGAACCCCAGCCCTTCCGCCCGCCCCCAAAACCTGGCGAGAATCCGGGCTAAAATATTCCGTTCGCTAATTCGTCTACATTATTGAATGCCTGACGCGCTGAGCATCGAAATAATGACCGACGAGCAAAACCACCGCATCGCGGAAACCGTCGAGCGGGAACAATCCCGCCTGCGCAACTTCATACGCAAGCGCGTCCTGGATGAAAGCGAGGCGGAAGACATTTTGCAAGAGGTCTTCTATGAACTCGTACAGGCTTACCGGCTGATGAAACCCGTGGAGCAAGTGGGGGCATGGCTCTACCGGGTGGCACGGAATCGCATCATCGACAGATTTCGCAAGCGGAAGCCGGCGGCGGCAAGAAGCCCTGCGGCAGACGAAGAGGGAGAGTTTTTTCCGTGGGAAGACCTGCTTCCCTCCCCCGACGCCGGGCCGGAGGCAGCCTATGCTCGCGAGGTTCTGATCGATGAAATCGACGCGGCTCTGGATGAACTCCCCGAGGAGCAGCGTGAGGTGTTTGTGGCCCACGAACTCGAGGGCCGGAGCTTCAACGACCTGGCAGCGGCAACAGGACTGAGCGTGAACACCTTGCTCTCGCGCAAGCACTACGCGGTGCTCCACCTGCGGCGGCGCTTGCGGGCCATTTACGATGAATTCAGGAAAGCGTGAGGATAAAACGATGAAAACGCATCGCATTTTGCGAGGATTGAAGGTATTGTTGTTTATTGTTTTGGCGGCAACGGTGTTCAGCTTTGCCGTCCTGTGGCTATGGAACCATCTGATGCCGGTCATCTTTGGGCTTCACGCCATCACCTTCTGGCAAGCTTTGGGACTTCTGGTGCTGAGCAAGATTCTCTTTGGCGGATTCCGTGGCCGGCCCGGATTCGCGATGCACTGGCGCCACCGCATGATGGAGCGCTGGGAGCAAATGACCCCGGAAGAACGCGAAAAATTTCGAGCCGCCATGCGCGGGGGCTGCGGCCCCTTTGAATCCTCACCCGCCGCGCCGAAGGCTTGACTCGTGGAAAAAACATCAGGACGGGGAAAACTATGGCACACCGTGTCTGTCCGTGGTGGTTAGGTTACTTGATCGCGAGTCCCGTGCGGCGACTGATGCAGAACCCGGAGAAAGTGGTCGCGCCGTATGTTCGAGAAGGCATGATCGTGCTTGAACCCGGGCCGGGCATGGGCTTTTTCACCCTTGAGATCGCCCGCTTGGTCGGCCCCTCCGGCCGGGTGGTGGCGGTGGATATTCAGCCCCGCATGCTGTCGAGCCTAAAGCGCCGCGCAGCCCGGGCGGGGCTTCGGGAGCGTGTGGATGCGCGCACAACCGCTCCGAACACGCTGGGGATCGCGGACCTCGCTGGCACCGTAGACTTTACACTGGCATTCGCTCTGGTGCACGAATTGCCGGACGCCGAACCGTTTTTCGCCGAAGTCGCGAGGGCTTCGAAGCGCGGTGCGGGGCTCCTCTTTGCCGAGCCGGCAGGACACGTGAAACCGGCCGATTTCGAGGCCGAACTGGCGGCGGCAACCCATGCCGGATTTGAGTTGGTTGAGCGTCCTGCGATTCGCCGCAGCCACGCGGCTTTTCTGAGAAGGGCGTAAGCACACGGCGTGCCCCGCCCAGGCAGTTGCTCCCCCGATCCTATGCGTTTCCCAGCCCCGGTTTACGCCCTTCGAGGCGGGGGATGTCCCGGCTCTCGCCCGGCGCCAAATCCACGGCGACTTCGATGCCCACCGAATCCCGAAGGGAAACCGATCCAGGTGCTTCCTCAGCCCTCGCAAACGCCCTCTCGCAAAAACAGATTGACAAGGGGTTTCATTGAGCATATCTTTCTCAAGAACAATAATGACTGACTGTTCAGTCATTCTTTGGAGAGAGCGATGAGGACAATAAATCCCAGGCGACGAAAGGAGGCCAAGCCCTCCCTTCGGCGGCGGGAGCAGAAATTGCAACGCCAGGAGGAAATCCTGGCGGCCGCTTTTGAAGTTTTCGCCGCGCACGGGTACGAGGCCGCCCGCATTGACGCCGTTGCACGGAAGGCCGGAATCGCAAAGGGTACAATCTACCTCTATTTCCCGAATAAGGAGCGCCTTTTCCGCGCGATGGTGCGTAGCCTGGTACAAAAGCGATTTGACGCCGTCGCCGAGACCTTTCAGGGGACGGCGGAACAGTTGCTGCGCGAGTTGCTGTCGCGCATGTATGGCCAGGTTGTGAGGAATGAAAAGGTCCGCTCCATCCTCCGCCTGCTGATCGCTGAAGGCGGTAGGTTCCCTCAACTGGTGGAAATCTACCATCGCGAGGTTATAGCTCCGGGAATGAAAGCGGTGCGCCAGGGGCTCCTGCAAGGGATCGCCGCAGGCGAATTCCGGAAAACAGCGGCCGTGGAATTCCCCCAGCTTCTGGCTGCGCCGGGAATTCTGGCGATCGTGTGGCGATTGCTGCATGGGGAGCGTCACCGGCTTGACCTTGACGCCTACAGGAAGGCGCACCTGGAGTTCCTATTGGGCAGCCTGCGAAAGCAAGCGGATTGAAAGCCGCCAGGTGAAGGAAGCGGCGCGGCAAAGGAGAAGGTCCATGCTGTCGAGGGTATGGTGGGTCGCGTTGTTCGTGGCGTTGTCGTTTGCGGGCGGCGTGCCCACGAAGGCGCAACAAGCTGCACCGAGGCGGCTGACGCTGAATGACGCTATTGGTTTGGCGTTGAAGCAGAACCTCAACGTGCGCGTGGCGAATACCCAGGTTGAGGAATTGGAAGGCACCCGTGAGCGGAGGCGGGCTTCTCTGCTGCCGCACGTCAACGGCGACGCATTGGCCAACCGCGAGAATATCGATTTGGGCGCCATGGGGATTTCGTTCCCCCAGGTTCCAGCCGTGGTGGGACCGTTCGGGCATTACGATTTCCGCCTCTCTGCGAACCAATCGTTGATTGATCGCCACTCCTACCACACCTGGAAGGCCAGTGAGAGACAACAGGAAGCCGCCAAGCTCGATTATCAGGACGCGCGCGATTTGGTGATCCGCCAGGCCGCCGGGCTTTATCTCGACTCCCAGGCTTACGCCTCGGAGGTGGAAGCGGCGCAAAGTCGCGTCACCACTTCCGAAACTCTGGAAAAACTGGCACGTGATCAGCATGCCCAGGGACTGGCAACTGCGGTGGACGAGGTTCGCGCCCAGGTGCAACTGGCGCGGGACCAGCAGACCCTGCTGGTGGCCCGCAACTCTTATCAGACTTCCCTGCTCGCCCTGGCCCATTTTCTGGGACTCAGCCCCGGCGCTCCGCTGGAATTGGCCGAATCCTTGAAATTTCATCACGTGGAATCAGGCGACGCGGACCAAGCGCTGCACACGGCGCTCGAGGCGCGATCCGACTACGCCGCGCTGCTCAAGCAACGCGATTCACTCAACGAGCAGCTTAAGGCCTCCAGGGCGCGCTATCTCCCCACCCTGTCGGTTAATGGCGACTACGGAGCGATCGGACGCGGGTTTAGCTCCATGGCGGGAACCGGGGAGATTCAAGGGACGCTCACCGTCACCTTGTTTGACCGTGACCGCGCCGGAGAGAAAACGGAACTGCAGAGCCGGGTAAAACGCCTGGACGCGCAGATTGACGACCTTCACCGCGAGATCGAGCAAGAACTGCGTACGGCCTTGCTGAATTTGAACTCCACCGAGAGTCAGGTGACTCTCACCGAATCGGCCCTACATCTGGCGGAGCGCGAGCTTGGCCTGGCGCAAGACCGTTTCCGCAACGGGGTGACGGACAACATCGAAGTGGTCACCGCGCAGGCCAGCCTGGCGAGCGCCCAAGATGACCGTATCACTGCCCTGGCCCAGCACGCCGATGCCATCATGGCGCTGGTGCGCTCGCTCGGCGGGACCGAAAGGATTTACCAAACCTACCTCAGCGAGCCCTGAGGGGTAGGTAGGCAGTAGGCACACGGAAGGCGATATCACATCGCTAATGGTACATAGGAAGTTGTAGGTAAGAGTTAAGAATCTGGACGAAGAGGTTAACGAGTCATGAAACGCGTGATTCCGCTCCTTCTGCTTTTGGCGATTGGTGGTGCAGTGGCTTACTACCATCCCCAGTGGTTCCGCCACGCCACGGCCCAAAATATGCTCAAGCTTTCCGGGAACATCGAAGCGCACGAAAGTCTGGTCAGCTTCAAGGTAACCGGTCGCATCATTGCTCTACCCGTGGATGAAGGCATGACCCTGAAAGGCGGCGACCTAGTGGCGCGGCTCGATAATGACGACTACCGGCAACAGGTGGCCGTGGACGATGCGACGGCTCGCCTCCGCAACCGGCAACTCGCCTTGGGTCTCGCTGGCAGCCGCTCGCAGGACATCGAGGCCGCCAAACTCTCCATGCTCGACGCTCAGGCCGACCTCGATCAGAAGAAGAAGGATTCCGCCCGTTACCAGGCGCTATATGAGAAGGACGAAATCCCGGGACAGACGCGCGACCAGGCCGCCACCAATGTCACTCGCGCACAGGATACGTATGATCGCAACCAGCAAATCTACAACGAATTGGTGGAAGGAACGCGTAAAGAGGAGCTGGACGTTGACCGCGCCAACGTTCACCAGGCCACCCAGATGGTGGACATGTCTCATATCCGGCTGACATACACGGTGCTTCGCGCCCCCTTCAATGGAGTGGTCCTGGTGCGGCAGGCGGAGTTGGGAGAGGTCGTTTCACCCGGCACACCTATCGTGACCCTCGGCGACCTGGACCATCTGTGGGTGCGGGTGTATGTGCCGGAAACGGATCTCGGCAAAGTCCATTGGGGCCAGACCGTCGACGTCCACACTGATTCGTTTCCTGACAAGATTTATCCCGGACGCGTCTCCTTCATTTCTTCGGAAGCCGAGTTCACCCCCAAGAGCGTGCAGACCGAAAAGGAACGGGTGACGTTGGTCTACCGCGTCAAAGTGGACCTGGATAACCCCCGCCAGGA
Organism: Terriglobia bacterium; assembly: GCA_050010335.1. Lineage (GTDB taxonomy): Bacteria > Acidobacteriota > Terriglobia > UBA7540 > UBA7540 > Bog-366. The sequence continues at coordinate 35,483 of JBEKLF010000015.1, forward strand.
GTTGAAGCCGGGAATGCCGGCCGATGTCGATATCAAGGTCCAGTAACCAGGAGGCTATGAGTTCATCTCCCGCCATCATCGTTTCCTCCTTAAGCAAGCAGTTCGGCGAAGTGCGCGCCGTCGACGGGCTCAGCTTTGAAGTGTACGCGGGGGAGATTTTTGGGTTGGTCGGTCCCGATGGCGCCGGCAAAACCACCACGCTGCGAATGCTTTCGGGGGTGATGGGAACGGATTCGGGCTCGGTGACAATTGCCGGCTGTGACGTGGTGCGCGACCCGGAAGGCGCCAAGTCGCTCCTGAGCTATATGTCTCAACGATTCGGACTTTACGAGGATTTGACGGTCGACGAAAACATCCGGTTTTATGCGGATTTGTTTGGGGTCCGCCGCAAGCAGCGGATCAAACGCTCCCAGGAATTGTTGACGGCGGCGGGGCTGGGTGATTTCCGCAGCCGGCTTGCCGTAAATCTTTCCGGCGGCATGAAGCAAAAGCTCGGCTTGGTTTGCGCGCTGATTCACACACCCAAAGTGATCTTGCTCGATGAGCCGACCAACGGAGTCGATCCCGTGTCCCGGCGGGATTTCTGGCGCATTCTCTATTCCCTGGTGGCCGAGGGCGTGGCGATTCTCACTTCCACCTCGTACCTCGACGAAGCGGAGCGCTGCCATCGCGTGGGGCTCCTGCACCAGGGCCGCATGCTCTTTTGCGATCGGCCCGAGGAATTAAAGCGTCGATTCCCCGGCGAGATCCTGGCCGTGCACGCGGCGCACCCGGAGGAAGTGCGCGCGGCGCTAGCGGGGGCCCCGGGGGTGCGCAGCGCGTTGCTGGTGGGAGATCGAGTCCACTTGTTTGTGGATGAAGCCGCTCGCCGTCTGCCGGATTTGCGCGCGCGACTGGAATCCACCGGGACCGTTTATGATTCCATCCAGCCGGTGGCGGCGACGATTGAGGACTTGTTTGTATCGGCCGTCGAGACCAAGGCCCAGGCCGCTCGGGAGACGAAACCTTCATGAATGGAAGCGAACCCTCGGTCGTGGTTGAAAACTTGACCAAGCGCTTCGGAGCCTTTGTCGCGGTGGACAGCATCACCTTCCAAGCGCATCGGGGCGAGATCTTTGGCTTTCTCGGACCCAACGGCGCGGGCAAGTCCACCACCATCCGGATTCTCTGCGGCCTGCTCCTGCCCACTTCCGGGCACGCGCGGGTGGCAGGAGTTGACGTCGCCAAGGAGCCGGAAGCGGTGCGCCAGCAGATTGGCTACATGTCGCAGAAATTTTCCCTCTACAACGATTTGAAAGTTATCGAGAACCTGCGCTTTTTTGCCGGATTGTACAGCGTTCCCGCCAAAGTTCTTCCCGAACGTTTGGCCTGGGCACTGCACATGGCGGGACTTGAAGGCCGCGAGCAAACCCCCACGCGCGCGCTGGCCGTGGGTTGGAAACAGCGGCTGGCACTGGGGTGCGCGGTGCTGCACCGTCCCCCCATCGTGTTTCTTGACGAACCCACTTCGGGCGTCGACCCCGTCTCGCGCCGGAAATTCTGGGAATTGATCCAGCAGATGGTGGGCGAGGGCATCACCGTGTTCGTCACCACCCACTACATGGACGAGGCGGAATACTGTAATCGCCTGGTGCTGATCGATCGCGGGCGCATCGTTGCCATGGGCACGCCTACGGAACTCAAGACTCGATCGATGAAAGGCCAACTCCTGCTGGTGGAATGTGAGCCCCTGGGACCGGGACTCGAAGCACTGGGGCAGACGCCGGGCGTGCACGACGCGGCGGTATTCGGCAGCAGCCTCCATGCCACGGTGGCCGACGCCGAGGCCTCCATGCCCTTAATCCATGCCGCTCTGACGGCCCGGGGATTGAAAGTGGGCAGGCTGGAGAGGATTCAGCCCAGCCTCGAGGATGTCTTCGTTTACCTGACCAGTGCGCGAGAATCCAAACCGGGGAGAGCCGCATGAGCCTGCGCCGCATCCTCGCCATGATGCGCAAAGAAATCATCCAGATCTGGCGCGATCCTCTCAGCCTCCTGGTGATCTTCGCGATGCCCATTGTGCAACTGATCATTTACGGCTACGGCGTGAACCTGGACATCAAACACATTCCCCTCTGCGTGTACGACCAGGACTCAACGCAAACCAGCCAGGATTTGCTGAAGCATTTCCAGGCCACGGACTATTTTTTGATTGTTCATGTGGGGGATAGCTATCGTGACGTCATCGAGAAGATGGATCACGGCGTCTGCACGCTGGCTGTCGTGGTACCGCCGCAGTTTTCCGAAGATCTCCACTCCCACGGGCGGGCCCCGGTCCAAGCGCTCCTTGATGCCAGCGATAGTAACACGGCCAGCATCGGCATGGGGTATGCACTGAGCATCATCCAAGGCTACTCCCAAGACATTCAAGTCCAATGGCAGCAGCACAACGGCATGCCCCCGGCAACACCCAACGTCACCTTCCAGCCTCGAACCTGGTTCAATGAAGACCTGGAAAGCATGTCCAATATTGTGCCGGGTGTGGTGGCCATGGTGATGGCCGTCGTGGGGGCTTTCCTGACCTCACTCACCATCGCCCGGGAGTGGGAGCGCGGCACCATGGAGCAGCTCATCGCCACACCGGTGCGCAAGCTGGAAATTCAAACCGGCAAGCTGATTCCCTATTTTGTCATCGGAATGATGGATACAGCGCTCTGCGCCGGGGCGGCGGTCTGGTGGTTTGACGTTCCCTTCCGGGGTAGCTGGGCGGTGCTGTTCGCCTGCTCGGCGCTGTTCTTAGTTGTCGTGCTGTCAGTCGGGTATTTATTTTCGGTCTCGTCCAAGTCACAACTTGGGGCCAGCCAGATGGCGCTACTGGTGACGCTGTTGCCCACCTTTCTGCTTTCCGGCTTCATCTTTCCCATCGATCAGATGCCTGTGGCTGTCCAGTGGATCACGCGCATCTTGCCGGCGCGTTATTACGTTTCCATCCTGCGGAATGTCTTTCTCAAAGGTACGCCGGTGCGGCTTATGGCAGGCGATGTCATCGCGTTAGGAATTATTGCCACGCTACTGATCATCCGGGCCACCCGCGCGTTTCAAAAGAGGTTGGAATGAACCTTATAGCCGCATTCCGACGCATCGGCCACATGGTGAAGAAAGAATTCATCCAGACATTGCGGGCCCCGCAAATGCGCTGGCTGCTCTTTGGCCCTCCGCTCATTCAAATGTTGGTGTTTGGGTATGCGGCCACACTGGATGTAAAAAACGTGACGCTGTCAGTGCTCGACATGGACAACACGCAGGAGAGCCGCGAACTCGTGGCTCACTTCTCCGCCAGCCGCTATTTTCACCTGAATGCCTATGCACGTCGCTCCGCGGAGCTTCGCGAAGGCCTTGACCGCGGCGATACTCTGGTGGCAATGGAAATCGATTCCGGCTTCGCCCAACGCCTGCGTAACGGCCAGGGGGCCACCGTCCAGGTGCTGGTAGATTGTTCCAACTCTAACACCGCGCTCGTGGCGCTCGGCTATATCAACCAGATTGGCGCCGCGTTCAGCCGCGACTACCAAATCGACCGTATGCAGCGGGCGGTTCCGCAACAAGTATCGTCGCTGCCGCAAGTGAACTTGGAAGTTCGGCCGTGGTTCAATGAGGGGCTGGAAAGCCAATGGTATTTCGTTCCCGGTGTCATCGGCAATGTCATGCTGATCCTGGTCATGATGCTTACCGCTTTCGCGGTGGTGCGTGAGCGTGAGATTGGAACGCTCGAGCAGATCATGGTCACTCCCATTCGCCGATGGGAGTTTATTCTGGGAAAGACCATTCCCTTCTTTCTGGTTGGGTGCGTGGACGCCGCACTCATCGCACTTGTGGGAACCCTCTGGTTCGGGGTGCCCTTTCGTGGAAACTTGTTGGTTCTGGCCGTGGGCCTGGTAGCTTTCATCCTGGCCGCGCTGGGTCTGGGGCTGTTTCTTTCCACGGTCTCCGCGACCCAACAACAAGCAATGATTGCTTCCTTCTTCTTCAACATGCCGATGATCACGCTTTCCGGCTTCGGCACTCCCATCGCCAGCATGCCGCCGATGCTGCAAAAGATGAGTTACGCCAACCCGTTGCGGCACATCATGGTGCTTCTTCGCAGCGTCTATTTGAAAGGGTCTGGTTTCGCCGTGCTTTGGCCGGAGATTGCCGCCCTTGCAGGTATTGCAGTTTTCCTTCTGACGATCAGTATCCTGCGCTTTCACAAGTCCCTTGAGTAACTGTGAACAAGCGCAAAGCAACCTGCCGCCGAGGAGAGAAATCAAACTTGCAAGGCCCCGAGAGCTACGCACTGACGGCAGATTGTGCGTCACCGATCTGAAGGGTGGGGCGGTTTCGAGTATGCAAGCGCGATTTGTTTGGCCGCGCCTTAGGCAGAGGCCTTCCGGCTAGTGCGACCTCCCGCTCTTTTGCGCGGCAATCCACCGGTCCATGTTCTCCTCCAGCACATCCAAGGGCAACGGTCCATCGCCGAGCAGCGCGTCGTGGAAAGCGCGCAAGTCGAAGCGGCCGCCCAGTTGCTGCCGGGCGCGCGCGCGCAACTCGAGAATTCTCATCTGTCCAAGCTTATAGGCCAAGGCCTGCCCTGGCCAGGAAATGTAACGGTCTACCTCAGTTTCGATATTTGGCTCGTCCATCGCGGTGTGTTGGCGGAAGAAGTCCACCATCTGCTGGCGCGACCAGTGTTTCGCGTGCACACCGGTATCCACCACCAGGCGGACGGAGCGCCACATTTCATTTTCCAATCGCCCGTATTCACTGTAGGGATCCTGATAGAAGCCCACCTCTTTTCCCAGCCGCTCAGCATAGAACGCCCAACCCTCGGAGTAAGCATTGTAAGAAGAGAATCGGCGGAAGGGAGGCAGGTCCGTCTGCTCCTGGGCGATCGAAAATTGCAAATGGTGGCCGGGAATGCCCTCATGATAAGCGATGGCCTCGACGTTCAGCAACAGGCGATGCTTCGGGTCGTATTCGTTCACGTTGATGCGCCCCGGGCGCGAGCCATCACCGGCGCCGATCGAGTAGTCGGCGGGGACGGCGTTAGCCGCGCGAAATGCCTCCATGGGAACCACGACCAGTTTATTCTTGGGCAAGCGGCCAAACATTTGCGGAAGCTTGGCGTACATTTGATCCGTGTAATGCTTGTACAAACCCAAAAGCTGCTCACCCGAGCTCCCATAGAGCTTCGGATCTTTTCGAATGTGTTCATTGAAACTGGGCAAATCGTTGTAACCTTGTTGGCGAGCAAGTTTCAGCATCTCGGCTTCGATCTCGGCCACCTGCCTGAGCCCCATTTCGTGAATTTCCTCCGGGCCCATATTCGTGGTGGTCATTTGCTTGATGTCGAAGCGATAGCGGGCGTCGCCATCGGGCAGCACCCAGATGCCATATTCAGTGCGACCGTGCGGCGCGTATTCAGTTCGCAAGAATTCTGCCAGGCGCGCGTAGGCTGGGGCCACCTCATGCCTTACCGCGGCCATCACGTCCTCACGCAAGGTCTTCTGTTCCGCTTCAGAAACACCGGCTGGGAATTTGTCCACCGGCTGGGTGAAGGGGCTCTTCTCCACAGGCTTTCCGGCGATATCCTGCGCCTGGAGGGTAGCCTTCTCCAAAAGGTACCGAGGCTGCATCAGATGGTCACGCAGTCCCGCCCGCATGTTCTGAGTGGCCTGCTCGAACACGCGAGGGATCTGGTGTAAGCGCGAAATGTAATCCTTATAGTCTTTCACGGTGCGGAAAGTTGTACCCGAGGGCAAGCTGGCCATCCCCACTTGCAGTCCATTCATCTGGTCAACCGGCATTTCCCAGTCCTTGAACCGCGCGCCTTCGATCTGTTCGCGCAGGCTGCGAATCATCAAATCGCGGCTCAATCGCTCCTGCTCCGGAAACCCGGTGGTGTCAATCGACTCGAAAGTCTGGCGCGCGTGCCGAGCGTGCTCGACCTCCGCTGCGTAAAATTCCGGCGAGTTATCGCCGAGCCGATCGTTATACCGATTGTCGCCCACCGCTGTGGCAAACTCGGGGTAAGCGCGCATTGTGTGTTCCCACTCATCCTGGAGCGCGGTCTTCAAGCGCTCCGGGCGCGCGGCCGTGGAATCTCCGTTCGGCGTCTGGGCCACGATGGCCATCACGCACGAAACTGCCACCAGTACGGAAAGAAGCCAATTCATGCAGCCCATCCCCTTCCTTTAAAGCTAAGCGACCGCCGATGTCGTTTTCCAATACACCGCGTACCGCTCCCCGAACAATCTGTAGAGCGGGATCAGACTGATTTGCTTTTCCTGTCCCACAGTTTGGAAGGTCAACGGCTGGTCGGCGACAGGTTTCAGCCAGCCGAGAGGATCCTTGGAGCTAGTCGCGATCGCGGGAACAGGAATCGCGTCACCGTGCGGGACGGTTGCGTATTCCGGGTAGAACATTGGCTTCGTCAGCCCCTCCCGACCCAGTCGCCCCGCCAGAACCAGTGGGCCATACATCGCAGCCTGCCGGGTATTGTCGCCCGGTAAGACCTCGATTCGGAGGCTCATGGGCAGGCGGACCTCCACCCGGTCGCCTTCCTTCCAAGTTCGGGTCAGGGTTAAGTAGCTGCCCGGACTTGAGAACGCCGGCAGAGCTGTTCCATTCAATTTAATCGTGCCACCGCTCGTGGCCCACCCGGGGATTCTGATGTTGAGCGCCAGGTCAATGGGCCGCTCGGTGTGAAACACCAGGGACGTCCCCTCTTCCTCGGGGAAATTGGTTTGTTGTTCCAGCCGCAGGCTCTTTTCCGGCCAATCCACCTCGGAGGCGATAAAGAGATTGACGAATATGCTGTGCTCATCGTGAAAGTAAATAGTGTCGGCGGTCTTGGCATATTCCTCGACACCCGTCCCTGTGCAACACCAAAATGAGTTATAGGTCGAATTGAAATATTTCCAATATCCTGAACCGAGGGGAAGAAAATAGCTCATCCCGCCCCCTTCGAGATCTTGCGTCCCCAATCGGCTGTTGAAAAGCGCCCTCTCGTAGTAGTCGATCACGCGCGGGTCCGCCGTCCATCCGTAGATGTGGCGCGCCAGCTTGAGCATGTTGTAGCCACAGCAGCACTCTTCGGTGACTTTTCCCAACTCGGTCGATAGGTTTCCCGGGGGCGTTTGCCAGTATTCGTCGTTGCTGGTGCCGCCGGTGCAATAGATCCGATCGGTCGTGACCGTTCGCAGGAAGAAGGCCGCGATTTCGTGATAGCGACTTTCGCCAGTGAGTTCATAGCGCCGGGCCGCGCCGATCACCTGAGGAATATGGGTGTTTGCATGAATTCCCTTCAACTCATCGCGATGCCCCGCCAGGGGGTCAAGAAACATACTTTTTTCGAATCGCTCAGCCAGGTCCAGGTATTGGCGTTTTCCGGTCAAGGCGTAGAGGTTCCCCAGCCCTTCGTTCATTCCGCCGAATTAAGTTTGTAGGATTCGTTGCATGTGCTCGTCACTGATGCTTTCCTGCCAATGGTCGACCCATCCCGCCATGCCTTCGGCCACCGCCAGCGCCTGATCGTTTCCGCAGTGAACATACATGTCCAGAAGGCCTGCCATGATTTTGTGATAAGTGTAAAAGGGAGCCCAGACCTGACGCCCCTCGCGCAGCCGGTCGAAAAACTCTTCCGGAAATGCGCTGACGTAACCGTCCCGGTGGGCCTTCTGGCAATCTGCAAGCTGCGCGACCAACCCATCAGCCTTTTCCTTCAGCTCTTGATCGCCGGCGCTCGAGTACATCAAAGCGCAAGCCGACAAGTAGTGGCCTCCAGCAAAATGACCTCGCAATTCGCAATCGGGCTTCTCCCACCCTCCCAAGGGTTGGGCCGAAGAAGAAAGTCCGGCGTTCAAGCGAAAGGTGTGAAGAAGACGTTCGGAGGGGAGCAAGTGCAGGTAGCGCTGGTCCGCCTCCAAAGCATCCAGAAATGGGCCTTTGCGCAAGCGGACTTGCCGCAAGGGGAAGGGCTCGACCTTCCAGAGGATCCTTTCCCGGCTCACTGGCTTCGGGATATTGGCGGGCGCAACTGCGCCGGCATCCTGACCAGGACTCGCCAAAACGGCGCTGGGCATAAGAGCGGCTCCCGCTGCCGCCGCAGCCGCGGAAACAAACTGCCTTCTTGTAGGTCGATGAAGTCTGGTCATTGGTCCTTCTCCAGTACAAGGGATCAATTGCAACCCAAAGCGCGGTCGGCCTATTTTGTAATGCCAACTTGGCTAAGCAGCCAGGCGTATTCGAAGGCATGATCCTTCAGTTGATCATAACGCCCCGAGGCGCCGCCGTGGCCGGCGGGATCCATTTTCATCTTCAGCAGGATCGGATTATTGTCCGTCTTCAGCGTGCGCGCCTTGGCGACGAACTTCGCCGACTCCCAGTAAGCGACTTGGCTATCATGCAGGCTTTCCGTGAGCAGCATTGGCGGATACGCCGCTTGGTGCAGGTTGTCGTAAGGACTATACGAAAGAATGTAATCGTAAGCCGCCTTGTCGTTTGGATTGCCCCACTCCGGGTAGTCGGTCGTCGTGAGCGGTAGTGACGGGTCCATCATGTCATTCATGACATCGAGGAAAGGCACGGCCAGATGGACAGCTCGGAACAGGTCCGGGCGCATGTTGACCACCGCGCCCATTAGCAGTCCCCCGGCGCTGCCACCTTCTATCAAAAGGCGATCTTTGGAGGTCCACTTCTCTTGGATGAGGTACTCGGCGGAATCGATGAAGTCGTTAAATGTGTTCTTCTTGTTCATCAGCCTGCCGTCGTCGCGCCACTGCTCACCCATGTCGTTGCCGCCGCGGATGTGAGCGATCACGAAGGCCACGCCGCGGTCGAGCAAGACAAGCCGCGAGCTCGAAAAGGTGGCGGGCACGCCAAATCCATAAGAACCGTAGGCGTACAGAAAGAGCGGTCCCGTGCCGTCGCGCTTGAAACCCTTCTTATAGACGATCGAAAGCGGCACCTTGACGCCGTCCCGCGCCGTCACCCACTGGCGTTCCGAATCATACTGAGATGGATCATAGCCGCCCGGCACTTCCTGTTGCTTCAGAAGGGTCGACTTGCCGGTCTGGGTATCGTAATCAAAGACGCTCGAGGGCGTTATCATGCTCTGGTAGCTGTAGCGATACGTTTTGGAGTCATAGTCGGGTGTGTTGCCGGGAAATGCCGCGTATACCGATTCAGGAAAGGGGATCGCGCTCCACTTCTCCGACTTGAAGTCGAAGATGCGCATGCGATTGAGCGCCTGCGACTTCTCGACCGAGACCGCAAAATCCCGAAACAAATCGATGCCGTCGATAAGAACATCTTTGTCGTAAGGGATGAAGATCTTCCAGTTGTTTGGTTGGGGATCATTCTCGGGCGCGGTGAAAACCTGGTAATTCTTCGCCCCCTTGTCACTGCGAATGTAGAAAAGATTCTCGCGGTGATCGAGGAAATAGCGGTGGTGCAATTCGCGCGGGAGGAAAACGGTGAAGTCGGAGCCCGGCTGGTCGGCCCGAAGGTAGCGAAACTCCGTGGTGTCGGTGCTTTCGGCCGCCAGCAACAAGTATTTCTTGTCCCGGGTCTTGTCCACGCCGATCCTGAAGATTTCGTCCTTTTCTTCATAAACAGGTTCGAATTCCTTCTGGCCCAGCGTATGCCGCCACGCGCGGTTCGCGCGCTTTGTTACCGCGTCCTCGGTAGTCAAAAACAGGGTCCGATTGTCGGCAGCCCAGGCTACGCTGTCGACGCGTTCGATCGTATTCGGAAGCGTGGCGCCTGACCGCAGGTCCTTGACTTCAAGACTAAACTGGCGGTAACCCACGTAGTCGATCGTATAGGCAAGCAGATTCTGATCGTCGCTCACGACGAAGGCCCCGAGCCCGACGAACTTCCTCCCCTTCCCTAGCTCGTTCAGGTCAAGCAGCACTTCTTCCTTCGCATCCAGACTGCCTTTCTTGCGGCACTGGATCGGATACTGTTTGCCTTCCTCCGTGCGCGAGTAATAGTAGTAGTCGCCGCGCCGTGCAGGTACGCTCAAATCGGTTTGTTTGATGTGTCCCAACATCTCGTTATAGAGCGCGGCCTGGAACGGTTTCAGGTCCTTGGTCATTGCCTCGGTATAAGCGTTCTCCGCTTCGAGGTACTTGATAACATCCGGATTCGACTTCTCACGAAGCCAGAAATAGTTGTCGACGACCGTGGCCCCGTGTCGCGTCTCGCGATGCTCAATGACCGGCGCAACCGGCGGCTGCGGTGTTTGGCCAAACAGTCCATTGCCCGAAAATAATCCCAGAAGCATGAGTGATCTGAAAAAGCGGCGAATCATCGAGATCCTTCCTGTGCCCTTCGAGCGCACTCCTGCACGCTTAGGGCGGTCGGCTGCAACGTTCGAGCGGTTCCGCTTCCCTCCTCGTAGAATTGACCCTGAATTGAATGGCTGTGCCACAATTCCAACATGAAGCACCCTATGTGGAGCCCGCCTATTGTACAATGAATGCTAGGGCTTGGCGCACGCAACAAAAGCCATACAGCGGGAGAGGAAGTGGGAAACATGGTCAAGACGGGAGCGCAAATCCTTTGGGAATGCCTGGAGCGGGAAGGCGTGAAGCACGTCTTCGGCTATCCGGGCGGGGCGATTCTTCCTGCCTATGATGCGCTGAAGCATAGCAACATCCACCACGTGCTGGTACGGCACGAGCAGGGCGCAACCCACATGGCCGACGGCTACGCGCGCGCCAGCGGCCGCGTTGGAGTGGCCGTGGCAACCTCCGGCCCGGGCGCCACCAACATGGTTACGGGCATTGCCACCGCCATGATGGACTCTTCCCCGGTGGTCTGCATCACTGGCCAAGTGGGCAGCAAGCTGATTGGCTCCGACGCCTTTCAGGAGACGGACATCACCGGCGTGACCCTGCCCATCACCAAGCACAACTATCTTGTGACCCATGCGAACGAAATCGCGCGCACGCTTCGTGAAGCCTTTTATGTGGCTGCGTCCGGGCGTCCCGGCCCCGTCCTGGTGGACATCACCAAGGACGCCCAGCAGTCCTCCTGCGAATTTGATTGGGAAGCGGCGAAACCCCAATTGCCGGGCTATCGGCCCGATCTATCGCCCACTTCGGAAGATTATTCCAAGGCCCTCAAGCTGATTCAGGAAGCGAAGCGGCCCGTGATCCTCGCCGGGCACGGCATTCTGCTTTCCGGCGCCATGGCCGAGGTCCGCGAGTTGGTCGATCGCACGGGAATTCCCGTCACGCTGACCCTGCTCGGCCTCGGCGCCTTCCCCGCATCCCACCCGCTGAATCTCGGCATGATGGGAATGCACGGCGAGGCTTGGGTGAACCACACCATTCAGGATGCCGACTTGCTGATCGCCCTGGGCATGCGTTTTGACGACCGCGTCACCGGCAACCTGAAGACCTACGCCCTCAAGGCGAAAAAAATCCAAGTGGAGATCGATCCCACGGAAATTAACAAGAACGTAAAAGTGGATGTGGCTCTCATCGGCGATCTGCGCGGAGTCCTGCGCGAACTACTGCCCCGCCTCCAGCCCACCGACTGTAGTGAATGGCGCGGTTACATCGACGGACTGAAAGGCGATGCTGCGGTGCGGGACATTCAGAACCTCCCCGACAGCGGGCACCTTTACGCGGCGCACGTCATTAACGACTTGTGGCAGGAAACGCGAGGCGCCGAGACTGTGGTGGTTACCGACGTCGGCCAGCATCAGATGTGGGAAGCGCAATACTTCAAGCATGAAGCGCCCTTTTCGCTGATCACTTCCGGCGGCCTGGGGACGATGGGATTCGCGCTGCCCGCCGCCATCGGGGTCAAGGTGGCGCGCCCCGAGGCGGAAGTGTGGGTGGTCGTTGGCGACGGCGGCTTTCAAATGACCATGGCCGAACTCGCCACCCTGGTGCAGGAGAACCTGAAAATCCACATCGCCATCATCAACAACGGCTACCTGGGAATGGTGCGGCAGTGGCAGGAGTTCTTCTACGACCGCAACTACGAATCCACTCCGCTGTTGAGCCCCAATTTTGCCAAGCTGGCGGACGCGTATGGAATCCGCAGCGCCGTTGTAACCCAGCGCTCGCAAGTGGTGCCCGCAGTGCAATCGGCGCGCCGGCAAGAGGGACCGATGCTGATTGATTTCCAGGTCGAGCAGGAAGATACGGTCTATCCCATGGTGGCCGCCGGAGCCGCGCTGCACGAAATGATTCGCCGCCCCAACCCGCTGGTTGAGACCGCCGAGGATGAATAGGATTTTGAATCCTCGATTTTGGATTTTGGATTTTGGATTGGAGCCTTTTTGTTTTTCGATTTTGAATCTTGAATTTTGAATCTTCAATTTTAGGTTGCGCACGGTTACTATGCTGAAAACATTTGTAGTGCATGTCGAAAACAAGCCTGGCGTCCTCACGCGGGTTGCGTCGCTGTTCCGCCGGCGCGCCTTCAACATTGACTCGCTCACGGTGGGGCGCACGGAAAAGCCGGAAGTCTCACGCATGACCATTACTGTTGAGGCAGACCAGGACCAGGCGCGCCGAATTGAAGCGAGCCTTTACAAGTTGGTGAACACCCTCCTGGTGGAAGACATCACCGATGAGCCGGCGATCACCCGCGACCTGGCCATGATCAAGGTGGCCGCTCAGCACGAGGAGCGCTCCCATGTGCTCCAGTTGGTGAACGTCTTCCGGGCGCGCGTGGTCGATGTGTCGCCGGAATCACTGGTCATCGAAATCACCGGCGCCGAGGAGAAAATCGATCGCCTGGTGGAAGTGCTGCGCCCCTTTGGCGTATTGGAAATGGTGCGCACCGGTATTGTGGCCATGCGCCGGGGAAGTAAATCTTCCATTACCCCCCTGACGGCGGATGATCTCGACGAGGTCACGGCCGAAACCGGCGACGACGAAGGCCAATCGGTGTAGGTGGTTGTGTGGAATTAGTCCAACTTGAGTGAAATCTTCTGGCCGTTCAGGATATACTCCAGTTGGTAACTTGCCTTTCTGTTTTCCTTGGAGAGAGAAAAATAGAGATAGCCGGCGACGGGAGCCGACACCGTATCATCAGGAAGAGCCTTCTCATTCAATTCCATTTCCATCACATAGCGGTCGCGATCCGTTGAGGCCGGTCGTTGTCCCGGTTGCGAGTTGCCTACCCCGACCCCCACGCCGCCTCCCGTTTCAACACCGTGCACCCGCTGTCCCGTGATCGGATCGATGCCCGACTCGTATCCCACGTGGACCTCTCCAACCGTGGTAACGCCAGTGTTGGCGGTATCATTCCTATTCTTTTCCTGCAACTGCGCCGCGAGCACCACCGCGGTGGAAGCTTTGACGGCAGTGTCGGTACCAGCCAGGCGGAGAACGAACTCGCCGGGGGAAACATCGACCGACTTTCCTTTGGCGGGATAGAGGGCAACCTCCACCACTCGGCAGCAGCGGTTGAGATCGGTGGTAAAGGCTTTGTGGACTTCCTTGGAGGTAAGGAGCGTAGCGCCCAACGCAGCACCGTCGGCCTCGGCATGCGTCGCGTACTTATCGGCCGCGCTCCTGGGCACAGTACCCTTCGGTGCGTCAGCTATCAATGGCAGAGCCAGCATGGCCAGCAGGGTCAGAATGATTACGGGCTTCATGGATTCATCCCTCCGTTGACCGGACCCCAGTGTCACCTGGAATGATCATCTGCCCATCTCAAGGCATTGTCAATCGATTGGGTGCGTAGCGCGGTTCGTAGCGCGGGCATCCTGCCCGCTGTCGCGGGAGCGTCCCGCTCCCGCCAGCGCGCGGGCAGGATGCCCACGCCCCAGCGGGCGAGACGCCCGCGCTACGGACGTTTTCCGGCAGCGACATTTTGTAGCCTCTGGCACTGGTAGATTTCTCTTGACTTTTTAGTATCGCATGATACAATAACCGGGTGTTACTGTGGGGTCCGTTATGGATTTGTGCAAGCCTCCCATCTTTTCGAAGCGCAGACCATCCAAGCAGCGAAGTCGCCAGAGCAGAATTACGGTGTCAGGGTCCCTCGGGCAGGAGTCTGGGGCTTACGCCGGGGACAGGGGTGCCGGCCGTGGGCGCATTTGCGACTGCCGATTGTCGATTGCCGATTTGCGAACTTCCTCGCTGTCGCGGCCCAGGCAGAACTGTTCGAGATCCGAAACAGCACCGGACCCAAAGAGATGTTAAAAATGAAGGAACCTCCGGGGATGTATATGAAAACAAAAGAGGGCATGACAAAATGTCCGGCGAAAAGCACACCTTTCTCCACCAAAATGCACGAATTGAGAGCGACTTTACACGAACCGTACAGGTTTGTCGGCCAAAGATGCAGTAATTCGGCGGTGATCGAGACGAAGTGGGCGCGATGTTCCGTGCCACGGGCATCCTGCCCGTGAAGGAGTCATGTCCGGGACGGCCATGGCACAAGGGCGACGTTAGAACGCCGCCGGTACCCCGAGATGTACTAGAAATAAAAAGAGTTAGCTGTGAATCATGGAAATCTTCAAAGAATCGATGCCATTGATATCAAATAAGTTAGCGAATTATCAACTTCCAGGGTGCAGCAAAAAAGAGCATATCAAAAATGAAGGATTAACCCGCGATGTTATTGAAAACAATGGAGACAAAAACTGGCACCCCGTGATGTTGATGAAAAATAAGCTAGTTACGGCGCGTACCCCGTGATGTTGATGATAACAAATGTAGTTATTGAAAATACAGATCAGCCTCGGTGAGTTGCGAATGGCACGGAGAGGCAGAATCCAAGGGTGGACCGGAGGGCAGAAGGCGGGGGAGCGTCCCGCCGCGCTGACCCGCGCCATCACGCAGGAGATTCACGCCGTTGATCCGAATGTCCTGGTTTACAACGTCCGCACCATGCGGGACCGGCTGTACGATTCGCTGGCCCGCCAGCGATTTGCCGCGACGATGCTGGGCGCCTTCGCCGTCTTCGCGCTGCTGCTCGCCGCGGTGGGAGTCTACGGCGTCATGTCCTACCTGGTCTCGCAAGGCACACACGATCTCGGCGTGCGCGTGGCTCTGGGAGCGCAACCGGGCAACATTCTCGGTTGGGTGTTGCGCCAGGCCATGGAACTGGCTGCTCTCGGCATCGCCGGCGGATTGATCGGCGGACTGGCGCTGTCCCGCGTGATGACCAGCCTGCTCTTCGGCGTCAGCACGACCGATCCCGTGACCTTCAGCGCAGTCGCCGTGATTTTGACGTGCGTCGCACTGCTGGCTAGCTACCTGCCCGCGCGCCGCGCCATGAAGGTCGACCCGCTCATTGCCCTGCGGTACGAGTGAGAGCCGGGATCGATCTCCGGGCCGGGCAGGATGCTGAGTTCTTCCCGCTAACGGCGACGTGCTCTCGATTCTCTTTTAGTTGTGATGCCACTTCATTTCTGCGGCGGGAAGAAGTAGGATGTTGCACGAACAGTGAGGTATGATCTCCCGCGGAACAAGGCGAGCAGCCTGCCGATGGCGAAAAGGAAACCACTTTGATGACCACACGACTTGAATGCTTGAAAACGAGATGGAACGGACGTGAGGCCTACACGCTTCAGAATGACCTTGTGCGAATGGTGACCCTGCCCGGGGGCGGCCACATTGCGGAATTTCAATTCCTGGCTGAAACCGGATTGCCCGTCATTAATCCCCTGTGGGTTCCACCTTGGAAGTCGATTGAGCCCTACAAATATCGAGCGGATAAGCACGCCGCGGAATACGGCTCGTTGCATGAAGGGAAGCTGCTTTCGGGGATCGCCGGGCACAATATTTGCCTGGACTATTTCGGCCCGCCGTCGGAGGAGGAGGCCGCGCAGGGCCTCTCAACGCACGGTGAAGCGCCTTCGGCGCGCTGGGAAAAGACCCGGCTACGAGCGACTTCAGAAGAGGTCAACCTCACCGTCGCGGTGGGCCTGCCAGTGGCGGGCCTGCACTTCAGCCGCGAGCTCCGCCTGCGGCGCGGCGAGTCCGTGGCCTATTTTGCCGAGACCGTGTCGAACGAGAGGAAAGCCGACCACTTCTTCCATTGGACTCAACACGTCACCCTCGGCCCGCCCTTTTTAGGGAACGAAACCAGCCGCATCTCGATCACCGCCACCCGGGGAAGAACCGGTGCGGGCGGCTATGGCGGCAATGAGTTGCTCGCCTCCGGGCGCAACTTTCATTGGCCCTTTGCGCCGTCGCCGACGGGCGGAAGCGTTGACCTGGCGCGGCCCTTCGCGCGCCAGGGACTGGGATTCATCGCGTCGGTAATGCTGAATCCACGCCGGCAGGTGCAGTACGTTGCCGCCCTGAACCTGCCGCACCGCCTGCTTTTCGGCTATTGCTTCCGGCACAGCGATTTTCCCTGGGTGGCCATTTGGGAAGAGAACCAGGCACGGACAGTGGCGCCTTGGAATGGGTGCTGCCAAACGCGCGGGCTCGAGTTCGGTTCTACCCCTTTCCCGGTAATGCGGCGGGATGCGTTCGCAGTGTCGCCCCTGTTCGACACCCCAACTTTTTCCATCGTTCCAGCGAAGGGGAAAAAGACTGCCCGCTACTTCAGCTTTCTCGCCCAAGTCTCGGAGGATTTTGGAGGGTTGCGCGACATCCAAGTGGCCAAGAACGAAGTCCTGATCAGGGGGGACGGGCGCCGGTCATCGTTGCGTTTGCCCGCCACAGGGCTCGCTGAAAACGGTTGGGAATAAGGCGTGTTTCGACAGGCGGGCGACGCAACACGAAGGGCCTTATCCCGCTTTCCTCCGCAGATCCAGGGAGGGATTCTTCCTACCAGGACGACTTAACACTTGGCCACAACTCCGGTAGGGGCCGCTGGATGCCACGGCAAACCATGATAGGAATATTGTTTTCGAACGGTTGGACCCAGGGCGATGTAAAAGTCGCCGCGCGCTCGCTGGACTGGAACAAATGCTCGCTGGCGCCGCAGTCACCCGCCACATCGATGACGACGTTACCGCTGTAGCCATGCGTTCCCCAGAGGAAATACTGATTGTGGCCGCTCACCGCAGGAGGCAATCCATACTGGCGCCCGAAGAAATCGATGGCCGCAGCTTCTCCGTAGTTGTTGGCCGCAATGGCCGCCTGGGCGCGATCACCCGGCGGCAGGGACTGATAGACTTTCGCGACGGTCGCGGCGAGTTCGGGCCAGCCATGCATATCGGCCCAATCGCTGGGAAGGGTGGGCAGTTCATGGTGCTCGGTGGCGACGGCTTGGCGCGAAAGGTGCATAGTGCGAAAAAGCCAGTTCGTGTATGAGGCTGCCTGTTCTTCCGGCAATATGGGCATTGCGAAGGGGACGAAAACGAGACCCAACACAATCGCCGCGGTGGCCAGAATCGGCCGGAGCGCCTTCCGTCGATTCGTCCAGGCTTCGATGGCCACACCGCCCGCCGCCGTTAGATACGGGTACACATTGGCGGGGTAGTAGTGTTTACCATGCAGCACGATCATGATAGCAATCAGGATGATGTACGTGTAACCCAGGAAACGCCATCGGGCGTTCCACAGCAGCCAAACCAAGCCGGCAATCCATACCAGGGAAAGAAATACGTTAGTAATGAGGAGTTGCTGAAACAGGTATTGCGCAGGTCCGACGATCATGTTCTTCCCATGCTCAGCGTTGCGCAGGAACTCGAGGGTGGGAAACCCGTTATAGACCTGCCAAAGGAAGTTCGGCAAAGCGATCACCCCGCAAACCGCGCAGCCCGCCAGGAACCAGCGGGAAAAGAGAATCCTCCGTTCAGGTGTAAGGAGCAAGGCAAGCAGCAACGCGCCAACGAAGAACACCACGGTGTATTTGCTCTCAAGGCAGATGCCAACGGCGGCCCCCACCACCAGCCACCCGCGAGGATCGGCCCCTTTCGCCAGGCGGAGTATGTAAAGGGCAGTCAGCGGCCAAAGCCACAGCCCGACCACATCAGGGGAGACTTTCATCCCGAAGTTCATGAGGACGGGGGCGAAAAAAACCACGAGCGCGGCGAGAACCTGGGCAAAAGCTCCTCCCCCCAATTCCACGGCGAGCAAACACGTTACGTAAACGGCCGCGGCGGCAAAGAATGCGGGGACCGCGCGCAAGAGCGCAAGCGAGTGGCCGAACAACTGCGATCCGGCGGCGAGAAGCGGCGTTACGGGAGGCTGGTCAACGTAGCCCCACCCCGGACGCTGCCCACAAATGATGAGATAGAGTTCGTCACGGAAGAATCCATAGTGGGGGTTCCCCACCAGATGCAATCCAAACGCCGCGAGGGCGGCAATCAACGGAATTCGCAGGTGATCATTTTTCGGCGTGTTCATGGCCCCAAGCATGAAACAAACTCGGTAATGAAACAACCCCATTTTTGCCAGGATTTTTCACCGTGCCTGGAAGCCCTCTGAGGCCCGCAAAATTGGGATTTGATTTCGTCGCGCTGCTGGCGGCCACTTTGGCCATGGCCGCCCTCGCTTTCCGGCTTTACGCGAACCTGGTCCGGTAGAGGCCTATGAGGCTCTACTTGCCAGCCTTCACGTCGTTTACCGTGGGAAGTTTCGAGGAGTTCCAACCGCCGCCCAGCGCTTCAATCAGAAGGACGCTCGAGCTCATGCGGCGAGTCAGAATGTTTAGGGCTTGCTCCTGGTCTTGCAAAAGGATGGCTTGCTCGGTGATGACGGTAAGGTAGTTGACGACGCCCGCCTTGTATTGGTAGGTGGAAATATCCAGTGAATTCTGGGCAGCTTGCACGGCATCGTCCTCGGCTTTCGCTTCGTTCTCAAGTACGCGCAACGCCGCCAGGGAATCCTCGACTTGCTGGAAGGCGGTGAGCACAGTTTGGCGATAATTCGCCACCGTGGCGTCATAGGCCGCCTGTGACTGATTTACCGTCGCGTGGCGCCTCCCGGCATCAAAGAGGGTTTCCGCCAACTGCGGCCCCACGGAGAAGAAACGGCTTGGCCAGGAGAACCACTTCAGGAAATCCGCACTTCCAAGGCCTACTCCGCTGCCGGTGGCGAGGGTCAGGGTTGGGTAATAGGCGGACTGGGCAATGCCGATCTGCTCGTTGGCCTGGGCCATCTGCCGTTCTGCGGCGGCGATATCGGGGCGGCGTTCCAGAAGGTTGGAGGGTATTCCTACCGGCACGGGTGGCGGCGTGATCTTGATGCCACCTGCGGAGATAGAAAGATCCGCGGGGGCCTTGCCCGCCAGCACGGCAATGGCGTGCTCGTACTGTGTGCGCGCTACATCAAAATCGATCATCTGAGCCCGCGCGGTCTCCAGTTGAGTCTGCGCCTGAGCAACGTCGGACCCCGATGCCACCCCACTATCAAACCTTTCTTGGGTGAGCTTGAGGTAATCCTGATAGGACTTCACGGTAGTGTCGAGCAATTCTTTTTCGCCGTCGGTTCCGCGCAACTCAAAGTAATCCTGCGCCAGTTCGGCTTGGTAAGACAGTCGCGCATTTTCCAGTTGGGCATCACTCGCTTGCGCGGCCTCGGCGCTTGCAACGATGCTGCGCCGGATACTTCCCCAAATGTCGGCTTGATACGACACGTCCACCGGAAGTTCATAGGTGGTATAAGCGTTTCCACTATTGGTGCCCGTCACTCGCGAGTTCACAATGGAAGGAGCGCCGGAAACGGTGGGGTACAGGTTTGAACGCGCAATCCGGACGGCGAATTTAGCCTCGCGGAATTGCGCCTCTGCCGCGATGAGATTCTGGTTGGAGACACTCACCTGTTCTTCCAGCGCGTTGAGCTCCGGGTCGTTATAGATTTCCCACCACTTGCCGCGGGCCATGGCGTCGTTGGGCTGCGCGGGCGCCCACTCCGAAGCCTGGGGAGAGCCCGCGGGCGGGAGTTCCTTGTAAGTCGGTGGCGCGGCGGCAGGTGGGCGGCGGTAATTGGGGCCCACCATGCAAGAAGGAAGCAGTAAGCAGGAGACCATAAGCAGTAGGCAGAGAGAAAAGTCAAATGGCAAAGCGCAAAACGCTGAATTCAAAAGTGCGCGCGTCCTGGGTTTTGACTCTTGCCTTTTGCCTTTTGCCATTTGCCTTCGTACTTCCCTTCCGTCCATCAATCTACCCCTTTCTGCTTTCTGCATTCTGCCTACCGCTTTCTGCTTTCTGCTCTCTGCCTACCGCTTACTTCCTTCTACCTTCTGAATTTAGATCTCCGGGGCTAAGGGCAAGTCGGTCGCGGGAATTGTCACCTGTGCCCGGTGCCGCCAATTCTGCAACCGGTCAAAATAGAGGTACACCACGGGAGTTGTGTACAACGTCAGCAACTGGCTTACGATCAGCCCGCCGATGATGGCGATTCCCAGCGGGCGGCGCAACTCCGATCCTGTGCCGGTACCGAGGGCGAGCGGCACAGCACCCAACATCGCGGCCATCGTCGTCATCAGGATCGGCCGGAACCGCAACAAGCATGCTTCGTAGATGGCGTCGCGTGAATTCTTGCCTTCGTTCCGCTCCGCGGAAATGGCAAAGTCGACCATCAGGATGCCGTTCTTCTTCACCAGCCCGATCAACAGGATGATTCCGATGATGGCGATGACGCTTAGATCAGTGTGGGTGAGCAGCAGCGCCAGCAGCGCACCGACACCGGCCGAGGGAAGAGTGGAAAGGATGGTAACGGGATGTACATAGCTTTCGTAAAGGATGCCGAGCACGAGGTAAACCGCCACCAGCGCTGCCGCGATCAGAAGCGGTTCGCTGCCAAGCGAATCCTGATAGGCTTGCGCGGTCCCGGCAAAACCCGTATGGATCGTTGCGGGCAGACCAATCTTGGCGGCAGAAGCATTAATGACATCCACGGCATCTCCCAGTGCCACCCCTGGCCGGAGGTTAAATGAGATTGTTACGGACGGAAAGAGGCCTTGGTGGTTCACCGCCAGCGGCGCGGTGATGGAAGCGTCACTGGCGATGGCGCTCAAGGGAACCTGATTTCCGGCCGGCGACGTCACGTAAATCTGGCGCAAGAACAGCGGATTCTGCCAGTATTCGGGCGCCACCTCCATGACCACGTGATATTGATTCAGCGCGGTGTACATCGTGGAGATCTGGCGCTGCCCGAAAGCGTCATAGAGCGTATTGTCAATGAGCTGCGGCGAGATTCCGAACCGCGCCGCCGTGGCGCGATCGTACTGCACCCAGGCTTGCAGCCCAAGGTCCTGCTGGTCGCTGCTCACGTCGGCGATGAGGGGGATGCCTCGCAACTGTTGGAGCATGCGGGGAGCATAGTTATCCAGGTCTTGCAGGTTGTCGCCGCGCATCGTGTACTGATATTGGGCGTTGGCAAACCGTCCCCCGACGCGTACGTCTTGCGCCGCTTGCATATAAAGCGTGGCGCCCGGCACCCGGCCCAGCTTGGGCCGCAGCCGGGCGATGATCTGGTCTGCCGTGATGTTTCTTTGTGCCTCGGGCGCATTACTGGCGGCTCTTTCCCCGGGGGGCTTGAGAGAGATGAACATCCTTGCCGTGTTTCCGCCGCCCGTAAATCCTTCAACGGTATCAATGGCCGGATCCGCGACGATCATTTTGATCATTTGCTTCAAAGTCCCGTCCATGGCTTGAAACGAGGTATCCTGGTCGGCTTGAATCGCGCCCATCATCCGTCCGTTATCCTGCTGCGGAAAGAACCCCTTGGGCACATAAGTGTACAGGTAAACGTTGAGCCCAACCGTGGCCAGCAGTACGGCCAGCGTAATCGCCGGAAAGCGCAGCACCGTGGACAGAGTTCTGCCATACGCCTTCACGACCCAGTTGAAGCCCTGCTCGCTGGTCCGGTACAGTCGGCCATGCGACTGATGCTCTTTCAACAGGTGAGCGCACATGGTGGGCGTCGCGGTGAGTGAAACCACCATCGAGACCATGATCGCCACGGAGAGCGTTACCGCGAACTCGCGAAACAAACGGCCGACGATGCCTCCCATCAACAGCAAAGGGATGAACACCGCCACCAGCGAAATACTGATGGTCAGCACGGTAGAGCCGATCTCCTTAGCCCCCACCATTGCGGCCTGAAACGGATGCATTCCCTTTTCGAGATAGCGCGAGATGTTCTCAATCACCACGATGGCGTCGTCCACGACAAAGCCCGTGGAGATGCAGAGCGCCATCAACGACAGATTGTCCAGGCTGTAGTCCAACAGGTACATCACACCGAACGTTCCAATCAGCGATACAGGAACGACGATGCTGGGAATGAAGGTGGTCCGCACGTTCCGCAGAAAAAGGAAGACGACCAAAATCACCAGAATCACCGAGATGATCAACGTTTGCTCGACATTGCTCACAGAGGAGCGGATGGTCAGGGTTTGATCCATGGCCACGACCCAATCGATGGATTGCGGAATGGCAGCCTTAAGCTGGGGAAGCGCCGCGCGAATACCATCCACCGTATCGATGATGTTGGCATTGGGTTGGCGGAAGATGATGATCAGAACGGAGGGCTTGCCGTTCGAATAGCCCGACTGACGAACGTCTTCCGGGGCATCCCGGGCTAGGCCGATATCGGAGATCCGCACTGCCGATCCGTTCCGGTAAGCCACGATTAACGGCATGTAATCAACGGCACGGAAGAGCTGATCGTTGGCGCCCACTTCAATCATGCGGTGACCGTCGGAAAAGTGTCCTTTCGGTGTGTTGGCATTGGCTCCGCTTAACACACTCCCGACCTTCTCGAGGCCGATGCCATATTTGTTCAGGGCGGTCGGATTTAGCTCGATCCGAACGCCCGGCAGCGCCCCTCCGCCCACGATCACCTGGCCCACTCCGCTCACCTGCGAAAGCTTCTGCGCCAGAATCGACGAGGCGGCATCGTACATCTGGCTTTTGCTCAGCACGTTGGAAGTCAGTGCCAGGATGAAAATCGGCGAATCGGCCGGATTCACTTTTCGGTAGGTAGGGTTGTTGGGAAGGTTGGTGGGCAAGTAGCCGCGGGCAGCGTTGATGGCGGCCTGCACGTCACGCGCCGCGGCGTTAATGTCGCGGTTCAAATCGAATTGTAACGTTACGCTGGTGCTCCCGAGGCTACTCGCAGACGTCATTTCGGTGACGGAGGCAATACGCGCGAATTGCCGCTCCAGGGGAGTGGCCACCGCGGAGGCCATGATCTCGGGACTGGCGCCCGGCAAACCCGCGTTCACGGAGATGGTGGGGAAGTCCACCCGGGGCAGTGGCGATACGGGAAGAAGCCGGAAGGCGACGGCTCCGGCCAAAGTAATAGCGATGACAAGGAGCGTCGTAGCAATCGGTCTGTGGATGAAAGGCTCGGAAATGTTCATGGCTTATTCCGCCGGAACCGGCTCAGCGCCAGGGCTGTCGTCATGCCGAAGGGAAAAACGCGCCGCCAGGCGGTCAAACCAGAGATAAATGACCGGGGTCGTATAAAGCGTCAGCAACTGACTTAGCAGGAGCCCGCCGACCATGGCGATCCCTAGAGGGCGGCGCAGTTCCGAACCCATGCCGGTGCCCAGCGCCAAGGGCACCCCGGCCAGTAGCGCCGCCATGGTGGTCATCATAATGGGCCGGAAGCGCAGCAAGCAGGCTTGATAGATGGCATTCACCGGCGTCATCCCTTCCTTGCGCTCCGCGTCCAAGGCAAAATCGATCATCATAATGCCGTTCTTCTTCACAATGCCGATGAGCAAGACCAACCCGATCAGCGCGATCACACTGAAATCAACCCGGCAGATCATGAGCGACAGCAGAGCGCCCACACCTGCGGAAGGCAGCGTAGACAGGATGGTGATGGGGTGAATGTAGCTTTCATACAAGACGCCGAGAACGATGTAAACCGTAACCAAGGCCGCCAGGATCAGGATAGGTTCGTTGGAAAGCGAAGACAGGAAGGACGCCGCCGTACCCTGAAAGTCTCCCTGAATGCTGGCCGGCATGTTGATCTCGGCCTTCACTTTGTTCACAGCTTTCACCGCATCTCCCAGCGAAGCGCCGGGCGCCAGATTGAAAGAGAGGGTAACCACCGGGAACTGGCCCTGGTGGTTCACGGTAATGGGAGCGTTCATCTCCTCGATGTGCGTGAAGGCCGCCAGCGGCACTTGGCCACCGTTGGGGAAGTGGGAAGTGGACGCAATCTGTCCCCCGCCGAAGGCGGTATCCGAACCAATCATGGAGGAGAGACCGGAGGAGGAAGTTGAATTCGATAAGCTGGTGGTGGCAGCGGTCAGGGAGCTGGTGGGTCCGAACAACTGGGCGGAGGCCGATCCGCCTGATACTAATCCTGTCGACCCGGTGGCGCTGGTGCTGGCCGCGTTGGTGCGGATGAAGAGGTCGCGCAGATCCAGCGGATTCCGCTGAAAATCCTGCTTCACTTCGAGCACCACGTGATATTGGTTCAACTGGGTAAAGATCGTGGACACTTCCCGCTGGCCATAGGCGTCATAGAGGGTTTGATCGATGGTGGAGGGCATGATGCCGAGGCGGTAAGCCGTATTGCGGTCGAAGACCAGCTTGGCGCGCAGTCCGCCCTCCTGTTGGTCGCTTGCCACGTCCCGCAATTCCGGCAACTCTTGCAGTTTTTTGACCATTCGGGGCGCGTAAGAATCCAGCTCGTTGACATTGGGATCTTCCAAGGTGTACTGAAACTGCGTGCGGCTGACCCTGTCCTCCACGCTGATATCCTGCACCGGCTGCATGTACAGAGTGATTCCCGGCACGCGGGCCAGCTCCGGCTGCAAGCGGCGGATGACGTCGCTGGCGCTGATCTTGCGCTCGTCGATCGGCTTCAGGTTGATCAGAATGCGCCCGCTGTTCAGCGTGGCGTTGGTTCCATCGATGCCTATAAACGAGGACAGACTTTCGACCGCCGGATCATGCAAAATGATCTTGCCGAGGGCTTGCTGCTCGTTGGCCATTTCCTGGAAAGAGACCGTCTGCGCGGCTTCGGAAACGCCTTGGATGACCCCGGTATCTTGAATCGGGAAGAACCCCTTGGGAATGTAAATATAGAGCAGAATCGTAAGGACCAGCGTCCCGGCGGCGACCACAAGAGTCGTGGTCTGATGGCGCAGAACCACCTGGAGCGTCCGGTCATAGAAGGAAATGATGGCCTTCCAACCGTGCTCGGTGATCCGATAGAACCGGGTCTGATCGGCTTCCGGTGAATGTTTAAGCAGCTTTGAGCACATCATGGGCGTGAGGGTCAGGGACACGATGGCGGAAACCAGGATGGTGACCGCCAAGGTGACGGCGAACTCGCGGAAAAGCCGCCCGACAATGTCGCCCATAAACAGGAGCGGAATGAGCACGGCGATCAAGGAGATGGTCAGCGAAACAATGGTGAAGCCAATCTGTTTGGACCCTTTTAGCGCCGCCTGAAGCGGCGGATCGCCCTCTTCGATGTAGCGCGTGATGTTCTCGATCATGACAATGGCATCGTCCACGACGAAACCGGTGGAAATGGTCAAGGCCATCAAGCTCAGGTTGTTAAGGCTGTAACCGAGCAGATACATCACGCCAAAGGTCCCGACCAGGGAAAGGGGAACGGCCACGCTGGGAATGACGGTAGCGGCCAAGTTGCGCAAGAACAGAAAGATGACCATCACCACCAGCGCCACCGTGAGCATCAGTTCAAACTCCACGTCAGCGACGGAAGCGCGAATGGTGGTGGTCCGGTCAGTCAGAATCTTGACCTGGACGGAGGACGGCAGTGATTTCGTGAGCTGATCCAGAAGGGCCTTGATACGATCCACCACGGCGATGACGTTCGCGCCCGGTTGGCGCTGAATATTCACGATGACGGAGGGAACGTCGTTCATCCAGGCCGCTTGGCGGAGGTTTTCCACGTCGTCCCCGACCGTGGCCACGTCGGTTATCTTCACCGGGGAGCCGTTCCGGTAAGCAACCACGAGCGGCGCATAGTCAGCGGCAGAGAGCAACTGGTCATTGGCGCCGATTTGATAGGTCTGGTGCAGGCTATCAAAATTGCCTTTCGCCTGGTTAACGTTGGCGGACACGATGACGTTGCGCAGATCTTCCAGGTTGAGGCCGTAGGAGGCCAGCAGGGTAGGATTGGCCCGAATCCGCACGGCGGGTTTCTGGCCGCCGCTGATGCTCACCAGGCCCACCCCGGGCAACTGGGAAATCTTCGGCGCCAGGCGCGTGTCCGCAAGGTCCTCGACCTTCGACAAGGGCAGCGTCTGGGAAGCGAGCGCCAGGGTTAGGACCGGGGCGTCGGCAGGGTTGCTCTTGCTGTAGATGGGTGGTGTGGGAAGGTCGGGAGGCAGGTAAGTTCCCGCCGCATTGATGGATTGTTGCACTTCCTGCTCAGCCACGTCGATATTCAGGATGAGGGTGAACTGCAAGGTGATGATGGAACTGCCGTCGGAGCTGGTCGAGGTCATCTGCTGGAGCCCCGGCACCTGGCCGAACTGGCGCTCCAGAGGAGCCGTGACCGACGAGGCCATCACATCCGGGCTGGCCCCCGGGTAGAAAGTGATCACCTGGATAGTAGGATAATCGACCTCCGGCAAGGCGGAGACCGGTAACTGTTTGAAAGCCACCGCGCCCACCAGGAGGATTGCGGCCATCAGCAGTGACGTTGCGATCGGCCGGAGGATAAAGATCCTTGAGGGGTTCATGAGTTCCCTTTTGAACCCCGCTCTTCCGGCTTTGCTACCCTTACCTTGCTTCCTTCCTGGAGCTTGTCAACCCCCGTCATCACGACTTGGTCACCGGGAACCAAGCCGGAGGTAACTTCCGAATCGTCCCCCTCCGACGTCCCGAGCGTTATTTTCCGCACCGTGACACTGGAGTCAGGTTTGATCAGGTAAACGTAAGTTGCCTGTGAGTTCCGTTGCACGGCAGCAGTGGGGATCAGCGTTACGCCCTGCTTTTCTTCCACCAATAATCGCGCGTTGACAAACTGGTTGGGGAACAAGTTCCCATCGCGGTTGTCAAAGTTCGCCCGAAATTTGACGGTGCCGGTGGTCGGGTCAATCTGATTATCCAACGTTTCCAACCACCCTTGGGAGAGCTTGGTCGTCATTTCCCGGTCATAGGCTTCCACCTTTAACCGTGCCCCCGCACGCATTCTACCCATGATGAGGGGGAGCTGGTCCTCGCCCAGCGGGAAAATCACGCTGATAGGCTGGATCTGGGTGATGACCACTAATCCCGTAGCGTCGTTGGCGGTTACATAATTTCCCGGATCGACGAGCCGAAGTCCCACGCGGCCGGCGATCGGGGCCGTGATGTGGCAATAGACGAGATCAAGTTTGGCGACGTCAATTTGCGCCTGGTCCGTTTTCACGACGGCCTCGGTGGACTTGACCAAAGCTTCCTGCGTCGCCAATTGCTGTTCGGGAACGGCTTTCAGGGGGACCAGCGTTTGATACCGCTTCAAATCCACGATAGCGTTCTCCAGGTTGGCTTGATCCCTGGCCAATCCCGCTTCCGCTTGCTCCAGCATGACTTGATATGGACGGGGGTCAATTTCCGCTAGCGCATCGCCTTTATTGACGATCTGGCCTTCCTTATACAACACCTGCATCAGGTATCCGGAGATTTGACTCTTGACGGTTACCGTATAAATCGGGGTCACTGAGCCCAGGCCGGTATCATAAACGCCGATGTCACCCTTGCGCGCGCGGGCAGCATCTACGGGGATTTCGCCCGGACCTCGACCAAATCCGCCGCCCATCGATTGGGCGGAGCCACTGGCAGCCTTTGCCGAGCTTGCATGAGAGCGAAAATAATAGACGCCCACCCCCACCAGTACCACAATCGCCAGCCACAACCATCCGTAACTCTTGCGCTTGCCGGGAGGTGGGGCCTCATTCATCTGAAAGCTCGGCATAGTTTCTTGCGCGTCATGCCGGTCTAGCGTGTTGGATTTTTCCAGATTCATAATTTCTTAGCCTCTGCTCTTGCTGAGGAAAACAGAATACACGTGGCCAAATGCAGGTTTTTGTAAGATAGGGCTTCCCTTATTGCCGATGGATCCTCACCGCGGGCTCAACCCGCCGGCAGTCGCCTTATTATGCCCTCGGGGGTATGGTTTGTGTTTACTGAATTTTACCCTTCCCTTATTTCGCTGCGCTTGCCACCATTTCCAAATTGGTTCCCACGAAGCGGGCTTGTTCACCTAACAGATTTAACCTCTTATATTCGACGATCAAAAAGGGGTCAAGGTTACGCCTTTCCACCCCCTGATGCCATCATTTAACAAGCCATAGTGGTTTTCCGGTCAGACGGAATTATCTTTTGGACCGCCGCTGGCGATCCACGGAACCACTGGGCCCTCACAACTTCCCGAGGTGGTAGAGAATTCCCGCCGTGTACATAATATTGTTGGCGCGCCCTTTGACGGGAAAAATGGCAATACTAGCCTCAGTCTGCGCTGGGGGAATGCCAAAGGCAGGCGAACTGGTAATGTGATCTCGCAGGTCAATGCGGAAGGTGATACGCTTGGTGAATTTGCGGTCGATGCCGACTCCCACGTTCATGCCGAATTTGTCGTTATGGGTGAGAAGCGCCGTGTTCACTGTGGCCCATCCATGGTTTCTGGCGGTGGCGATCGCCCCCCGTGTCGGAGTGTACCTGTCGTACTCCACCCCGCCCTCCGCATAAGGGCGAAAGTGACGATAAGAGAAAGGCGCGTGGAATACGGCACTCAAGCTGCCGGCATAAAATCGTGCCGGATACTCCACGACTGATCCATCGCTTTGTGTGTGTGGGAAAATGTTCGTGTTGGTCAACCACAAATTGTTCGGTCCCCCCGAGAACGCCGTCTCAATGTTAAGAAGCTTCCCGTAAGGCACCGCGACGCCCACGCTAAATTTCGGGCCCACATCAAAGCGGGAATGCATCAGTCTGCCCGCCGAGTCAAAGTACTGCGCATCAACAAGGGTCGATCCCCCTCCCAACACAAAAACATCAGCCTGGACATCCTTCAAAAGATCTCGTGCTTGCACACTACCTGTACTCCATAAAAGAACGGTCAGTGCCATCAACCCCTGCACCGTCTTTTTCTTCACCATGATCAATTGGACCTCCTGAGCATCTTAATCTGAATTTCTCACGACGGGCTTGGGTGAGGGTTCACAGGGTGCGGGAAAATCCCTCGGGGCTGTCATTCGGAAGAGCCGTAGGCGACGAGGAATCTCGCAATCTCCAAATGCTTCGATGCCAGACGCCTTCGGGCAGTTGGTTTGGCCGCCGCTGCGGGCAAATCAAACGGCGGGCTGCCACCCTCCCACCAGGCGGATGGTTGATCCCTCCGCCATCCCGCCGTACATCAAAGCAGAGAAAACAGTTTACTACGCAGAGCGGCAATTGAACCATGGGGGATTTTAGAAATTGCGTCCCCAATCCGTCGATAGGGGAGCAGAGCGGGTAGCAGGCCTTGGAGGACGATGGAGGGCAAGGGCTTGTAGTTTGGTGGGTTGGGCGATTGAAAGAAGTTTGGTGGGCGTCGAAGAGATT
>JBEKLF010000016.1:0-88742 GCA_050010335.1 Terriglobia bacterium
GATAAAATGCTGCATGGCTTCGGCTCCTTTCCCGGCTCGCCTTGGTCGTTGAGCACTTCCAAGTCTACCGGATTGGAGCCGATGCCGTTATCCAATCAGACCTGTTTTGTAGGTCCGCGGCTCGTCCCCGATGGGTAAGGAAAGGCCGCGGACCTACAAAACAGGTCCGCGCTACGCTTCCCCTCGGGTCAATGTTGCATATTCACAAACTATCATACTACAAGTCAGCGCGAGGCGAGACCCGGTTGACCGTAACGGGCGCAGGCTCGATATGCGGTGGCGAGTGTTTCCAGAAGGACTTCGGGATTGCGCGCGTCTTCCGGGGTGAATTCCAAGCGGGCTGAAAGGCGCGTCATGATCATCCGGCCGGTTTCCGTTCGCACCTCCGCGGCAAGCTGGTTCCTCCGGAACAAAAAGGCTTCGATCAACTGGAATTCCTCGGGTGTGATCTTCGAAACGTCGTACCGGGAACCACCCGCGGAGGCGGCCGCGTCCCATTGAACTCCGGTCTCGAGCACCGCAGGCCTTTCATGGACGACCACGGTGCCGGCCACGTAATCACCCAGCCGCTTGCTCTTGGCGCTAAACAAGGCGCTGATAATGGCCACGCCATAAAGACCCGGAATGCTGTCCACAATCCTCAGGAGGTTGCGCGCGGCCGCCTCATAGACCGTGATGGGCCGGCCGGAGTCCTGGATCACGCGCAAGTGGGTCAAACGCTTGCCGGGAGTCTGGCCGTTCCAGATCGCTTCGAAGAGCATGAAGTATCCAAATTGGACCAGGAACCACAAAATCACCAGGACAGCGAAAGTCCACGCTCCGCGGCTTGGCATTTTGTGAACTCGCATCCCCATGGCGATGGCAATGACGGCCAGAATCACCCCGGCGGCTGCTTGCAGAAGTGTGTCCAGAGCGAGCGCCAGGAACCGGCTGCCGATTCCTGCCAGCGGAAATTCCAGAGGGATTTGTTCGGGCGTATCAATGACCAGGTTATCCATGGGAAATTAGGGTCCAATGTTCAAGGACGTGCTTCTTCGACATTCTCCGAAGCCGCGGTAGCGGCGATATAATGTAGCCCACGGCGTCAGCCGTGGGAAAAATGACAAATCGCAACGCTTCCCAGCCCCGTCAGGGGCGACATCCGAAAATTGAACTTCGCTCGCGCTTGGCGATAGAATACAAGGCTTGCAGGCAACGATAGGGCGGTCACGATCACACGCCGCTCATCGATCGCCGGTGCTCCTCATGATTAGCGCACGCTGGCTCGGAAAACGCAAGCCGTACTGGGACCGGATCGAGGCGATTATCAAGAAAGCCGGTCACCGAGGAGTGGGCGCCCTCGCTCATTCGGAACTCCAAGAACTCGGGTTGCTTTACCGTCAAATTGCGGCCGACCTGGCATCGGTGCGCGAGGACCCCCTAAGCCAACCTTGGGCAGCGTACCTGAATCAGCTTCTCGCTCGCGCCCACAACCTGATTTACATGGGACGTCGCGTGCGCCCACGCGGTATCTTGGGATTTTATCGGGTGGACTTTCCCCGTATTTTTCGCGAGACGTGGAGCTACACGGCCCTGGCTTCTATGCTCTTTCTAATCGGGGGACTCGCAGGGTTCTTTACCAGTCTTGCGGACCCTTCCTTCCAACGATTTTTCCTTGGCCCGGAGATGAGTAGCACGATTGACCGCCGGGAGATGTGGACACATTCCGTGCTCACGATCAAGCCCCTGGCCTCCAGCGCCATCATGACCAATAATATGAGCGTTTCTTTCACTATGTTCGCCGCGGGGATTTTGGGCGGCATCGGGACTGTCTACTTGCTGACAATGAACGGCGTAGTGATCGGAGTCATCGGCGCGGCATGCTGGCAGGCCGGAATGAGCCTGCAACTTTGGTCATTCGTCGCCCCGCATGGGGCTTTGGAATTGCCCGCGATTTTTATTGCTGGCGGCGCCGGCTTGCTTTTGGGACGCGGTTTGCTTTTCCCCGGGGAACTCCCTCGCCGCGAGGCCCTGACTTTCTATGGTGGCCAGGGAGTGCGCTTGGCCCTGGGGATCATCCCCGTGTTGATTGTCGCGGGAGTGCTGGAAGGATTCTTCTCGCCATCCGACCTTCCCATAGCGGCGAAGTTCGCATGCTCGGCTGCGGTGGGCGGGTTGCTGGTTCTTTACTTAGCCCAGAGTGGAAGGAAGCGAGCAAAGCGCGGACCTGTTCGGTAGGTCCGCGGCCTTTCGTTATCAATTGGGGAATAACCGCGGACCCACAAAACAGGAGCGCTTCAGCGCTGCCGATCAGAGCAAGCCTTTCGACTTGATCTGAAGGTAATGGTTAACAATTTCCGAGGACAATTGGCCGGGCAAGAATTCCATCGCCAGCGCTCCATGCTCCCGCAGGCGACGCAGCAGAATCTCACGCCGCTGGATGATCTCCTGCGCCGCGACGTATTGGTACATTTGGGTGGGCGAATCCGGCCGGCGTGCGACCAGCGCACGCAATTCGGGTTCACCCACCACAGCAAACAAGACCACGTGCTGGGGCAGCAGGCGGGATGCGGCTTCGATGACTTCCGGAGTCGCGGCGGTTTCAGCCAAGTCCGTCAGCCATACCACCAAGCTCCTCCTCCGGTGACGCGTGAGCAGACAGTCCGCAGCCAGGGCATGGTTGGCCTCGACAGACTCACCCTCGACTAGGGCTAGCTGCTCCAAAAGGTGGCGCAAATGCTCGGCGCCGCGCGCCGCCGGCAAATAGGACTGGAGCTTCCTCCCGTAGGTCACCAGACCCGTGGTGTCACCCGAATGCATCGCGACGTGAGCGAGGCTCAATGCGGCATTGACGGCATAATCGAGCTTCATGAGCGGCGGCGGGGTCGAGTCGGCCGTTGCGGAGCCATCAGCCACAAACGGTCCAGCGTCGCCGCTCAAGCCCTTCGAGCCGGATTGCTGGGCTGGCTGAGGTACGGAGAAGCGCATGCGGGAGTCGAGCGGCGGGCGGGTTCTGGCCAGCATCAGGCGGCCGGCATCGACAATCAGGAATACGGATTGACTCCGCTCCACCTGATATACCCGGCTAATTAACTTTCCGTGGCGCGCCGTGGCCGTCCAGGAGATATCGCGCATTTCGTCAGACTCGCGATACTCGCGCAGGCTCTCAAACTCACGCCCTCTTCCCAGCAGGCGTTTCAGACGTTTCTCCTGCTCGATTTGCCGGCTGCGCACCAGATAAAGCGTATAGCGTTGGGGCTCGCGCAGGTTCGGGTAAACGCGGACCGTCAAACTGAGTTCGGCAATTGCCCAACGTTCGGCAAACCTGACGGGGCTGCAATAACGCAAAAAGACACGGCCAACTTGGATATCGCCCCTCGTCGTGGGGTGGATGGTATAGGCCGCCCGCACGATCCCGCGCGGCGGGACGCTCACCCTGAACTTGGGCAGCTTCCCAGCGAGAGTGAAAGGGACATCGTCTTCGAGGCTCATCTCCAGCATGCGCGCCGAGTGATTCGTCACCTGCAACACCACCTGCGAATCAAGGTCGAGCGAGGGAGGTTCGCACCACTCGCGAGATACTGCGATTTGGGCGGGCGATGGCAGCCGCCGGAAGTCGATAATCCACGCCACAAACACCACAACATCCCAGACCAGCATGCCGTAAAGGATTCGCCGATTCCACCAGGCGGGGCCGATCCACAACAGACCGAGAATCAAGGCGAGGAAAAAACGTGACTGGAAAGCGCCAGGCCACCGCCGGGCGCTCGCCGCGGGGGTGCTCATGGTTAGAGGCATGAGGCGGCCCGGCTTGTTCATTTCGGAACCTCGACAGCGGCTAACACTTCGGCCACAACGTGATCGCTCGATATGCCCTCGAGGTCAGCTTCGGGTTTAACCAGAAGCCGATGACGAAGGACGGGAGGGGCCGCCGCCTTAACGTCATCGGGAATCAGATAGTCACGTCCGTCCATTGCGGCCAGGGTTTTCGCCGCGAGCATCAGGGCCACCGTGGCGCGCGGACTTCCACCCAGGCTCAAGGCCGGCCAGTCGCGCGTTCTCTGCACCACGGCGACGATGTAACGAAAGATCCCCGGCTCCACTTTCAAGTCCGCGACCTCGCGGCGCGCCGCCGCCAGCGATCCGGGGTCAACCGGCGAAAGCCCGAGGGTTTCGATGTGGTGCGGGTCGAATCCGCGCTGGTAGCGTTCGAGAATTTCCACTTCCTTGTCGGCCGCGGGGTACGGCACACGAATCTTAAGCAAGAAGCGGTCCAGTTGCGCCTCCGGGAGCGGGTAGGTACCCTCGAACTCGACGGGGTTCTGCGTGGCGAAAACCGTGAAGAAAGGCGAAAGCGGGTAGCACGTCCCGTCGAGAGTAACTTGACGCTCTTCCATCGACTCAAGCAGCGCCGACTGAGTTCGGGGAGGAACGCGGTTCACCTCATCCACAAGCAGCAGGCCGGTAAATACTGGGCCGCGTCGCAGCGTGAAGGTGCTGGAAGCCATGTTGAACACGTTGGCCCCCAGGATGTCGGCGGGCATCAAATCGGGAGTGCACTGTACGCGCTGAAAATCCAGACCGCAGATGTGTGCCAGGACTTTTACCGCGAGAGTCTTGGCAATCCCCGGGACTCCCTCCATGAGTGCGTGTCCACCACAGATCAATACTGCCAACATCAGGTTGATGACTTCCTCTTGCCCCACAATCACCTTGCCAATTTCAGCGCGTGCGTGCTCGGCAAATTTTTGAACATCCCCGGCCATTAAAGTCTCCTTGTTCCCCGCTGAGGACCAGCTATGGCGCAAACTTGTCTTGAAGGTCTGCAGCTTATTCCAACTTGGCTACGAAAAGCCGCGGACCTACACAACAGGTCCGCGCTACGCTTCCTTGGGCCTCCTCGGGGTCCCGTCGAGGCGAGCGGCGAAATTGTAGAGTTCGCCAATCCAAGTCAAAGCCCTCTGCTCCGAAACGCCCGGGAGCTTCAGCGCCGACTCGATCTCCTGCACTGTGTCGCGAAAGCCCGGAATCTTCCATCCCGGCCTTTCCTCTACGCTCCGGATTAACTCGGCGGTTGTCACAGGGGAAGGAATTCCCAACCGTCGCGCGAGGAGAAAGCGAAAATGGGAATAGGCAATTTCCAGGGCCCCCTTGGCTTCTCGCCTTCGCTCATAGAGTGCCCCAAGGGTTACCACGAATTCGAGTGGCGAAAGACGAGACTCGCGACGGATTGGCCGAGTCGCCCCACTGCGTCGAGCGTAGGTGAAGACTATAAACATCGCAAGCAGCAGGAACTGCAACGCGGCCCAGGGCACAGGGCTGCGCTCGAGGTAATCCCACAATCCAAGCCGTACACCATGAAAGTATTCGTCCCATAGGATGCGGGTTTGGCCCGGCGGCCCCACCGAATTCAAAAAGAGCGCCAGGTTCGAGGCCTTGGTGATTCCGAAATTGCTCAGGGGTGAATCACCCGCCCACCAGATAATCTCACCTTTGCCAATAGGGATTTTGGTGACTGTGGCGCCCTCGCTGTCACCATAGTATCGCTGCTGGCCGGGGGATTGATGAACCCAGCGAACCGAACTTTCCATTGTGATTTCCGGCGCATGACGCGTGAGAGGCGCGGGCTGTTCGGCGGCAAATGTACGCCATTCATCCTGGATTGCCGGCGTCGGGTCAACGCCACGCGCGCCGATCATGGTAGCACCCAGCGGCCCGCTAAGGAGCACGCGGCCACCTTGCGCGGCAAACTGCTTTATATGTGTTTCCTCCTCATCCGTGGCCAAAATGGATGGGCCCGCGATGATGAGCAGAGTATCCCTCGAAGGCGCCGGCAATTCCCCGGGAGGTTGTATCCAACGC
This sequence comes from Terriglobia bacterium, assembly GCA_050010335.1. Taxonomy (GTDB): domain Bacteria; phylum Acidobacteriota; class Terriglobia; order UBA7540; family UBA7540; genus Bog-366. The sequence goes on from JBEKLF010000016.1 coordinate 5,842, forward strand.
TCGACGCGATAGCCCATTTCCCCAAGCAACGTGTATGCGGCCTTTGCGCCATTATTGGCGGTGGAGTATGTGGAAGGAGAGCTGCGCGGCGAATTCTCAGCTCCCCTTGGGACCAAGAGCACCATGACCGAGAGAAACGCAAGCAGGCAGACGGAAAAGAGCAGAATTTTCCTGTCGCCGGAGTCAAGGGGAAGAGTCATCGCAGCGACTCCAATTCTGCCAGGGCGATTTCATAATCAGCGGAGGAAGCCTGCGCGTTCCCATACCAGACGCGCTCAAAGCAAGTGGTGATGGCAACCAAGGCAGGTCGTTGTAATGAGTCCGCGGGCAGGAGGCGCACGTATTCCCGATGGGTGCGAGAAGGGTCAACATGCCACGTTCCAGCCTCCTCGATGCGACGCACGGCTGCGCCGTAGATGATTCGAATCGCTTCACGATAGTCACCCCGCGCGGCGGAGGCGCGGACTCGCTCGGCCCACTCTTCCCAATTGCCGGGTGGGGGCGCCCCTTCCATTGGAGCTGGCGGTCGGCGAAACGAAAGGTTGGCGAGCGAAAGGTGCGTGAGTGAATAAATCAGCCAGCCCAGGAAGATCAGGCTAAGCGCAACGACCACGCCCCAAAGTAAAGCTGTAGCTACTACCGGATGGCTTCCCATGCGATTAAATAGTTTGGCGATCAATCCCCACACCCAGTCGACAAGCCGGTCCCATAATGATTCCACCTGGTTCGACGCGCGGACGGAGCGGAATTCACGCCGCTTGAGAATGTCGTCCAATTTCGTGCGCGGCATGGTGGAATTGAGCCCCGAAATCTTGGCCAAGGTTTGAGAGTCCTGGCGCATGGCTTCGAGGCGATCGCCCATCTCCTGCGAGGTTTCAGTCGCCAATCTGGGGTTTGCTGCGAGGTTGGCGAGTGCATTGCCCAGCCACTTCGTCGAAACCAGGAAGCGCTGTTCCTCGACGGCGACCGTCCAATGATCAGGCAACTGCTTGCGGAGTGCCGCGGCTTCGTCCGGGTGCAGGCGCAGACGGCTCGCTGATGCCGACCATCGGGCAAGCTCCGCGGTGTATCCTTGCAAATCGAGCGTCGCAGACGGGTTTGTATTCGCGGCCTGCCTTGCGAGGGCACACGTCGCGAGCGACAGGATTAATATCGCAAATAGGGAGGTGCGCGTCATGCTCACAAGTTGATTGAGGGAGGGAGCGATACCAGCGATCCTTGTGAACTCATCGCCCCTTGACCGCCTTTATCGGATATTAGCCATTCCAATAGCTCATTGATCTTGTACTGAAGATAGAAAATACCTAGAAAAAACGTACCCATTCGGGAAACCAAATCATCGTTTTGGATGCGGATGCTCGCCGAGAACATGGCTTCCTGGCGTGGAGTCAGGTGGTCCACCAAAATGCGGCGGGCCTTAAAACATTCGACCACGACAATGATTTCCGCAAGTAACAAAATCACAGGGTGCAGGGGGCCAAGGACGTTTTCGGCCTCCACCCATGACCCCCATTTGACACTCCCGACAATCGGGAGACAAAAACTTGCAACGAATCCGGCAAGTGCCACGCTTAGCCCTGCCATTCCGAGTTTCTCTGAAGAATATAGGTTATTCAGTGCCCTTCGGCGGGTCATGAACCAGATGGCTTGATAAATTCCACCGGTCAGGATGGTCCAGATAACTACTCCCAAAACACTGGAGTCTTCCAAACGGTCTACCGCTTTCATTAGACCCTGAGCCGTGGTACCGGACGTGGTGGTTTCAGCGAGGTTCGACATCATCAGTTGCAAATCGAAGCCTTCCTTGCGGACTCGCAAATCGTAATAGGCGATCGCAAAACTGATCATTAGCAGCGGGGCAGTGGCGGCGCCGGCGACGCCCCCAGCCAGCAGGCTCGGAATGGTCAGCCACAAGCTGGGCCGTCCGCCCTTCGTCATAACAAGGAAGGCCGCCACGCTGAACGGCGCCTGGCATAGCGAGACCAGAGTCATGCGAATCAATGTCATCAACATGGCAACGAGGAGGAGCCGCCACAGGTACCCTTTGGTTAATGCCACACTTCGCTTGAGGGCCTGGCCCGCGGTGAGCCCTTCAAGCACCAGAGCCGGAACCGCGACGCTGTAACGCACGAGGAAAATGACGACCAGAATTCCGCTTATGAGCATGGCGAGAGAGGCGATGAGTCCCACAAGGACGGCTACCCAAGGCAAAGTTCTGAATAATGGCGCCACGGCCGCGATCATGAATACCAGGAGGATGCCTCCCAGCCCGAAGAGGCCGAAAGAACGGAAAAGGATCGAGAAGATAACATGAAGAAGTCGCGAAATTCTGCGTCCAATAACCCGATAAGATTCGCGAATCGTGGTCGTGCGTCCGAGATAGACCTCGGAGAGCGCGTAGGTACTGGCCCCCAGCGCCATGGCGTAAACGATGAAATAGGGAATTAAGATGCTGAAGGATGCCAAGCCCGCGCGAATGGCAAAAGCAGCCGACTGGGCAGCCGCCTGGGGGTTTGGAGGACCATGGGGGCTCGGAGGAGGCATGATCCCGCTCATGTATACCTGAACGAGGACGTTAAGCCCAACCAGCAGCCCTTCCGGAAGAACCATTACCCCCGCAAGCAACCAGAAATGCTTGCGGAAGGTGCTGAAGGTTTTGTCCAGCAACTCCCCCAAACCTAGGGGAGCCAAAGTTACAGTCGCCATGTGACCCTCGGGCGAGGAACCATTCAGACCATGTGCAGGAGCGAAAAGTTTCAGCCAATCGCCTCCAAATTGTAACACCTATCCGCAGTCCACCCCTTGGCAATCTCCGGGCTACAACATAACCCATGGGCAGTTACCATTACGGTTTAACGAGAGATTGTCCGGGGTCGATGGTCATTGCCCGACCCGGAAAGCGGTGGCAGGAATCAAGACCCATTTGCATCGCGAGCGCCAGCTTCTACGGCTAAGTGAGAGCCCTGTAACGGTAGTCGCAGGCGCGCTTCGCATCCAGAGTGGTCCTTCCGGTTCTCCAAGGTCAGACTGCCGCCGTGGGCCTCCGCGATTTGCCGGCTTAAGACCAGTCCGATTCCCGAACCCGTGGGCTTGGTCGTGAAGAACGGGACGAAGAGGTTGGAAGTGTTCGATAAGCCCGGACCTTCGTCCTGGATGCAAACTTCCAGTTGTTCGGCACGCCGAGCCCAACCGACTGAAACTCCGCCCCCTGTGTCGAGCGCCGCGTCGACTGCATTGCGAAGCAGATTGATGAGAAGTTGTTCCAACTGGTCAGGGTCGGCGCTCACGGTCAGGTCGGGGCCCGGCGTCATGGTGATCGCCGTGCGGGTTTCCAACCCCACGACTCGACGCAACAGAGCGCCGGCTTCCACGGCTTGCAGCTTCGGTTTGGGTAGACGGGCGAGCCGCGAGTAAGCCTCAAGGAAACGGCTCAATGCCGCTGCCCGCGACCCGATTACTCCCAGCCCTCGGCGCATGTCATCTTCCCAATCCGGTTGCCGCGGTTGGCGCGCCAGCATCATCTCGAGCGTGCCCGCCATAGACTTGATGGGTGCAAGGGAATTATTAAGCTCGTGGCCGAGGACGCGGATCAGCCGCTGCCACGCTTGACGCTCTTCCTCCCGCAGGGGCCGGCTTAAATCCGTCAGGACCAGGAGTTCATGCGGCATCCCGCTTTCGCGGAAGGCGCTGCGCCGCATAGCCCAGCGCCCTGACCCTCCGGGGAAAGAAATTGTCACGGTTCGGGCGGGTTCTCCTTCCAGGCAATCCCCCAGGCCCAATTCCGCCGCAGTCTGCCCCAAAATGCGCTCGCCGGGTTGACCCAGAAGCCGCTCCCCCGCGCGGTTCATCAACCGAAGTTGCTGCTCGCTGTCAAAAGTGAAAACCGCGACCTCGATTTCCTCCATGACTTTACGCAACAGGGCCGTTGCTTCCAGCGCGCCCAGCCGGCGTCCGTGCAGGGCCTCGCCTAGAGCGTTCACTTCCAGCATCACTTCTCCCAGCGCGTCATCAGGGCGTGCGTCGCGAGCGCGCAGGGAGTAATCCTCTTCGCGCAAGGCGGAAAGAAGGTTGGAAAGTGTTTGCAGAGGATAGACCAGATTGGAACGGAGGGAAAATGCGGCGCCAAGCCAGAACGCTACAACCAAGGACCCGAGAGTCCACCGCGTAGCGCTGGAGTAATTCCCGAACCAAAGCAGAAGAACCGTCACCAGGACGGCGGGGAAGCCTGCAAACAAGGCGAAAGACAGCATCCGGGCTTCAAAGCGCATCCGGCGGCGTGAGGACCGCCGCGTCGGGAGCGCGTTTTTCCCTGCCCAATCGTTTGCCATAAACAATCAGTCAGTTCTCAGTTATCAGTTATCAGTTTTCAGTAACTGATAGCTGAGAACTGACGACTGACAACGGAGGTTTTCACAAGCCGTATTTCTTGAGCCGGCGGTATAGGGCGCTTCGGCTGAGTCCCAGAGCGTCCGATGCGGCGCTGACGTTCCCCTCGTAGCGCGCCAGGGCCTTCTTGATCAGAAGACTCTCAACATCTTCCAAGCTCATGTCATCAATCCGGCCGGCCCCCTCGCGTCCCACACGCAGACCCAGATCGCTAGAACGTACCAATTCACCCTGCGCCATCAGAACCGCGCGCTCCACGGCATGCTCCAACTCGCGGACATTGCCGGGCCAGGCGAACTCGAGCAGTGCTTGCATCGCGGCGCTCTCAAAGCCGGTCAGGTGTTTTCGATAGCGCTGGGAGAATTGGCGGAGGAAATAGTTTGCCAGCAGTGGCAAGTCTTCGCGTCTCTCCCGCAAAGCCGGCAGATGGATCTCAATCGTGTTCAGCCGGAAGAGCAGGTCTTCCCGGAATCGCCCGGCCTCGACCTCCTGCAATACGTCGGCATTGGTCGCAGACAAAACGCGCACATCGACGCGCCGAGTTTTCGATGATCCCACGCGTTCCAATTCCCCCGCCTCCAACACGCGGAGTAGTTTGGCTTGCAGATTCAGCGAAACGTTGGCGATTTCGTCAAGAAAGAGAGTCCCACCCTCGGCAAGTTCGAACCGGCCAACGCGGTCGGTTTTGGCATCGGTGAAGGCGCCTTTGACGTGGCCAAACAACTCGCTTTCGAATACTCCTTCGGCAAGCCCACCAGCATTGACCGTAACCATGGGCCGCGAGGCGCGTTCTGAAAGGGCATGCAGACTGCGGGCCACCACTTCTTTCCCCGTGCCGTGCTCACCGGTAATCAAGACATTCGCATCGGAGGGGCCCACCCGCGCGAGTAATTCGAGGACAGGCCGCATGGCCGCGGATTCCGCGATGAGTGTGGGGCGGCCTTCGGTGCGCAGCAGGCGATTCTCCGCCTCCAGCCGCTGCCCCTCCCGCAGAGCACGGCTCAACTCGATTTGTGTCCGCAGAATTGCGATGAGGCGGGCATTGTCCCAAGGCTTCTCGATGAAATCGCGTGCGCCCCGCCGCATCGCCTCGACCGCTAGGCCCACGCTTCCCCAAGCCGTCATGACCACAACGGGAAGCGCACTGTCCATGGCTTGCAAAACAGTGAGCAGGTCCAAGCCTTCCTGGCCGGAGGTTGTGTCGCGCGAATAGTTGAGGTCCATCAGGACGAGATCAAAGTCCTTGGACTTTAACGCGGTCACGATCCCGTCGGGCGAGGTCGTGGATTCGGTTAGATAGCCCTCGCCCTTGAGCAACAGGCGCAGGGCTTCCAACACGTCAGCCTGGTCATCAGCGATCAGAATTCTTGCGGTCCGAGAAGTGGTCATGTCTGGGTGGACTCGACTCTATCTTAGCGCGCTTCCTGTGAGGGGTCAGGCGACCGTGCAATTGCCGACGATGATTGCCGATTGCCAGCCCACGTTTTCAACCGCAGATGAGAATCGAACAATGTTTCAGCACGCATGTCGCTCGTCACTTGCCGCTTATCGCGTCGGGCGCGTGCAACATTAGGGGCAGTGCCTTCGCATAATTCTTGAAATCAGGATCCGTCGTGAAGATGCTCCATTCCCTGCTGATAGCAATCTGGCAGATCAAGACGTCCACGAGGGAGGCCGCGATTCCCCTTGCCCGGCAGGCGTTGCTAGCCCCGGCCGCCCCTTCGTAGTCAGAGGCATCAATCGGCTCATCGGGGAAGGCCCGCAGGGCAACACGCAGCTTCTCGTGCTGGGCGGGCGTTCGAATTCCCGCCAGCAATTCCTGCCGGATCAAACCGATGATGCGCGCGCGGCCCTCGCGGGTGAGGTCCGCTAGCTCGGCGACTACCGATTTGTCGTCTGCGGTCAGGTCCCTGGGCTGTCGGCGCAAGGCAAGCGACCATACCGATGTGTCAACCAGCGTATTCATCTTCGCTTGCGGCGCTCCCGCTTATAATCATAGGTCTCGTTGTAATCGATCGTTCCGAAAAGGGAGAGAATCCGCTGCTGCTTCCGGCGTTGGACGTACTCATCCAGTGCGGCAGTGACGGTTTCCTTTTTCGTGCGGTGACGTCCCAGTTTTTGCGCCTCCACAATCAGGCTATCATCAATCGCAAGGTTGGTTGGCATAGCGCACCTCCACACACCATTCTACACAGTGTGCTGTGTAAACTCCAGCCCGGCGAAATGCCGATGATTCAATTGCCCGCGATCCACCCGTCCTGGAGCCTGATAATCCGGTTACCGTAGGCGGCGTTCGCCTCTGAGTGAGTCACCTGAATGATTGTAGTTCCCTCGTTATTAAGCTTCTTGAACAATTCCATAATCTCTTTTCCCTGGCTGGTGTGCAAATTGCCCGTCGGCTCATCGGCGAGAATTAACTTAGGCTTGGCAATTACGGCGCGAGCAACGGCCACCAACTGTTGCTGGCCACCCGAGAGTTGGCTGGGGAAGAGATCCTTTTTTCCAACGATCTGAAAACGGTCGAGAGTATCCGCCACCAGCGACTGCCTTTCCGACGACTTCACGTCGCGATAAGAGAGCGGAATATCCAGGTTTTCCGCCACCGTCAAGCTGTCCAGCAGGTGGTATTGCTGAAAGACAAAGCCAATGTACCGTTTGTTGATCTCGATCCGTTTCTTGGGTGCGAGCTTGTGGACGGGATGTTCGAGGAAATAGAATTCTCCCTCCCACCCGCCGTCGAGCATCCCGATGATGCTGAGGAGCGTTGATTTTCCGGCGCCCGACGGCCCCATGATGGTTATGAATTCACCTTCCTGGATATCAAGGTTAATACGCCGCAGGACGTAATACCGCCCTCCCGCCAAAGGATAATATCTTTCCAGATTCTGCATTTTGATCATAGCGTTTTCTCGTAAACCCCCCTAGGATTGAATGCTCATAATTCGCCGCCAGAGTGCCGCTTTTAAGCGCCGAGGCCCAACGTTTGCACTTCCGGGGTTGCCGCATCTTCGAAGACGATACTAAACCCCCTCGCCAACTGCGTATTTCTCCACCGGACAAGTCCCGCGAATGCAAGGACCGCCGCGATTGCAAAAACAATCCACCGGGTGCCATCATCGAGCAGCCACCGCTCAAAAGTGGCCATGGTGTACGCGTACGTCGTAAAGGCGAACCAATAAAAAACGCCGAGCACAGTGATGTTAGCCTTCCCTGACTGAAAAGTGCAGGTAAAAGGAATCTTCCGAAAGTTTAACAGCAAAAGCTCCACGAGGATGAGAGAAAGCATCAGGCTAAAGACGAGGTGCATTATTGCCGGGGGCCACCCCCAGAGCGCCGAATAGAGGGGGAAGAGTGAAACAAGAGTCAAGACCACGGGCACGACCATAGCCATTCTCGCTCCGGCGAGACACTCCATCCGGTTTTCGTCTTCAGCCAACTGAAAGATCCAATTCGCTCGTAGCTCCGCAGGAATAGTGAAGACCATTCGCATTCCCGACAAGAGGAAGAATGAAATGATTAGAGGGATAGCGAGCAAGGCTTCGTGCGGGCGGGTAATGACGACGATGAAATTACCGTGCGTCGAATGGACCAGTGCCCCGAGTATCCCGAACAGTGCCAGTGCCAACCCTGTCCCGACGTAACCTGCAAAGTAAAGCCGGTGCTTGGCGCTGCGCGTGATCGTTCTCGTCACAAAGAAGAATGTCGCGCGCTCCCGCGGCTTGCGTAGAACAAGCTGATTCATGAGCCTCATCGCTGCTCCCGCCAACCATGACGGGCCGGCAGGGTCAGCCGTGGACGCCTCCAGCGCGCGCTGCATGTGGCGTTTGTAGTTGAGGACATAACCGGCAGCGCAGATTAGAGCCACCATCGCAAGGGCCACGACAGAAATCCGGGCTAAGGCGTGAAATACGGCATCGTGCGAGCCCAGAAGGGTTTGATAGAGACCCAAGAACCAGAGGGGTGGGAGCCAAAAGAGTAGGGCGCTCCGTGCCTGCTGCCACTTGGGGAGGACCGTGGAAATAATCGGTAACAGAAAGAGCAACAACAGCAGCGTGACCATGGCGAAGACTTGCGCGTAAAGAGAGACCCTTTTGAAGGCCCGGGGGCTGAACATGTTGATGAGAAGGCCTTGCAGCGCCACAAAGAGCAGAAAGCTGAAGGCGCTAGCAGCGATTATGGCGATGGCGTGTGCGGCAATCATTCCGCAAAGACGCAGCAATGATACGTGGAATCCGCGGATACCCATGGTTTCCACAAGAGGATAGAAGAAGGTGGGAACGCCTCCCACATCGACGATGAAGAGCGACAAGAAGAGGAGTAGGGCGGTGATTTTGGTGGAGAAAATCGTCGCCGCCTTAAGGGGTAGTGAAGTCAGGATGGCATAGTCCCGCTGATCGGGAAAAAGTGCGTCCCACTCCAGGACCGCGACGAACCCGATGATGACCATCGAGAACGTAATGAATCGGCAATGGTCGACGAGGGAGACCGTGGGGTATTGCCACGGGTAGTACCACCAGATGAGGTCGTAAACAGGGATTAAGTAGAAAGTGAATAGGATGGGGGGGAGGGCCAGCAAGGCGAAAACATTGACGACCGTCAATCTGGCCTCGCTCCCTCTAGAGACAAACTCGTTTTCGAAGAACCGATGGAAGAAGAGCTCCGCCAGCTTGACGAAGTGCGTTTCATCGTCGCGGAAAAGCTTACGGATTCGATCCAAGAAAGGTACAGCATCCTTCATGCTTTAAGCTTCATCACTTCCAGGATGTCCTTCGCCACTCTCTCCGTATCCTCCTCGAGGACCAATTCGCGGAAAATCTCCTCGAGCGAGGGGAGCTTCATCAAGTCCCTCAGCCGCTCGACTCCGTCGTTCGCCGCCGCGCGCCCCCGATGCAGGATCATCACCCTGGAACACAGCTTCTCAACCACTTCCAGGACGTGCGAGCTATACACGATGATCTTGCCCTCGCTGGCCAGCAGTTTGACGACATTGCGGAAAACCAGAACCGAGGTCACATCCAGCCCGGAAAGCGGCTCGTCAAATATCAGGATGTTCGGATTATGCAGCAGCGCGGCGCAAATCAAAACCTTCTGCTTCATTCCTTTCGAGTAAGAGGAAATGGCCGCGTGCCGCTGCGAGCTGAGGGAAAAGAGTTCCAGGAGGCTGTCGGTTTTTTCAACGACAGATCGCTCGGGAATGGACCGCAATCGCCCCACCAACTCCAGGTACTCCTTGCCGCTCAGATATGGGTAAAGCTGGGGCTCTTCCGGAACATAGCCAAGCTGCCGACGGTAACCAATCAGGTCCGATCGTATGTCCCGCCCGTTAAGGAGGATGTGGCCGGCGCTGGGTTCCAGCATTCCGGTCAGCATTTTCACCGTCGTGCTCTTGCCCGAGCCATTGGGGCCGAGGTACCCATAGACCTCGCCGGGGCAAACTCGGAAACTGACGCCATCAACGGCAGTAATGCCGTTATAACGCTTCGTAAGCCCGATCACCTCAAGCACCTGCGAAACCATGATCTCCTCTGCATTCCTCACTGACAACGCATCATTCGTATCGCAGCGCCACCATGGGATCGACCCTCGTAGCCCGGCGCGCGGGTATGTAGCTCGCCGTCACGGCGACGACCACAAGAATCAGCGGCACAACCACGAACGTCAGCGGATCGGCGGGATTCACGCCGTAGAGCAGGCTGGAGAGAAAACGTGTAAGGACAAGCGCGCCGGCAATGCCGAGTCCCACACCAACCAACGTCAGATCGAGTCCCTCGCCTACAACCAGCTTAAGCACATTTACTCGCTCGGCCCCCAGCGCCATGCGAATACCGATTTCATGCGTCCTCCGAGCCACCGAATAGGCAACCAGACCGTAGAGACCAACGCAAGTGAGCAACAAAGCTAACATGCCAAATAGTGTTGAGAGTGACGCAACAAGGCGTTCTTGAACGAGCGAGTCGTCTACTTGCTCGGTGAGTGTCTTCACGTCGAAGATCGGCAGGCGGCTGTCCGCCTCCTGAACCATGCGCCGCGCGGCGGTGACCAGGCTGCCAGGACTCGCGGCCGCGCGAACCTCGAAAGTCATGGCGCCAGTGTCCGGCGACTGGAAGAATGGGATATAGGCCGCGGGGGGAGTTTGTTCGCGCAGGCTGTGATACTTGGTGTTTTCGACTACCCCAACAATCTCGAGCATGCTGGTGTCGCCGACCCAACCAGGAATACTGAATCGCCTACCCAAAGGATTACCGTCACCGAAGAAATAACGCGCCATCGCCTGATTGACGACCGCCACCTTGGGGGCGCCGGCCCGGTCCCTTTCATTGATCTCCCGGCCCAGGAGAATCCCCGTGCCCAAGGTCTTGAAATAACCCGGTCCGACAATATTGATATTGACGGGTGTATTTTCTCTCCACCGGGGCCTATATCCCTCGACATTCGGCAGCGTGAATCCGAAGTGCGGGCTGAGAGGACTGTACATGGAGAAGCTCATCTCGCGCACGCCCGGCAGCGCCTTCATGCGATCCATCAGCCGCTCATAAAGGGCGAAGAGCTGGGGATCCTTGTAGCCAACCATGCTGGGGTTCAGGGAAAAAAGAAGAATATTCTCGCGGTCAAAACCCGGGTTGAGATCCTGCAATTTCCTCAGGCTCCGCACCAACAGCCCGGCACCGACCAGCAATATGAGCGACAGAGCTACCTGCGCGACCGCGAGGGTCTTTCCCAATCTGGAATGTTGCCGCCCGATGCCCGAACTCAGACTGGTTTCCTTCAGCGTCATGGAGAGTTCGAGCTGCGAAGCCCGCCAGGAGGGGGCAAGGCCAAAGACAATCGCGGCAACTAGTGAAACCAGCATGGTGAAACCCAGAACGCGGGCGTCGGGCTCGATACGGAGGAGAACAGGTGAAGGTGAATGCGACATGATGCCGAGCAGAAACCCGCTGCCCCAGAAGGCCAAGAGCAGGCCCAAGGCGCCGCTTGCCGCGGCCAGCAGCACGCTTTTTGTTAACAGTTGGCGCACCAGCCGCGCCGGCCGGGCACCGAGCGCCAGACGAAGAGCAACCTTTTTCTGCCGGGAGTTCGCGCGTGCCAGTAGCAGGTTCGCGACGTTCGCGCAAGCAATCAGCAGCAGCAACCCGACAATTGCCATTAAGACAAGCAAGGGCTTCGAAAACTGCTCACGAAGAGCCGTCAAACCGCGGCTGCCGGGTTCCAGCCGCAATCGGGTTTCGAGAATCATCTTCCGGTAACGCAGATCGAGAGGCCCGCTGCCCAGCCCTTCCGCCGCTTGCTGTTTGGCCCGCGCATAGATCGGCTCAAGATTGGCCAGAGCACCACTTTCGCTTACGCCGGGCTTGAGGCGGGCCGTAATTTGAATCCAATTACGGAAAGGCGCGGTAAGGGTTGAGTATTGCGACCCCGCCGCCGCGAATCCGGGCTCAAGTTGGGCAACCATGGTGATGGGAACTAAAACGTCCACCGATTCGCCTGGTTGAAGGCCGAAGAATTCCGGAGGGGTTACCCCGATGATGGTAAAGGCCGATCCGTTTAAGTTGATTCCCTTCCCCACCACGGAGCGGTCGCGATTAAACCTCCTGGTCCAGTAGTTGTAGCTGATCACGGCAACGGGCGCGCCGCCGGCCGTCCGGTCGTCTTCGGGCGCGATCAGGCGTCCTAAGATGGCCTGAATCCCTAGGGTCGGAAAGTAACTCCCGGAAATCACTTGCCCTTTGGCGAGGCCGGGCTGGCCGCCTACGTCGAAGTCCAAGTTGTCAAAGACTCGGAAAGCGAGGACACCGGAGAATTCCTGGTTCTGGTCCCGGAATTGCCGGAACGCGGGGTAGGCAAAATACTCATTCATCTCGCCCGCTGGGTTTGCCGCCGCGAGCCGTATGAGTTGCGCGGGGTTTCTCACCGGCAGCATTTTGAGCAAAACCGCGTCAATCAAACTGAAGATCGCAGTATTCGCGCCAATGCCGAGCGCCAACGTGAGCACTGCCACAGCCGTGAAGGCCGGGTTCTTCGCCAAGATCCGCAGGCCAAATTTTAGGTCCTGGTACAAAGCGCTCATCCCTCACCTCATATCCGCTCATCGGCGGATCGGCTAATCCATCCATCGGGTCATCGGACCATTGAGTGCTATGGCGATGGGGCGATTGAGCGAACACCAAGAATCCCTCGATCCTCAGTCAGCTAACCACCGCTATTTCGGCGAATGACTCGATGAACTGATGCCCCGATTAACTCACTCGTACCTCAGGGCGACCATGGGATCGACCTTCGACGCGCGGCGGGCAGGGATGTACGCCGCCAGCAGCGCCACCGCCAGCAGCAACAATGAAACCGCGGCGAACGTCAACGGATCGCCTGGCTTGACGCCGAAGAGCAGGCTGGACAGATAGCGCGTCACTACGAGCGCCCCGGCCACTCCGATAACCAACCCGACTACGGCCAGCATGAGTCCCTGGCCGACAACCAATCGCAGAACATCATTCCGCTGCGCTCCCACCGCCATGCGAATGCCGATCTCATGCGTGCGTTGACGCACTGCGTAGGAGAGTACGCCGTAAATCCCAACCGCCGCCAGTACCAGAGCCAAACCGGCAAACACGCTCATCAGGGCCATCAATAGGCGTTGAAGTGCCAATGAAATTGCGGCCACTTCTTCCACGGAACGAATGTGGCCGATCGGAATATTGGGGTCGACATTGCTCACGGCGGCTTCCACTGCATGGCTGAGGCTAAGCGGATTCACCGCCGTCCGCACTAGGATGGAAGTTGGAAACCAGCCCTGGAAGAGTTGATCGGTTTCAAAAGATGCCTGCGCCATGGGAACGAAGAACGTGGGCGGAGCCGGCTCGTTCAGGCTTGATCTAACGTCACCCATCACCCCTACCACCGCCAGCTCGGCATGGTCGAGGGTCAAGGACTGGCCAACAGGATTTTGATTGTGGAAGTACTCGCGCGCGAAAGCCGCATTAACGATCGCAACCTTGGCAGACACGGGAGAATCCCCAGCCGTGAAGGATCTTCCCGTAAGCAGCGGCACGCCGAGGGTGCGGAAATATTCGGGCGTGACCTCGCGGTAATCAACCGAAGGAAACTGCTGGTGGCCCTCGACCCACACTCCCGGATTCACGTTGCCACCCCGGTCGAGTGGCAGCCCCGCGGCCACTACGGCGGCGCTTTGAACGCCCGGAATCGCTTCGATGCGTGCTACCAGTTCCTGGTAGAAACCGGCGAGGGCGGGAGTAGAGTTGTATTTCGAGCCCGTGGTCCAGATCTGCACCGTCAACATGTTCTGCGGGTTAAAGCCCGGATCCGTACTCAGGAGCCCAATGAAGGTTCGGATCAGTAGTCCCGAGCCGATCAGGAGAATCAGCGACAGCGCCACCTCGGCGCAAACCAAGGCGGAGCTTAGATTCCGGCTGCGCAGGCCAAAGCTGGCGCGGCCTTCGCCTTCTTTGAGAGCTTCACCCAGGCCGGCGCGTGCAGCCTGGAGGGCGGGAGCGAAGCCAAAGAGGATTCCAGTGAGGACGGCCACGCCGCCCGTGAAGATGAGCGCCCAAGCGTTGAGCGCAATGTGCTGGGCCCGCGGCAGAACATCCGGGGCGAGGCCGAGAAGAAAATCGAGACCCCAGAAGGCCAACATCAGCCCCAGGGTAGCGCCAAAGATAGCGAGCAGAACACTCTCAGTAAGGACCTGCCGCACAATGCGCCCACGGCCGGCTCCCAGCGCGTTTCGCAGGGCGATCTCGCGGTGTCTCGCCGCCGTGCGCGAGAGCAACAAGTTCGCTACGTTGACGCAAGCGATGAGCAGCACGAACCCGATCGCGCCTAAGAGGACTAGCAAAGGCCTGCGGTCGTCACTCGAAACAACATAGCGGTAAGGGGCAGCCCAGAAGCTCAGGAGTTTTCTGTCCTCCTCATGCATATACTGGTAATTCTGATTCGCAAATGGTTGTGTAAGGGCCGCCAGAAAGCTGCTGGCCTGCTCAGCGGAGACGCCCTGCTTTAGCCGAGCAAGGACATCGTAATTCTGCCCCCCGCCGATGGTCCGTCGCACCGGCCCGACGGTGGTCCACAATTGGGCGGGAGGGATGGTGGCAAAGCCCGCTGGCATCACCCCGATAACGGTGTACGGGGCGCCGTCGAGCGAGACACTCCGGCCAATGGCGCCCGCATCGCCATTGAAATGCTGTTTCCAGAGCCCGTAGTCCAGTACCGCGACGTTGGGGCCGCCGATGCGGTCTTCGTCAGAGGCAAAGCTGCGCCCGAGGAACGGGCGAACACCAAAGACATCGAAGTACTCCGGGGAGACGCGCAGGGCACGGATGTGTTCGGCCCGCCCCACTCCCACGAGGTTGAAGCCCACGCCCGTCGAGGCAGCAATGTGCTGAAAGGGGTCGCGGTGCTCCCGCCAGAAATCGAAGGCGTTGGCTGTGAAACCCGAATACACGCCCTCACCACGGTAAGAGCGTGATATCTGGACGATGCGCTCCGGATGGGGGTAGGGTAGTGGGCGCAGGAGCACGCCGTAAACCACACTGAACATCGCCGTGTTGGCGCCGATGCCGAGCGCCAGCGTCAGTACCGCCACGGCCGTAAAGCCTGGGTTCTTCACGAGTATGCGCAGGCCGTATTTCAGGTCTTGAAGCAAGGTGCTCATCGCCGACCTCCAACCGGCTCACCGAAGCCTCGGGCCATTGGGTAATCCAGTGATTTAGCGATGATATGATTTGATGATTGAAGCAATTCCTGGCAGCCGCCCAATCGGCAAACCACGGAATCACTCAATGGCCCAAATAAACCATCGCGCAATCACTCAATCACGCCATCGCTCAATCACCAGATCACCAATGGCTCGATGAACCGATGAGCCAATTGCTCAATTCACGCTCGGGTCTCTTCCACGATCCGGCCGTCGAAAAGGTGCACGGTCCGCTGCGCGAACTCTGCATACCGGGGATCGTGCGTCACCATGCAGATGGTTGCACCCTCCCGGTGCAGGTCGCGAAGCAAATCCATCACCGCTTCGCCGTTTTTCGAGTCCAGGTTTCCGGTAGGCTCATCCGCCAACATGATGGAGGGCTTCCCCACCAGCGCCCGGGCCACGGCCACACGCTGCTGCTGACCGCCGGAAAGTTGCGCGGGGTAATGCTTCATGCGGTGCGACATCCCCACGCGCTCCAGCGACTCCTGCACGCGCTGGCGGCGCTCCGTGCCCGCCATGCCTCGATAGGTCAACGGTAATTCCACGTTTTCATAAACATTGAGATCACCGATCAGGTTGAAGGCCTGAAAAATGAACCCAATTTCCCGGTTGCGGATGCGGGTTCGATCCGAGATCGAGAGGTCTTCCACGGCGGCGCTGTTCAGCGTGTACTTGCCGTCCGTCGGCGAATCGAGGAGGCCGAGGATGGAAAGCAGCGTGGACTTTCCGCAGCCCGATGGGCCGGAAATGGAAAGGTATTCGCCGCGCCCGATCTCGAGATAAATTCCGGAAAGGGCGTGCGTCTCCACTTCGTCCGTGAAAAAAACCTTGGTGACACCATCCAGGTGGATCAGCGCTTGCCCTGATCCGTTGGATTTCGACTTCACTGCATCCTGCTTTTGATCTTTGCTTTCTGGACTTGCTTCCATAGCACTCTCCTTTAGACTTACTCATAGAATTATAGGCTCATCGAACCGTCAGAAACCAAAACTGGAAACTCGAAAACAGAAATTCGAAACTTCATTCATACCTCAACGCCACCATGGGGTCGACCTCTGTTGCCCGGCGCGCGGGGATGTAGGTCGCCATGAACGCCGCCAGGGCGAGTATTAACGCCGCCCCCGCAAACGTCACAAGATCGGTCGCCCTCACTCCATACAGCAGAGACCCTATTGTGCGGGTCAGGACAAGCGAGCCGCCGATTCCAACCGCTATGCCGCCCCCGGTTGTTACCAACCCCTGGCCGAGGGCAAGCCTTAAAACATCTCCTGCGGACGCGCCGAGCGCGATACGGACTCCCATTTCGCGCGTGCGCCGTGCCACCGAGTAAGCCATCACGCCATAGATCCCCGCCGCGGCAAGCAGTAAGGCCGAGGCGGCGAAGACGCCCACCAACGTCAGGTTGAAACGGCGCGCCTTCAGCGAGTCCGCGAAGACTTGCGTGAAAGTACTGAAGCTGGGCGGAATGTCAGGATCGAGGCTGCGAACTATTCCTCGCGCCTCGGGAATCAGCGTGGCGGGTTCTACGCCGGTGTGCATCACGACGGTAAAATGCCAGGTGGACTGCGGTCGTTGCCGATAGTTTACGTAGATGATGGGGCTGGGCTTTGATTCCAGGCTGTCCACGCGGACATCGCCGACGACCCCGACGACCGTGAGAAATCGCGGATCGCCATCCATGTTGCCGAATTCAAGGGTCTGGCCCAGCGGATCCTGATTCGGCCACCTCTGCCTCGCCAGTGACTTACTGATAAGCGCAACATGCGGCGAATCGATCGTATCGCGGCCATCGAAGAGCCTGCCGCGCAACAGGGGAATGCCCCGCGTTCGGAAGTAGCCTTCGGAGGTTACGCAATAATCCGCTTCGCCCGTGCGCGTTGAATCGTGGAACAGGCGTTCGAAGTCCTGCATGGCGGGAACCTTGTCTTGCGGACTCATGACGAGGAAGGTGCCATCAGCTAGGTCACCATTAAGCGGAAGGCCGCCGGTTCCACCGATTTCCCGGACCCCGGGAAGAGCCCCGAGTTGGGCAAACAGATTATTCACGAATTGCACGCGGCGGGCCTTGGCTGCACCCTCTTCGGCGGGCGGGAGAGCCAGATCCATTGTGAGGATGTGATCGGTGCGAAAGCCGGGGTCAACCGTGAGCACGCGCAGCATGCTCCGGCCCAGCAAACCCGCCCCCACCAGCAGTACCAGAGTGATTGCAAGTTGTGCGGCCACAATCAGGCGGCCGAGGCGGTGGCTTTCCAATGTACCCGTGTCCCTTTGTGCCCGCCCGACCAATGCACCCTGAGGGTCGCCGGCAGTAGCACGCAGCGCTGTGAAAACACCCAATCCGGCGGCAACCGCCATCGAGACACCGAACGCGAAGAGGAGCACCGGGAGGTTAACCGCGACATCCTGAAGGCGCGGCAGATTGCTGGGTGCAATTGCCAACAAGGCGTCCACTTCCCAAATCGCCACGAACGCGCCGAGCACGCCGCTGGTCAGGGAAAGCAAGAGGGCTTCGGTTAGGAACTGTCGCACCAGGCGGTTGGGCCCAGCCCCCAGCGCCGCCCGAACGGCCAGCTCACTTTGGCGCGCCGTGGCTTGCGCGAGCAGCAGATTCACGACGTTGGCGCACGCAACCAGGAGCAGGAAACCCACCGCCCCCAGGAGGATGATCAGCGCCGGACGCACGTCGCTGGTCAAGGTGTCCTGAAGGCGCGAGGGGGCTACGTCCATCATCATCGTGTCCTTGCCGTACTGCTGCTTCAGGCGCCGGGCAATTCCAGAAAGCTCGGCATGTGTCTGGGTAAGCGATACACCTTCACGTAGTCGCGCCACCACGTGCCAGTTATGCGCGGTTCGGCTGGGGAGCACTTCGTAGAGTTCCCGCGGGACCCAGATGTCACTATCGAAGGGAAAATGGAAGCCGGGCGGAAGCACCCCAACCACAGAAACCGACTGGTTCTCAATGGTCAACCTGCGTTCCGACAGTTCAGTCGTACCCCCCAAGTTTTGCTTCCAGTAGGTGTAACTGACCAGAGCCACAGGGGCCGCGCCAAAACGCTGGTCTTGCGCAATGAATCCCCTTCCTAGAACAGGATGCACACCCATCACAGAGAAGAAATCGCGAGAAACCGCGGCCGTCATTGTGCGCGTTGGCTCGGAACCACCCGCAACCGATTCGAGTCCCCCGCCGTATTCTGCCGCCCCTCGGAAGGAGGAACTTTGTGAGCGGACATCCTCAAAGTTTGGGTCCGCAAAGTTCATCCGGTTGCCTTTTTCGCTTACTTCTCGCAGAGTGACGATCTCGTTGGGCTTGGGGTAGGGCAAAGGCCGCAAAAGCACGCCGTACACCACGCTGAAAATGGCGGCGGTCGAACCAATGCCGAGCGCCAAGGTAAGCACCGCCACCGCCGTGAAGCCGGGATTCTTGCCCAACATGCGCAAGCCGAATTTTATGTCCTGAAGTAATGTGCTCATCGTTTACCTCTACTCATACCTCAGCGCCACGATGGGATCGACCTTCGTCGCTCGCCGCGCGGGTATGTAGCAAGCTGACAGCGCGACCAGGATCAATAGGCCCGCGACTCCCGCAAAGCTGAGCGGGTCATGGGTGCTGACGTCGAAGAGCATACTCGCCATGAGGCGCGTCAATCCCAACGCGGCCACCAAACCGATAGCAGCTCCCACGAGCGCCATCATCGCCCCCTCACCAAGAACCATTCGCAGCACATCCTGGCGCTCTGCCCCGAGTGCCATGCGGATGCCGATCTCATGAGTTCGCTGGCTGGCAAGATAAGAGATAACCCCGTAAATCCCGACACACGACTTGACGAGGGCGAGCGAGGAGAAAACCCCGAGGAGAATCATCGAGAACCGTCGCGCGGCGAGAGAGCCGGAAATGACCCCATCCATGGTCTGAAGGTTGTAAACCACTTGCTGGCTGTTAGAGTGGGACGTGGTCCGTCGAAGCGCCCTTTCGTAGGACAGGGGTGGACCATTTGTCCGAACCGCAACCCCAATTCCCTTCCCCGCAAGTGACATAAACTGCTCGGGAAGCTGTGCGAGGGGGAAATAGAACTGGGCCTGAACCGGCGAGGTCGAGTCTTCGTCGAGCCCCCACTGTTTCATGTGGCCAACAACCCCGACAATTTGTGCAGTGACGTTGAGGATATCGAAGTTGACCCGCTTGCCTATGGGATCCTGTCCGGGGAGATAAAGTTGGGCAAAACGTTCATCAATGGCGATCACGAGGGGTGAATGTTCGCTGTCCGTCGGCGCGAGGAAGCGGCCGCGCTTGAGCGGAGTCCTCATGATGGTCAAATAGTCCGGCTGGACGAGGTAAAGGAGTGCCGACTTCATTTCCCCTTGGCTCGTGGGTTTGGGTTGGCCTTCCAGCCAGAACGGCAGTTCGGAATCGTTGGTCATGGGCACAGACCCGGCCAAGAGGGAGGAAGCCTCGATGCCGGGTACGGCATTGAGGTCGTCATGAATCTGGTGCCAATGGGCCCGAACCGCCACCGGGGAGTTGTCCACGGTGGGGTACGACAAGTAAAAGGTCATCACATTGTGGGCGTCGAACCCCGGGTCGACGCTCCAGAGTTTGGAGAGGCTGCGGATCATCAGTTCAGCGCCAGCCAGCAGGACGACGGCAAGCGCTAACTCCGCAACGACGAAGATTCTCTGGACCCGATGCCGGGCGCCGCTCGATCCCCGCCCTCCTTCCTTAAGCGTTTCCTGTAAATCGTAATGTGCACTCTTGATTGCCGGCGCCAGTCCAAACAAAATGCCCGCCAGCGCGGACACAATGACCATAACAAGCAGCACGCGCCCGTCAAGCTGGACTTCCTCGGCGCGCGCCAATGCCTCCGGCAGCACTTTGAGCGCCCCCTGCAACCCCCAGACAGCAAGGAGGATACCCAGGCCCCCGCCAGCCAGTGCGAGCAGAAGGCTTTCGGTCAAGAGCTGCTGAATCACGCGGCCGGGGCTGGCGCCGAGGGCGGAACGGATGGCCATCTCCTGAGTGCGAGCGGTTGAGCGCGCCAACAGCAGATTCGCCACATTGACACAGGCGATGAGGAGAACGAAACCCACGGCGGCCAACAGCACCAGCAGAAACGGCTTAATGTCCCCCACCATGTCCTGCTTGAGCGGAACCAGCGTAATACCTGTGCCTTTGTCGACCACGGGATACTCCTCGGCCAGATGCTTCCCGAGCGCTTCCATGTCGGCTTTCGCCTGCGCGAAGGTAACCCCGGGTTTGAGCCTCCCGACTGCGTCCATGCCCATAGAGGCCCTGCGGTCGCGGAAGGTGGGTTCATTCCACTGACCGATTGGAACATACAGATCGCTCGGCTGGTAGTTATTCTCCGTATAGTGGAAGCCCACCGGGACGACCCCGACGATGGTGTATGCCGTGCCGTTCAGCGTGAGCGACTTACCCAGCGCCTCCGGGGAAGAACCAAACCGGCGCTTCCACAAGCCTTCACTGATCATCACCACGTGTCCCGCGCCTACCTGGTCCTCCTCGGGGAGGAACGTCCGGCCCATGATAGGTTTGACGCCGAGGACCGGGAAAAAGCTCGCAGAAATCATCTCTCCGGGCACGCGTTCGGGCTCGCCCATGCCGGTCAGGTTGAAATCCTCTTGCCGGTAAGCGGCCTGGGCGGAAAATGAGCGGTTGTCGCGCACCCAGTCCAGGAAGTTGGGATAAGAAATGCACGATCTGGAGAATTGCGCAGTGCGCGAGTAGAGTGCCACCAGCCGGTCCGGTTCCCAGTAGCGCAGGGGGTTGAGGAGCACCCCGTTGATCACGGAAAACAACGCAGTATTCGCGCCGATCCCAAGCGCCAGCGTCAACACCGCCACCGCCGTGAAGCCGGGGTTCTTCGCCAGCATGCGCAATCCGTATTTCAGGTCTTGAATCAAGGTATTCATTCGTATCCTCATCGTCGAGCTGTCAGCTATCAGCTTTCAGCCACTGCCCAACCACCCTGATCTTCGGCCTTCCTGTTCACTAGCCACTCTTCACTGGCCACGAACCACTACTGCTTGACATCATGATGTCCCAGGCGTAGCATCAAGATGTGAGAACAACATTAACTCTCGACGACGATGTGGCGGCCAAGCTCCGGGCGGAAGCGCGCCGGTCCGGCGAACCCTTCAAAGAGATCGTGAACCGCGTTCTCCGTAACGGTTTGAACGTTCGAGCGCAGGCCGCTTCCATCCCTCCCTTCAAGGTCAAGGCACGGCCCTGGGGTAACAAGGGCTTCAACTACGACAAAGTTTGGGAACTCATCGAGGAGAATGAAGGTCCCTACCATCGATGATTCTCATTGATGCCAATCTTCTGCTATACGCTTCCGATGCCGCTTCGGTTCATCACGAGGCTGCCCGTCACTGGCTCGAAACCACCCTTTCTGAACCGGAACCCGTTGGGCTCTCGTGGGTGGCGCTGCTCGCCTTCCTCCGGGTCGGTACGAACCCGCGACTTCGGAAAGACGCCCCCACAGTTGAAGAAGCCGCAGCCATCGTTGCCGGCTGGCTCGAACGTCCCATGGTCACCCTCGTGAATCCTAGCGAAAGGCATTGGCAGATTCTCCGCGACATGATGACCAACGGACAGGCGCGCGGGCCTCTCGTCACGGACGCCCACTTGGCCGCGTTGGCCATCGAACATGGCGCGACCCTCGCCACCACGGACCGCGATTTTGCGCGCTTCCCCGGCCTGAAATTCTTCAATCCACTCGACAAACTCTGATTCTCCTCTGGCCACTATCCGCTGCCATTTGACATCTTGATGCGGCTGACGCATGCTTTTGCATATGGCACGAATCACTCTGACGATCAACGACCAAGTTCTCCGCGAACTGAAGAGAAAGGCCGCCGAAGAATGCCGCACCCTCCAGTCGGTGACCAACGACCTTCTTCGTCGCTCCTTGCTTGCCCCGCCCCAGGAGTCCTACCAGTTGCGGCAGCACGGTTGGAAAGCTGCGGAACTGCCTGGAGTTGACGTGCTTGACCGGGACGCCTTGTTCAATCTTATGGGCGGCCGATAATCGATGCAATCCGAACTCATCAACTGAGATCGCGACTTCAGCCGATTTGCAGGACTCAAAACCATCAACCCATTTGCTGGTCATTAAGATCGATGAGGTTCGAAGTCCGTGCGAACGACATGTACATGACGGCCACCCCGATCTATCGCGCGGAACCATAGGCCATCCCTCGCCACTGGCCAATATCCACTAACCACTGCCCTACTCATACCGCAGCGCCACCATCGGGTCGACCTTCGACGCGCGGCGTGCCGGAATGAAGCAGGCGGCGCCCGCCGCACCAGCGAGCACCGCGCTCACGAACGCCAGCGTCCAAGGGTCGTGCGCGCTGACGCCAAACAGCAGGCTCGCGAGCAGACGCGTAAGGGCAAGCGCTCCCGCGATTCCAAGTCCCATTCCGATCGCGGTCAAGGCCATCCCATTCTTCAGGACCAAGCGGAGCTGATCCCCGCGACTCGCGCCCAGGGCGGCGCGCACTCCCATTTCATGGGTACGCTGGGCGACCGAGTAGGAAATCACCCCGTAAATGCCAATGGCGGCGAGCACCAGAGCGAGCCCGGCGAAAGCGCCCAACAAAACAGTCCGCATGCGATTCTCCCCCAGCGAGTCCGACTTGATCTGTTCCAGCGTCTTGATGTCGTCGAATGACTGTTTCTTGTTGAGCTGCCACACGGCCGATTGGATGGATTTCACCAATCCCGCGGGGTCCATGGCGCCGCGCACCACCAGCGCCGTTTGCAGTGAGGGGCTTTGCTGGTACGAGACGTACAAGCCGCTGCTCGCACTATCGAGGCCGTGAATTTTTTCGTCCGCGACGACGCCTACCACCTGCCAGGGTATCTCCGGCCCGAGTGCGGGCTGCCCCGGGATGATCTGTTGAACCAAAATGCGTTGGCCGATGGGGTCCTGATTCTTAAAGTTCCGCTTCGCCATGGTCTCATTGATCACGGCCACCGGCAGGCCTCCCGGAGTGTCAGTTTCCGCCAGCCAGCGTCCCCTGAGCATTCGCATTCCAACAGCGGAAAGATACGATGGACTTGCGGGTTTGAAGCCGCAGGAGGGCCGGTTGGCCATGTCCACAAAGGGTCGCCCCTCGATCTGAAAAGGCATCCCATCCGCCCAACCTTCCAGGGGAAGAGAATCAGCGATGGCGGCGGCGCGGACTCCCGGGACCGCCTGAATCTTCTCCATCACCTGCGCCTGGTAGCTGATGATGCGCGGTCCATTGGGGTATTGCTCGGACGGCATGGGAAGCCACATGGTGATGACGTTCGTCGAGTCGAAACCCGGATTGACTTGCTGGAGTTGATAGAAACTGCGGAGAAGGAGCCCGGACCCGGACAGCAGAACAAAGGCCAGGGCGATCTCCGCCACCACCAAAACATTGCGAATCTGCTGCCGGCCCACGCCGGAGGTTGTTCCCCGGCTTCCCTCTTTGAGCGGGCCCACCAAATCTGCCCGGACGCCATGCAGCGCAGGAGCGATTCCGAACAGGACACCAGTGACGATAACGATGGCCGCAGTAAACAGCAGCACGCGCCCGTCGAGCCGCACGTCAGCTTCGGCAGGCAGGAGGAATTGGGGTATCCAGGTCTTAAGACCCAGCATCAGTTCCCAGCCCAAGGCTACGCCAACAGCCCCGCCCAGACCTGCCAGCATTACGCTTTCCGTGAGAAACTGCCGCTCCAAGCGTGCTCGGCCTCCCCCCAAAGCCGAGCGGATAGCCACTTCGCGTTCACGTCCCGCGCCACGCACCAGCAACAGATTGGCAAGATTCACGCAGCCGATTAAAAGCACCGCCCCGACCGCCCCGAGTAGCACCAGTAGAGATTTCTTTAGGTTGTCGTCAACCAGCCGGTCCATGTAGCGGTCAACCGTGGCGCTCCATCCCTTGTTAGACTGCGGATAGTCGTGCTCGATGCGGGCGGCGATGGCCGTCATCTCCTGGCGCGCTTGCTCCAAGGACACGCCGGGTTTTAACCGGGCCCACGACATCATCCAGTGGTAGTCCCTCGTCATCTCTTTGGGCTCGAAGGCGAGCGGGGTCCACAGGTCTTGCCACTCCCGATCGAAGATCCCGCGTGGCATTACCCCAATCACCGTGTAGGCCGCGCCATTCAGCTCGATGCTGCGGCCGATCATGCCCGGATCCGCTCCAAAACGGTTCTCCCAGGTCCGGTGGCTCAGAACCACTTCGTGCTGCTTGCCGGGTTGGTCCTCGTCGGGTGCGAAGGTGCGTCCAAGCAGGGGCTGGGCGCGGAAGATGGTGAAATAAGGAGCGGAAACGCGCGCCACCCGGAGCTCCGCCGGAACGTCCCCGCCGGTCAGAGTCATCGAGCCGCCCGTTTGGGCCGCCATCGCTTCAAACACCGTGTTCTGATTTTTCCAATCGAGAAAGTTCATCGTTGAGATCACATTGCGCTCAGCGTCCGGCGGTTCCTCCCACACCTGTACGATCTGCTCGGAGTGTGGAAACGGCAGGGGCTCGAGGAGCACGGCATCCACAAAACTGAAAATTGCCGTATTTGCCCCAATGCCCAGCGCGAGCGTCAGCACCGCGACGGCGGTGAAGCCGGGATTCTTGGCCAGCATGCGGAGGCCGTACTTCAGATCCTGAATCAAGGTGTTCATTCGTATCCTCCAAAGTCGAGCTTTCAGCTATCAGCGTTCAGCTTTCAGCCAGTGCTCACTGGGCCGTTTGGTCTTTAGCTGAAAGCTGAGAGCTGATCGCTGACAGCTCCTTCACTCATACCTCAACGCCACCATCGGATCGACCTTGGTCGCCCGGCGCGCTGGGATGTAACACGCGAACAGGGCCGCACCGGTCAGGATCAGGGGAACAGCCACAAATGTTAACGTGTCGGTGGGGCGAACGCCGTAAAGCATCTTCGCCAGGAACCGGGTGAGAGCGAATGCGCCCGCGAGCCCGGCGCCAACCCCGATCAGCGTCAGCGCCAGTCCTTGTCCCACCACGAGTCCGACGACGTTCGTTCGCCGGGCTCCCAGCGCGATGCGGATGCCGATCTCGTGCGTGCGCTGGGTGACGCCGTAGGAAATCACACCATAGATGCCCACCGTCGCCAGCAGCAGAGCGAGTGCCGCGAAGAGACTCAGCAAGAGCAAATTGAAGTTCTGCTGGGCCGTCGAGGTAAGACTCAGGGACTCCATGGTGCGCACCCCGGTGGCAGGAAGTTGGATATCCCCGGCCAGCAGCGCTTCCTGAACAGCATGGCTGACACTCAAGGGAGCAACTCCCGGCTTGGTGCGCACGATGACGCTGGCCGACTCCAGTCCATTCACCAACTTCATCGCCGCGTCGGGAATCTGCGAGTCCAACTGGTACATGACGGGAGGAGGATCATTATTCAGTCCCCCCTCTCGGACGTTGCCCACCACGCCGACAATCTCCACCGATCCTTGGTCGAAGTCAGGCCCCAAAGCACCGCCGATCAAGATCGCCTGACCCAGAGGGTTGGCGTTCGGCCAATACTTGCGCGCCAGCGCCTCATTGACAATAACGGTCCGCGCCGATTCCTGGTCCTGAAACAACCGTCCGGAGCGCAGTGGAATCCGCAAGGCAGTGAAGTAGTGCGCCGAAACGAAACGCCAATCCTCGTCCCCCGTGAACTTATAACCCGGCAAGGGCGAGCGCCCGGGAATGTTGAAGACCATGTCGACGCCGTTGTCGAACGGCAACTCATTGCTCATCGCAGCCGTTTGCACGCCGGGGATACGCTCGACGCGTTCCACCAATTGACGGGCGGTGCGGTCAACCGCGCTGCTCTTCGCATACTTTGACCCGGCGAGGGAAACCTTCAGGGTCAAGAGGTTCCGCGAATCAAAACCCGGGTCGACGGTGTGCAGCGCGGAAAAACTGCGAATCAACAGCACCGCCCCACACAAGAGGATGACGGTGATGGCAACTTCCGCCACCACCAGGACGCCGCGAGCGCGATGGTGTTTCAGCCCTGTGCCCGAGCGTGCGTCGGATTCCTTGAGCATGGAGGTAAGATCCGTCCGCGCGGCCTGGATGGAGGGGAAAAGTCCGAAGAGGACGGCGGTGACCAGGGAAAGCAAAACCGTAAATCCAGCCACCCAGGGATTCAGCCCGGGGATGGCCGCCATCTCATCGACACGCGGTAAGTCGCCGGGAGTCATGGCCAGCAGCGCTCGTACTCCCCATGACCCCAGCCCCAGGCCGAGCACCCCTCCCGCCAGGGAGAGCAACAGGCTCTCGGTGAGGAATTGCCGCACGATCCTTCCCCGCCCCGCTCCCATGGCCACGCGGATGGCAACCCCCCTTTGCTGCCCGGCAGCGCGCGCCAGCAGCAGGTTCGCCACGTTGGCGCACGCGATCAGCAGCACCAGCCCCACTGCACCCAGCAAAATCAGGAGCGCCGGCCGGACGTCACCCGTCATCTGCTGTTGCATGGGTACCACTTGGATCTTGTCATCCTCCCCTAATTGTTCCGGGTGGGCCTGGGCGTATTGCTTGCCGATGACTGCCATCTGCGAACTCGCCTCGGCGAGCGTTCTACCGCTGGGAAGCCGCCCCGATGCGGTGAGATAGTGGGCCTGATTCGTGCTGCTCGCATCGGCCTGCAACGGCATCCAGACATCTGCAGGAGGGTACGATTGGAATTTTGGCGACAGGATGCCAATGACGGTGTAAGGCGCACCACCTAGGCTGATGGTCTTTCCCAGAATCGAGGGAACGCCGCCAAACCGTCTTTGCCATAAGCCGTAACTCATGACGGCGACGTGCGCCCCGCCGGGCCGGTCCTCCTCTGCCGTGAACGTGCGCCCGAGGATCGGATTGGCTCCGAATAGCTGGAAGTAATTCCGCGAGACGTGAACCCCTTGCACAAGCTCCGGCCGGTTTCCGCCACTCAGATTGAGGCCCATTGCAGCGAAATCGTAAGCAGACAATTCCTCGAAGAGCCTGTTGTTTTGCTGCCAATAGGTAAACATCGGCGCGGAGATCGTGCCCCCACCTTGGCGTGCGATGTTCACAATGCGGCCCGAATCCGGGTAGGGCAGTGGATGCAGCAGCACGGTGTTGACGACCGTGAACATCGCCGTGTTGGCGCCGATGCCGAGCGCTAGCGTCACCACCGCCACCGCCGTGAAGCCGGGATTCTTCGCCAGCATGCGCAAACCGTACTTCAGGTCTTGAATCAAGGTGTTCATTCGTATCCTCAAATCCGCCCATCGGGCCGTGGAAGATCGAAATTCGAAACTGGAAACTCGAAACTGGAAATTTGAAACTCGAAAGCTGGCTCGCGAATTCCGGTTTTCGCGTCCCGAGTTCCACAAGCAAGCGTCCAATCACTCAACCGCAAAATCCCTCAAACGCTGAGTCACTCAATGGCCAAATCACCCGATGACGCAATGACCCGATTTCCTCACTCATATCTCAACGCCACCATAGGATCGACCTTGGTCGCCCGGCGGGCGGGGATGTAGCTTGCCGCGAGGGCCACGAGCACCAGCACGAGAGTCACGCCGGCGAAGGTGAGCGGATCGGTGGCGCTGACGCCGAACAGCAGCGTGGCCATGATGCGCGTCAAGGCGAAAGATCCCAGGACGCCCAAGGCGACACCCACCGCCACAATGGCTAAGCCCTGGCGTAGGACGAGGCTCAGCACGTCGGCCACTTCCGCCCCCAGCGCCATGCGCACTCCAAACTCGCGTGTGCGCTGCGCCACGGCGTAAGCCATCACGCCGTAGATTCCCGCCATCGCGAGCAGCAGAGCGGTTGCGGCAAAGACTCCCACCAGCAGCAAATTGAAATACCGCGCCTTCAGCGAATCCCCGAAGACCTTGGTAAAGGTGCTGAGGCTGGGTGGAACGTTGGGGGCAAGATTCCCCAAGATCTTTCGCGCCGCTGGAATCAAGGCGGCGGGTGGGAGACTCGTATGCATGACCACGGTAAATTGCGACGCGGACTGCGGCCGTTGCTGGTAGTCCACGTAAATGATGCCGGGAGGCTTGGATTCCAGGCTCGCAACGTGCACGTCGCCCACGATGCCCACCACGGTGAGCAAGCGCGTGTCGCCATCCATGTTTCCGAACTCCAAGGTCTGGCCGAGCGGATCCTGGTTGGGCCACTTCTCCCGCGCGAGGGTCTGGCTAATCAGCGCCACGTGCGGCGAATCCATGGTGTCGGTATCACGGAACAAGCGGCCGCGCAGCAGGGGAATGCCCAAGGCGTGGAAATATCCCGCGCTCGCCACGCAATAATCGGCGTCGCCGGTTCGCGTCGCGTCCTGGAACATCTTCTCCAGATCCTGCATTCCGGGTACTTTCTCTCCGGGATTCATCACCACAAACGTTCCGTCCGACAGGTCGGTGCCGAGCGGCAACCCGCTCGTACCTCCCACTTCTGCGACGCCGGGAAGCGCCCGCAGTTGCGCGAAGAGGTTATTGAGGAATCCCAGGCGCTGCGCCTTTGCGGCATCGTTCTCGGCGAACGGCAAGGCCAAGTCCATGGTGAGGATGTGGTCGGTGCGGAAGCCCGGATCGACGGAAAGCACGCGCAGCAGGCTGCGGCCAAGTAATCCCGCTCCCACCAGGAGAACCAGGGTGATGGCCAGTTGCGCGGCCGCCACCACGCGCCCCAGCCGCTGGCCATGCACGGTGCCGAGGTAACCTTGGCCGCGTTCGGCCAGGGCTTGCTCCGGGTCACCGCGGGAGGCGCGCAAGGCGGCGAACAAGCCCAGACTCAGCGCGACGCCCAGCGCCATGGCCAAGGCAAAGATCAGCACGGGCGCGTTTAGCGAGACGTGCTCGGGGTGGGCGAGGTTCAGGGGGGCAATGGCCAGCAGCGCGTCCACTCCCCATTGCGCCAGCAGCACGCCGAGCGCTCCACCCGCCAGGGCCAGAAGCAAAGCCTCCGTCAGGAATTGGCCCACCAAGCGAAGGCGCCCGGCGCCCAGCGCCACGCGCACGGCGAACTCCCGCTCGCGCGCCGCGACGCGAGCCAGCAGCAGGTTCGCGACATTGGCGCACGCCACCAGCAGCAAGAACCCCACGGCGCCCAGCAAGATGTAGAGCGGCTTGCTCACGTCGCTGGTCAGGAAATCCTGCAAGCGCACGGCGGAAATATCCACCATCATGGTGTCCTTGCCGAACTGTTGCTTCAGGCGACGGGCGATTCCGGTAAGCTCGCTGCGCGCCTGGGTCAGCAGCACACCCTCGCGCAAGCGTGCCAGAACGTGCCAGTTGTGCGCCGTGCGGCTGGGAAGCGTTTCCCACAATTCGCGCGGAACCCAGATGTCACTGTCCATGGGAAAACGGAAACCCGCGGGCAGTACCCCCACCACGGCGACGTCCTGGCTCTCAATGTTCAACTTGATGCGGGATAGGTCCCTCTCGCCGCCCAGATATTGCTTCCAATAGGAGTAACTCACCAGCGCCACGGGAGCGGCGTGGAAGCGCTGGTCCTCCGGCGCGAAACCTCGCCCCAGCACCGTCTGGACGCGCAACGTGGGGAAGAAATCACGCGAGACCGAGGCCGTCATGGTGCGCGTGGGTTCAGAGGCACCGGCAACGGATTCCAGCCAGGCGGCGTATTCCGCTACGCCGTCGAGCGCCTGACTCGACGCCCGCACGTCAGCGAAATTCGGGTCGGCAAAGTTCATGTGTCCGCCTTGGCTGTTCACTTCGTGCAGTTCAAGGAGGCGGTCGGGCTGTGAATAAGGCAGCGGCCTCAGAAGGACGCCATAAACCACACTGAAAATGGCCACCGTGGCCCCGATGCCCAGCGCCAGTGTCAAAACCGCCACCGCTGCGAAGCCGGGATTCTTGGCCAGCATGCGCAGGCCGAACTTCAGGTCGTGATTCAATGTGTTCATTCGTATCCTCAGTGTTAAGCTCTCAGCTATTAGCTTTCAGCCGTCAGCTCTCAGCGTTCAGCTAATGCCCAAACCATCCCGCCGTGTGGGCTCCCCTCCTTAGCACGAAGGGGACCCAGGTGTAGTCCTGCGCGCTGCTAGCCACTAACCACTATTCACTCTCCACTGCCTTACTCATACCTCAGCGCCACCATGGGATCGACCTTCATCGCCCGGCGCGCGGGGATATAGGATGCGGCCAGCGCCACGAAGCAAAGCAGCACCGAGACGCCTGTAAACGTCAGTGGGTCGGTGGCGGCTACGCCAAAAAGCACCCCGTGCAGGAAGCGAGTAAGCGCCCACGACATCGCGAGGCCGACGGTCAGTCCGATGAGCGTTAGCCGAAGGCCCTGGCCCAGCACCAGCCGCAAGACGTCGACCCGCTCGGCTCCGAGCGCCATGCGAATGCCCATTTCGTGGGTGCGCTGGCGCGTCGTATAGGCGATCACGCCGTAAATTCCCACCGCCGCCAGGACCAACGCGAGCAGGCCAAAGGCGCCGACGAACGTCGCGGCGATCCGTTGGTTAGTGCTCGCCAGCTCGACCTGCGAGTTGAGCGGCGCCACGTCGACCACAGGTAAATCAGCGTTGAGTTCATGGACCGTTTTCTCGACCGCCGAGGCGAACGCGAGTGGATCACCCGAGACCCGGGCGTGAATGACGGCGTCGTGCGAATAGTCCTGGAACAAAGGCAGATAGAAGAATGGCTGGGGCGTTTCATCCAACCGATCGTAATGGCCGGTCCGGGCAATGCCCACGACGGTGAACCGTTGTCCCTCCGCCTCGAGCCGCTTGCCAAGGGCGTTTTGATGGGGCCAGTAGCGCTCCGCCAGCACCTGGTTGATGATGGCCACGGGCTGTGACTTGTTCGTGTCCTGCGAGGTAAAATCGCGCCCCGCGACCAGGGGAATCTGCATGGTGCGGAAGTAGTTCGGACCGACGTCGGCCTCACGGATATTCATTGATTCTTTGGCCTGAGGTACATAGCCTTCGAGCTTTGTGGTGGCTGAATCGGTTATGAAGCCGAAAGGGATCCAGTCGGCCAGAGTGACGGACAAAACGCCAGGCAAGGCTTCGAGCTTGGCGAGAAGCTGCCGGTGAAACTCGGTACCCTCGGCGGCCGTATAACCGGCGGGGAAAAGGTCGAAGGAAGCCACCAGGACGTGCTCCGGATTAAAGCCCGGATCAAAGCGCTGCGCCTTGCGGAAACCGCGGATGAACAGCCCGGCGCAAATCAGCAACAGCAGGGAAAGGGAGATTTGCGCCACCACCAGAGCACTCGCCAGCCGCGCCTTCTGCAATCCGCCCGATGCCGTCCCTGAGTCTTCCTTCAACACCGCGACGGGGGCCAACCGGGAGGTGCGCAGCGCCGGAAGAACGCCGAAAATCATGGTGGCAACGACCGAAATGGCCAGCGTCGCCAGGAGCACCGTGTGGTCAAATCCGACCTCGAGCGAAACGGGGAGGTTCGTGGGCGGCGTGAATTCAGCGAAGGTCCCAGCGGTCCAGACCGTCAGCAGTGCGGCAACCCCACCGCCCGCCAGCGCCAGCAGGAGGCTCTCCGCCAGAAACTGGCGGACCAGCCGGGAGCGACCGGCGCCGAGCGACAATCGAATAGCGATCTCGCGCGACCGCGCAATGGAGCGGACGAGGAGGAGATTTGCCACATTCGCACAGGCCAGCAAGAGTACGACTCCGGCGATGGCCATCAACATCGGCAACAAAATGTAGAAATAGGCGTTGGCCCCATGGGGCGCGCGCCAGAGCGGGTGCAGCGTGACGTCGTTGCGGCCTTGGTGCAAGTCAGGATACTGCTCGACGATCTGGTGCATCAGGAGGTTCATTTCTTGCTGGGCCCGCTGCGGGGAGAGGCCGGGCGCGAGGCGCCCCAGAAGCTCGAGCCAGTCGCTGGAGCGGCGATGGAGCCGGTCTCCACCGGAGACAACCTGCTCTTCCATCATCATCGGAATCCAGAGGTCCGAACGGAGCCCGGTCTGGCTTCCCTGGAAAGCGGGGGGCGCTATCCCGACAATTGAGAAGGGATGATGGTTGACGTCGACCGTCCGGCCAAGGACGGAGGGTTCAGCCCCGAAATGGGTCTGCCAGAGGCGGTAGCTGATCACCATCACGGGCGCCCCCCCCGGCTTCTGTTCCTCCCCAGGCAGGAAGCCACGACCGAAGATGGGCCGCACGCCCAGTACGTCGAAATAATTCGCCGTGGCCAGCGTGCCCCACACGCGTTCTGGCCGGCCGGCTCCGGTGAGGTCCATAGGACGGATGTCGGACGCCATGAGACCGGAAAAACTCCGGTTTCTGTCGCGCAGGTCTGCGTAGTCAAGGTAAGAAAACGACAGGGCGTTTCTCGCCGTTCCTCCCCTCGAAAGAGCAAACATCCCGCCGGTATGCGTGACGCCAGGGATAGGATTGAGCAGGGTGGAGTTGATCCAACTGAAAATCGTCGTGTTGGCTCCGATACCCAGCGCCAGCGTCAACACTGCGACCGCCGTGAAGCCGGGATTCTTCGCCAGCATGCGCAGGCCGTACTTCAGGTCTTGAATCAATGTATTCATTCGTATCCTCGGGCTGAGCCGTCAGCTTTCAGCTCTCAGCTATCAGCGTTCAGCCACTGCTCACGGGCCGTTTGGTCCTTAGCTGAAAGCTGAGAGCTGATCGCTGACAGCTCCTTCACTCGTACCTCAACGCCACCATCGGATCGACTTTCGCCGCCCGGTGCGCTGGAAAGTAGCTCGCCGCCAGCGCCACCAGCACCAGCAAAACCGGCATACCCGCAAAGACCACAAGATCGCGCGGGCCAATCCCGAAGAGCATCGACCCCATCACCCGAGACAAGGCGAGCGCCGCGGGGATTCCCAAGGTCACACCTGCGCATGCCAACAATGCACCTCGGCGTAGGATAAGTTCGAATACGTTGCCGCGTGACGCCCCCAGGGCGATTCGGATGCCCATTTCGTGCATCCGCTGGGTTACCGAATAAGAGGTGATGCCATAGACCCCGATCGCCGCCAGCAGGAGCGCAAACACCGCAAAGCTCGCCAGAAACGACGCCATCAACGCGGGTTCGGAGAGTGAATCGGCAACTACTTTCCGCATAGTTCGGAGACTCAAGACGGGAATGTCGCCGTCGAGGTTATGAACGATTCCCCGCACCGCAGCCGCGACGTTCGCCGTATCACCGGTGGTGTGTACCGTCACCCACATATACGGACCGGGCCACTGCGCGTGAGGTGCATAAACCATCGGCACGGGAGCGCGCATCGGCTGCTGGTGCTTAATCGACCCAACGATGCCCACAATCGTGTGCCACTTGTCCCCCAACTTGATTCTGCGTCCGATGGGATCTTCATTCTGGAAGTACCGCCGCGCCAGCGTGTCGTTGATAAGGGTCACGGGCAGCGAGTTGGCCGTGTCGCGTTCATCAAAGTCGCGGCCTCGCAGCAAGGGAATTCCCATCGTCCGGAAGTAGTCGGGGGTGGATTCGTTGTACTGCGTATCCATGTCCATCCAGTCGGCGGGTTTGGGGCGGCCTTCGATCTCGAAGGGGCCGCCACTGTACTCGCCGGTCATAGGAAGTGTGCCGACCGCGGCAGCGCCGTCAACTCCCGGCACAGCTCTCAGTCTGGAAAGCAGCTCCTGGTATAGCCCCACGCTCCGCTCCGGAGTGGAGTATTTCGCGCTTGGGGGATCGAGCGTAAACGTCAGCACGCGGTCGACGCGGAGCCCGGTCTCCACGTGGAGAAGGACGAATAGATCCTTCACGATGAGCCCCGCGCCCACGAGCAGCACTAGGCAGAGACCCGCCTCACCAACAACCAGAAAGGACATCAGCCGGTTGCGCCGCCGCGCCCCGCTCCAGGCATTGGCGGCACCTTTGATGGCGCAATTCAGGTCGGTCCGCGAGCCGAACCACGCGGGGGCTATCCCAAACCCGATGCCCGTTATCACGGAAACCAGAAGGGTGAAGAAGAGGACGTGAGGGTCCATGCGCAGAGTGGAATCCAGGGCAAAATCTTCCGGCGCCGTCGAGCGCAGCACGTCCATCAACCAGTGGGCAATCACCAGCCCCAGGCCGCCGCCGGCCAGGGCCAGCAGGACGCTCTCCGTCAACATCTGCCGTATGATCCGGCCACGGCCTGCCCCCAGGGAAGCGCGGATGGCCATTTCCTTTCCCCTTACCGAGGCGCGCGCCAATTGCAGGCCGGCGATATTGACGCAGGCAAGGAGCAGCACAAACCCCACCGCCGCAAAGAGGAGCAATACCGGCTTTTGGACGCCTTCGAGCAGAGCATTGCGAATGGGCTGGACCTTGACGCCCCAGCCGGTGTTGGTCGCCGGGAACTCCTGCTCCAATCGACGCGCGATGGTGGTCATGTCTGCCTGCGCTCGTTCCACGGTGATCCCCGGTTTGAGGCGGGCAATTACACTGTATTGGTGCTGCATACGGTCTCTAGCTGGGTCCTCCCGGAGCGCCGTGAAGAACTCGCAGGTCTTGATGCCCGGTAAGGCGAAACTGGCGGGCAGGACGCCGACAATTGTGAAGGGGGTGCCGTCAAGCGTCATCGTGCGACCGAGGATGTCTGCGTTGCCGGCGTACCGTCTCTGCCATGCCGCGTAACTCAGGACAGCAACGCGGGCTGCACCCAGCTTATCCTCTTCGGCCGTATAGAATCGCCCCAAGACAGGCTGAATCCCCAGCACCTTGAGGAAGCCGGAGGTGGTCACCCCGCCCACGATCTGTTGGGGCTCGCCCTGGCCTGTCCAGGTGTAGGCGCTGGGGTAGCCGGTAATCGCCATCTCTTCGAACACGTCGTTTTGGTCCCGCCAGTCAAGGAAGTCGCGATACCCCACGCCGTTGTTCTTGCCACTCACATGGCGCGCATCCACATCCATGATTCGGTCCGGCTCGTGGAATGGATAAGGGTTGAGCAATAGCGCGTTCACAGCGCTGAAAATCGCGGTGTTCGCGCCAATGCCGAGCGCCAGCGTCAGCACCGCCACCGCTGTGAAGCCGGGATTCTTCGCCAGCATCCGCAAACCGTATTTCAGATACTGCCTCAGTGTCCGCATCGACTCCCCTCCCTCATTAATTACCCTGCCGCGGCAACGCGCTTCCTGCGTTCCATCCAGGCTTCCGTTGTTAATATGTCGGGGCTCACTTCGATGAGGCGGGGAAGCATGTTGTAAACGGTTACCACCGTCCACTTTGATCCGTCGCGAGTGCGAAATCCCTGTTGGTTGAGGGTTTCCGCCACGTTGGATAAGGACCGGTCTTGAACAATCAATTCGAGGATCAGCGCGAGGACGTTCATTTCGGACGGATTTTCCTGCGGATGCGCGCGGTCATTTGGCACCCGAGAACCCTTGGGGACATCTTCTCCGCCTTTGCCAGATTCCGGCCCTAGTCCCTCCGCGAGGTGTTGCCACTCCACCGCCACCACCTCCCAACCGGCATCGGTTCTCAGTCTAACGTACTCAGGATCCAAGGGACCCATCACAATCTCGCGAATGCGTTTCAGCTTCGACATAAACACTCCTGCGGAAGTGATATGTAAATTGCGAATCCTGAAAGCTGGGGCCGCCTTCCAGCTTTCAAGTTAGAGATTTCATGTTTCAGTATTCATAACTCCCTATTCGTACCTGAGCGCCACCATGGGATCGACCTTCGTCGCCCGCCGCGCCGGGATGTAGCTCGCCAGCAGGGCAACCACGGTCAGCAACAAAGACACGCCGGCAAACGTTAGCGGGTCGGTCGGATGGACGCCGAAGAGAAGGCTGGCAAGAACTTTCGTCAGCCCTAACGCGCCCAACAAGCCGCAGGCCACACCGATCAACGTCAGCCGCAGGCCTTGACCCACCACAAGCGTCAGCACATCACGTTCTGCGGCGCCGAGCGACATGCGGACCCCGATTTCATGAGTCCGCTGGGAGACAGCATACGAAATGACGCCGTAGAGTCCGGTGATCGCCAGCACTAGCGCCAAGGCGCCGAAGACCCCGAGGAGCAATCCCGTCGTGTGCGCGGGGAAAAGGGGGAGCGCCATGTACTGCCCAATCGTTTCCAGGTCAATGGGGACCACGTTGGGGTCGAGGGCCTGAACCTCCCGCCGTACGAGGGCCAGCAATGCCCTGGGATCGGCCTCTGTACGGACAAGCAGCGTGGCTTGCCAATCGGAGTCAGCCGGCAGGTAAATGACGGGCCGCGACCCTTCGCTCAGGGTATGGTACTTCCCGGTTTTCACCACGCCGGCGACAACAAGGCCGCTGTGGGTCTTGTCATCAGGAAGCCCCAGAACTTTTCCCATGGGGTCTTGGCCCGGCCAGAAACGTTGCGCCAGGGCAGCGTTGATGATGACCGGCTTTGGTGAAGCGGTAGCATCGGCCGCCATGAAATCCCGGCCGCGCAGCAATGGGATGCCCATGGTCCGGAAGAAGGCCGGACCAACGTACACGGCCTCGAGGGAGGTCTCCTGCTGGCCGATCACGAAGGCTTGAGCCTGCCTTGCTGTGGCTAGAGGCAGGTAGGCAGCGAAACTGACCGAGCTCACACCTGGCAAAGCGCCGAGGCGCTCAAGCACCTGCTGGTAAAAGGTCCTGCGCTTAGCCTCGGAGTACCCGAGGCTGCCGGGGTCAACCTGGGCGATAAGAGTGTGCCGGGTGTCGAAGCCGGGATCGATAGAACGTGCATTAATGAGGCTGCGCACACACAGTCCCGCACCGATCAGCAGCACCAGACAAACGGAAACTTGGGCGATGACGAGCGCATTGCGCAGCCGCGACCAGCTGAGCCCGGCGAAAGAGGCTTCATCCTTCAAGGCCGGAACAAGATCGAGTTTTGAGCTCCGCAATGCCGGAACTAATCCGAACAGGACACCCGTCACGAGTGCGAGCAAACACGTAAACCCCAGCACGCGCCAGTCAATGGGCACATCGATCCTTACGGGCACGCTGGCAGGCTTCAGCGCCAGCAGGGGAGGGACAGCCCAGAGAGCAATGACCAGGCCCACTGCGCCACCCGCCGACGAGAGCAGGATGCTCTCCGTCAACGTCTGCCGCAGGATGCGCCCGCGACTGGCGCCCAGCGCGGAGCGGATGGCGATTTCGCGGCGCCGCGCCACTGCCTTCGCCAGGAACAGATTTGCGGCGTTCGCGCAGGCAATGAGCAGTACCAAACCAACCACCGCCATGAGCAGTCCGGTGAAGGCCGCGACGTAGCCACGGAACGGCCCGGGGAGTAAATCGACGGGAAACGTTGCCGCGTCAATTTCCTTGTTACTCTCAGGGCGGTCATGCTGGAGACCGCTGGCAATTACTCTCATCTCGGCCCGCGCTTGTAAGGGTGTGGTCCCGGGCTTCAGGCGCCCTATTCCAAAGAGCCAGAGAGAATCCCATCCGTCCAGATAGTGTGGATCATGCGTAAACTCGAAGGTGGTTGCCAGTGGCGCCCAGAAGTCGGGTTGATTGCCCACAATGATTCCCGTGAAATCCACGGGGGCCACGCCCACTACGTTGAAGTCCCTGCCGTTCAAGATAAGGGTTTTCCCCAATATCGCTGGATCGGAACCCAAATGTTGTTCCCAGAAAGCATGGCTCAGGACAATTACGAAATGTGGCGCTGGGGCTTGATCGTCGTCCGGAAGGAACCCCCTTCCGAGAACCGGCCTCACGCCGAGGGTTGAGAAGAAATTGCCGGAGACGAGCTGGCCCTGGATCAAGCCCCCTTCCGTCGTTCGGCTCCAGCTTACGGGCCGCATTTCTCCGTCAAAGGCGAGGAGATTGGAGAAGACCTGATTGTGATCGCGATAATAGCTATAACCCGGGTAGGAGAGCGGTGTGTACTCCTCGAGCCCCGAGGCCTTCGTGTTCCGCTGCCACAACTGAAGCAGCCGTCCCTGAGCTTCCACCGTTGGCGGGCGAAACAACAAAGCGTTCACGAAACTAAAGATCGTCGTGTTGGCTCCGATGCCCACTCCGAGAGAGAGCACGGCCACGGCCGTAAAGCCGGGATTTTTCGCCAGCATGCGCAGGCCGTACTTCAGGTCTTGAATCAATGTGCTCATTCGTATTCTTCAGTGTCGAGCTATCAGCTCTCAGCTTTCAGCTATCAGCCTTCAGCCACTACTCACGGGGCCGTTCGGTCTTTAGCCGCAAGCTGAAAGCTGATGGGTGACAGCTTCTTCATTCATACCGCAGCGCCTCCATGGGATCGACCTTAGTTGCCCGGTGCGCCGGGATGTAACACGCGAGCAGTGCCGCACCGGTTAGGAGGAGCGGAACGGCCACAAACGTCAAAGGATCGGTGGGGCGAACGCCGTAAAGCATTTTCGCGAGGAACCGGGTAAGAGCGAACGCTCCCGTGAGGCCTGCGCCAACCCCGATCAGCGTCAGCGCTAGTCCTTGTCCCACCACGAGCCCGACGACGTTGGCTCGCTGGGCTCCCAGCGCGATGCGGAGACCGATCTCGTGCGTGCGCTGGGTGACGCCGTAGGAAATCACACCGTAGATGCCCACCGTCGCCAGCAGCAGAGCGAGTGCCGCGAACAGACTCAGCAAGAGCAAATTGAAGTTCTGCTGGGCCGTCGAGGTAAGACTCAGGGACTCCATGGTGCGCACCCGGGTGGCAGGAAGTTGGAAATCCCCGGCCAGCAACGCTTCTTGGACAGGCTGGCTGATACTCATGGGAGCGACCCCCGGCTTGGTGCGGATGATGACACTCGCAGCCGCCAGCCCATTCACCAACGCCATGGCGGCGTCGGGAATCTGTGACTCCAACTGGTACATGACGGGAGGCGGATCGTTATTCAGTCCGCTCTCCCGGACGTTGCCCACCACGCCAACAATTTCCACGGAGCCTTCGTCAAACTCGGGACTCAGTGCAGCGCCGATCAATAGCGCCTGACCGAGAGGGCTGGCGTTCGGCCAATACTTGTGTGCGAACGCTTCGTTGACGATAACGGTGCGGGCCGGCTCCTGGTCTCGAAACAGCCGCCCCGACCGCAGCGGAATCCGCAACGCCTCGAAATAGTGCGGCGAAACGAAACGCCATTGGTCATCGCCCGTGAACTTGGAGCCTGGCAAGGGCGGCCGCCCGGGGATGCTGAAGACCATGTCGGGACCGTCCTCAAACGGCAAGCTATTCGCCATGGCCGCAGCTTCCACGCCGGGCAGGCCCTCCAGCCGCTCCATCAATTGCCGGGCGGTGCGGCTAACCATGGTGCTCTTCACATACTTGGGCCCGGCGAGCGAAACCTTCAGGGTCAAGAGGTTCCGCGAGTCAAAACCCGGGTCGACGGTGTGCAGCGCGGAAAAACTGCGAATCAACAACACCGCCCCACACAGGAGGATGACGGTGATAGCAACTTCCGCCACCACCAGAACGCCGCGAGCGCGATGGTGTTTCAGCCCTGTGCCCGAGCGTGCGTCGGATTCCTTGAGCATGGAGGTAAGATCCGTCCGCGCGGCCTGGATGGAGGGGAAAAGTCCGAAGAGGATGGCGGTGACCAGGGAAAGCAATACCGTGAATCCAGCCACCCAGGGATTCAGTCCGGGGATGGCCGCCATTTCATCGACACGCGGCAAGTCGCCGGGTGTCATGGCCAGCAGCGCTCGCACTCCCCACGACCCCAGCCCCAGGCCGAGCACGCCACCCGCCAGGGAGAGCAACAGGCTCTCGGTCAGGAATTGCCGCACGATCCTTCCCCGCCCTGCTCCCATCGCGACGCGGATGGCAATCCCCCTTTGCTGCCCGGCAGCGCGGGCCAGCAGCAGGTTCGCCACGTTGGCGCACGCGATCAGCAGCACCAGCCCCACCGCGCCCAGCAAAATCAGGAGCGCCGGCCGGACGTCGCCGGTCATCTGTTGCTGGAGGGGCTCCACCTGGAGTTTGTTATCCTCTCCTAACTGCTCCGGATGCGCCTGAACGAACTGCCGGCCAAGGACCGCCATCTGCGCATTCGCCTCGGAGAGCGTTTTGCCACCGGGGAGCCGCCCCAACACGGCAAGAGTATGCGCCTGATTGGTGCCGCCCGGATCGGCCTGCAAAGGCATCCAGATATCCACCGGAGGATACGCCTCGAATTTTGGCGATAGGATACCAATAACGGTGTAGGGCGCAGCCACCAGGGTTATCGTCTTTCCTAGAATCGAGGGCGTGCCGCCAAAGCGCTTCTGCCATAAGCCATAACTCATGACGACGACGCGAGCCCCGCCGGGCCGGTCCTCCTCCGCATTGAACGTGCGACCCATGATCGGGTTCGCCCCCAAAAGGCGGAAATAGTTCTGCGATACGTGAATTCCTTGCACAAGTTCCGCCCGGTCACCACCGCTCAGATTGAGACCCGTTCCCCCAAGAGTATCGTATGCCGCCATATCCTCGAAAAGCGAGTTGTGTTGCTCCCAGTAGGTAAACATCATGATGGAGGCGGAACCACCACCCTGGCGTGAGATGTTCATAATGCGCCCTGAATCCGGGTAGGGCAGCGGATGGAGCAGCACCGTGTTGACGACGGTGAACATGGCCGTGTTGGCACCGATGCCCAGCGCGAGCGTCAGCAACGCCACCGCCGTGAAGCCGGGATTCTTCGCCAGCATGCGCAGGCCGTACTTCAGGTCTTTAATCATTGAATTCATTCGTATCCTTTGGCTGAGCTATCCGATTTCAGCTCTCAGCTTTCCGCGGGTGCCCCAACTACCCCACCGTGAGAATCCCGCTTCCTGCGCTCCATCCAGGCTTCCGTAGTTAAGAACTCGGGGCTGACCTCAATGAGGCGGGGAAGCATGTTATATACGGTTACCGCCGTCCACCGTGATCCGTCGCGTGTGCGAAATCCCTGTTGGTTGAGGGCTTCGGCCACTTTAGGTAAAGAGCAGTCTTGAACCATCAACTCGAGGATCAGCGCGAGCACGTTCATCTCGCACGGATCTTCTTCCGGATGCGTGCAATCACTTCCCTCGCGAAAACCATCGGACGCATTCTCTCTGTCCCGGCCGGACTCCAGGTCGGCTCCCTCTGCGAGGTGCTGCCACTCCACCGCCACCATCTCCCAACCCGCGTCAGTTCTAAGTCTCACGTACTCAGGATCCAATGGGCCCGTCACAATCTCGCGAATGCGTTTCAGCTTCGACATAAACACTCCTGCGGAAGTGATATGTAATTCACAAATCCTGGAAGCTGGGGCCGCCAGCCAGCCTCCAAGGCAGAGATCTATTTCAGATTTCAAAATTCCCTATTCGTATCTAAGCGCCTCCATGGGATCGACCTCTCATGAATTACCCTACTGTGGGAATCCGCTTCCTGTGCTCGATCCAAGCGTCTCTCGTAAAGATACGAGGGCTCACCTCGATCAGGCGCGGAAGCATTTTATAAACGGTTACCACCGACCACTTGGATCCGTCGCGGGTGCGAAATCCCCCTTGGTTGAGGGTTTCCGCCATGTTAGATAAGGAGCGGTCCTGAACAATCAACTCGAGGATCAGCATCAGAGCGTTCATTTCAGACGGATCCTCTTCTAAATGCTCACAGTCATCGGCCACCCGAGATCCATAGGGAACTTCATCGCCGCTTGCGCCAAGTCCCGTTTCTGCTCCCGCCGCGGGGCGTTGCCACTCCACCGCCAGCAGTTCCCATCCGGCGTCGGCCCTCTTTCTCATGTATTCAAGATCCAGCGGGCCCGTTACAACCTCGCGAATGCGTTCCATCTTCGCCATAAGCCCTCCTGCTAAAGTGATACGCGAATTACAATTCCTAAGTTCTGATGGCCGGGACTAACCTTCCAGCCGTCAAGATCGAGATTTCATCATTCCGCCATCAAAACCCGCTATTCGTATCTCAGCGCCACCATGGGATCGACCTTGGTCGCACGACGTGCCGGTATGTATGACGCGACGAACGCGACGCCCGAAAGCAGAATGGATACGGCGAGAAACGTGACAGGGTCGCTGGGCGCTACGCCGTAAAGCAAGCTGGTCATCAGCCGCGCCAACCCGAAAGCTGCGACTAGTCCCACGCCCAAGCCGATCAGCGCAAGCAGCATTCCCTCGCCAACCACCAAGCGAAATACCTTGCCGCGGGTGGCGCCCAACGCCATGCGAATGCCGATCTCGCGGGTGCGCTGCTCGACAGCATACGAAATCACTCCGTAAACCCCTATCGCCGCCAGCAAAAGGGCAAGCGCGGCGAAACCCGTCAGGAGCAGCGTGTTCAGGCGCCGCTGC
The DNA here is from genome assembly GCA_050010335.1 of Terriglobia bacterium. Taxonomy (GTDB): domain Bacteria; phylum Acidobacteriota; class Terriglobia; order UBA7540; family UBA7540; genus Bog-366. The sequence goes on from JBEKLF010000016.1 coordinate 48,108, forward strand.
GCGAGCGAGGCGCTGACCACCTGGTCGAGAGTTCGCATGTCGGCCACGGACTGATCTTTGTCCAATTGGTGAACTTGCTCCCGCAATGAGGCCGCCATACTCAAGGGGTCAGAAGAAGTGCGCACCGCCAATTCCATGTTTCCAGCGACTCCACCTTCCACCCCCTGAGCGTGGGGAGAAAACACCTGCGGAAAACGCGGGTCCGCGAGGCTTTCGAGCGCCGCATCGCCCACCACGCCGACCACCGTAAGCCAGGGTCCTTTCGAGCAGTCTTCGCCCATGCAGATTCGCCTGCCGACGGGCTCGGCGTCCGAAAAGAAGCGGTGTGCCAGCGTGGCGTTGATAATCACCACTTTGGGGCTCAGGCTACTATTGTCCTGCTCGGTGAACGCCCGGCCCTTGACGAGGGGAATGCCCATGGCGGAGAAATATCCGGGCGTTACCTGAGAGAAGCTCACAATGGGAATCGATTCCCTCTTCAGGGCCACGCGGCCCTCGATGTTCAGTCCTCCCCAGAACCCGCTGTTCGGATTACCCAGAGGCAACGTCATGGTGGCGCCCGCGGCCTTCACTCCCGGCAGAGCGCGAACGCCCGCGAGCAACCGCTGGAAAAAGTCCACGATCTGGGGGTCTTTGTACTTCGATGAGGGCAGCGAAATCTGGCAGGTCAGCACCTTTTCAGGATTGAACCCCGGATTAATCGTGCGTAGACGCTGGAAGCTGTTGACCAGCAAGCCCGCCCCCACCAGCAACACCAGCGCCAGCGCCATCTCCCAAACGACGAGCAAATCCCGTAATCGACGGGCTTGCACACCCGCGCCCGAGCCACGGCTTCCCTTTTTTAAAGACTCATTGAACTGACCCTTGAAGGTTGCAAGTGCCGGGAACAACCCGAAGCCGATGCCGGTGAGGACGGACAGCCCAAGCGTAAAAAATAGGACGCGAGCATCGAGTCCGATGTCCTGCGCGCGCGGAATCTGGTCGACAATATTAGCTTGCAGATAATGGGTTCCCCAGCTTGCCAACAAGGTCCCAATCGCCCCGCCCAGAAACGAAAGCAGCAGGCTCTCCGTCAATAACTGCCGGACCAAGGCGGAGTGGCAGGCGCCCAGTGCCGCGCGGATCGCAAATTCCTTCTCGCGCGCCGCCGACCGCGCCAGAAGCAGATTCGCGAGGTTGGCACAGCCAATCAGCAATACAAAACCCACCGCGCCGAGGAGCACCAGCAGCGCCGGCCGTACGCTTCCGGTGATCTGTTCCCCCGCAGGAACCAAGTATGCTGAGACGCCCGCATCCTCCTTGTACTCGTGAGCGAGGCGAGGCGTGATGGTGTCCATGTCTGCCTGCGCGCGGTCGAGGGTCATGCTGGGTTTCAAGCGCGCGATGACCCGCAGGAAGCGGTCACCGCGTGCAGCCGTGGCCGCCGCGGCCTCGGGCCAAGGAACCCACACTTGCACAGTCGGAAACGGCGACGAGAACTCCGCCGGCATTACTCCAACGACCGTGTAGGTCGTACCATCAATTGCAATGTTTTTTCCTTGGATGCCCCGATCCCCGCCGAAAAGGCCGGTCCATATCGCGTGACTGAGAACGACGACATGATCCTTGCTGTCACCGGGGGCGAATGTTCTACCCAACTCAGGCCTGGCACCGAGGACTTCGAAGAAATTCGGCGAGACGATCCACCCACCCACCTGCTGCGGTTCGTCGCCGCCCGAAAGATTGTAGGTTCCGCTAAACCACCCGGCCATGCGGTCAAAGACCTGGCTCTGCTCCCGCCAGTCGCGGAGGTCAGGAATCGACACGGTGCTTTGATTGATTCCCCGCGCTTTTTCCGCAGACCAGACATACACCAACCGGCCCGGTTCTTTGTAAGGCAGCGACCGGAGCAGCGCGGCATTCACGACACTGAATATCGCCGTGTTTGCACCGATGCCGAGGGCAAGCGTCAGTACCGCCACCGCCGTGAAGCCGGGATTCTTCGCCAACATGCGCAGGCCGTATTTCAGATCAAGGAACAATGTATTCATTCGTATCCCCCGCTGAGCTGTCAGCTATCAGCTATCAGCGTTCAGCCACTGCCCCAACCACCGCAGCCTACGTGCTCCTCTCCTTAAGTAAGGAGGGGAGTTGTGCTGCATGCCCAAGTCCCACGGGCCAGCAATGGGGCGTGGACAGTTGCCCGGCACAGTCCACTAACCGCTGTCCACTAACCACTATCCACTGCTTTACTCATACCTCAGCGCCATGATGGGATCGACCTTCGTCGCTCGCCGCGCTGGGATATAGCACGCGGGCAGCGCCACCGCCAGCAGGATGGCCGAGACGCCGATGAAGGTGAGCGGGTCGTAGGACGACACGCCCACCAGCAGGCTCACCAGCAGTCGGCTCACGCCCAGCGCCGCCACTACTCCCAGGGCGATACCGAGGCCCACCAGCAGAACAGCCTGACCGATGACGAGACGAAAGATCGCGACGCGTTGCGAGCCCAGCGCTAAGCGAATGCCGATTTCGTGCCGACGCCGGCTGGCCGAGTAAGAAACCACGCCATACAGCCCCACCACCGCCAGGAGCAGACCGAGGGCACCCAGTGCGCCCGCAAACGACGCGCCCACCTTGAAGAGGAAGAACCCATTGGCTCCTTGCAGCGACTTTTCCATGCTCATAACTTCGTAAACCGGCAGGTCCGGATCGAGCTGGCGCACCAGGCCCTCCACCGCAGGCGCGAGGGACTCTGGCGGTACAGTCGTTCGCACCTGGAGGACGTGAGTCGACGCATAGTTCTGCGTCCGGGGCACATAGAAGCACATCCCCGGAGCGTCGAGTAGGCCGGTGTATTTGCCGTCGTGCGCCACGCCTACTACGCTGACAAAGGGGCCAGCGGCGCCCTTATAGCTGAAGTGCTGCCCGACGGGGTCGCGGTGGGGCCAAAGCCGCTCGGCCATGGTCTGGTTGATAATCGCGACAGGCTCGGAAGTGGCGGTATCAGCGTCGGTGAAGGCGCGCCCCGCGAGAATCTGAATGCGCAGGGTGGTGAAATAGTCGGGACTGACGCGGTTCAAGTATGCGCCCGGCACTCGGCTGGCGGGCGGTGGGGCCTGACCCTCGGCGTAAACGCGGGCGCTGTCGTTGTAAATGCCGAGCGGGACCGAAAACGCGAGGCTGGCAGATTGCACGCCGGGCAGCGCTTGGGCGCGACGCAGCAATTCGCGGAAGAGGGCCTCCGCCCGCGGCTGGGTGTAGCCCTGCAAGCGTGGGTCAAGGCTTACGTTCAGGACGTTGTGCGGGTCGAAGCCGAGGTCGATCGACTCCGCGTGCATGAGGCTGCGAGTGAACAGGCCCGCGGCCACCAGCACGATCAGCGAGCCCGCGACCTGTGTGATCACCAAGCCGTTGCGAAGCCAGTGCCGCCCGCTTTCGCCCACCAGGCCCCGACCGCTCTCGCGCAGAACCAGGTTTAAATCGGTGCCCGACACACGTAAGGCAGGAGCGAGGCCCGCAAGGATTCCGGCCGCGAGCGCCACGCCCGCGACGTAGGCAAACACGCGCCAGTCAAAAACAAAGGCGAGCCGAAGAGGAATGTCTCCCAGAGGACGCAGCCCGTTCAACAGAGGACACACCCAATTGCCAGCGATGGCGCCGCCCACCCCGCCTGCCACGGCCAGGATCAGGCTCTCCGTGAGGAGTTGGCGCATCAGCCGCTTTCGGCCCGCCCCCATGGCGGCGCGAATTGCAACTTCCTTCTCGCGCTCCGCCGCTCGCGCCAGGAGCAGGTTGGTGACATTGAGACAGGCTACCGCGAGCACCAGCCCCACCATTACCAGAGACACGGTTCCCCCCAACGGCATGTAGTCGGCTACCGCGGGCTCAGGCCGGGCGATGCGCTCCGGAAAAACCCGTACTCGCTGGCCCTGGTCCGCTTGGGGGTACTCTTGCGCTAGCCGCTGGCCAACCACATTGAGCTCCGCCTGCGCTTGCGTGATGCTCACCCCCGGCTTCAGGGTGGCCAGCACGCGCATTTCGTGCTCTTCACGCGCAGTGAAGAAATCGGCGTTGTGGCCGGATGCCAACATTCCGAGCGGCGCATAAGCATCCATTTCCACCAGGTTGTAGGGTCCATGAAACTCACTGGGCACTACGCCAATGATGGTCACCGCCGTGCCGTCGAGGGTGACGGTGCTCCCGATCACGCCTGGATCACCGCCGAAGCGCTCCTCCCAATAGGAGTGACCTAGAACCACCACGGGGCCCGTCTTGGGAGCGTCGCCCTCGCCAGGATTGATCAGGCGCCCAAGCGCTGGGCGAATACCCAGCATCGAGAAGAAATTGCTCGGCACGTAGCTCAGGATCAACCGGTCGGCGTGGCCCCGGTAACCGAGCCCGGCGACGCCGATGCCATAACCCGTCATGTCGGTGAACACGTCGGAGGAGTGCGCCCGATAATCGAGGTAATCGAGGTACGATATTTCTCCGGGGTCGGAGTCCGCCTTGCTCTGGACTGCCACAACGGTCAAGCGATCGGCGTCTTTCACGGGCAAGGGGCGGAACATGAAGACGTTGCCCAGGCTGAAAATCGCGGTATTGGCGCCTATGCCCAGCGCCAACGTCAATATCGCCACGGCTGTAAGGCCGGGGTTCTTCGCTAACATGCGGAAGCCGTACTTTACGTCTTGGAACATGGTATTCATTCGTACCTCAATGCCACCCTAGGATCGACCTTGGTCGCGCGGCGTGCGGGGATGTAGCACGCGAGAAGCGCCACAACGCCCAGCGACAGGGCGACCAATCCAAATGTCATGCGGTCGGTGGGCCCCACCCCAAAAAGGAACGCCCGCAAGAATCGCGTTAAGGCAAGCGCTCCGCCCAAGCCGATCCCAAGACCGATCAGTGTCAAATACATTCCCTGACCTACAACTAAGCGGAACACATCGGAGCGTCTCGCGCCGAGCGCCATCCGGACACCAAGTTCATGAGTCCGTTGCGCGACGGAGTAGGCAACAACACCGTAGATTCCGAGTGCCGCGAGCACCAGCGCCAACCCCGCGAACAGCCCCAGCAGCAAAGCGAAGATGCGAGGCTGGGCAACCGAATCGGCGAGCACCTGTTCCATCGGGCGAAGATTGGAGATGGGCATCTCGCGGTTGACTGCCCAGACGGCCTTCTCGACCTCCCTCACCAGCTTCATCGGGTCACCGGCAGCCCGGATAATCAAGCTCCGGTAGGGCCAGTCGACGGGAGCCTGAAGATAGGCGAGGTAAACCTCCGGACTGATGTCCTTAGCTTGCCCGAGCTGGTGGATGTTTCCGACCACGCCAACAATCTCGAACCATTACTTGCCATCCGTGCTGATCTTTTGGCCAAGGGGGTCGGCATGGGACCAGAAGCGCCGCGCCATTGCCTCGTTGATCAGCACAACGCCAGGGCCGGCTTCGTTGTCATGGTCGGAAAAATCGCGGCCGCGCAGCAACGGAATCCTCAGCGTTCGCAGGTAGCCGGGGCCAACTACGTTGAAAGACCCTTGGCGAGGCTTTCCAGGCTCAGGGTCGGGTTGGCCCGCGATGCTGAACCTGAGTGCGTCGGAGTCTCCGCTTAGCGGAACGTCGGTTACCCAGGAGGCAGATTCAACTCCGGGCAGAGTGCGCAGGCGCTGGTCAACTTGTTGCAGGAAGTCGGCGCGGACGTGGGGCTGGGCATACCTCGCCGCGTGTAACGACACATCGGCCACCAGCACATTGTGAACATCCACGCCTGTATGGACGTCGGTGAGGAGCAGGAAGCTCTTGATCATAAGGCCGGCGCTCGCCAGCAGCACCAAAGCCAAACCCACCTCGGAAACCACCAAGTAGTTGCGCAATCGAGCCGGCCGAAGGCCTCCCGCCGCCGTCCTTATGCCCTCTTTAAGGGACTCGTTGAGTCCGACGCGCGAGGCCGAGAGGGCGGGAGCCAAACCAAATAAGATGCCGGTGAGGAAAGAGACCAACAAAGTAAAGCCCAGCACCCAACCATCGATCTGAATATTGTCGAGTCGCGGGATGGGGAGATGTCTCCTCATCAGCGGCGCCACAAGCGCATCCACACCCCAAAAGGCAAGGGCCAGTCCTAAGGGCCCACCGAGAAGGCCCAATAGAGCGCTCTCTGTTAACGGTTGGGTCACCAACCGTCCACGACCGGCGCCGAGGGCAGCACGAACCGCGAGTTCCCTCTCGCACGTCGCGTTTCGACTCAGCATCAGATTCGCGACATTAGCGCAGGCGATCAGCAATACGAGGCCGACTGCGCAAACAAAAACCAGGAAAGCAGGCCGCATGTGGCCCACCACCGACTCCTGAAGCGAAAGGACACTCGCGCCTTCGCTTTTATTCGATTGTGGATACTGGCGCTCCAACCGCAGCGAAATTCCGTCCATTTCCGATTGTGCTTCCCGCAGGCCGATTCCAGGCTTCAGCCTGCCGATAGTCCACAGCCAGCCGTGACTTCGATTTGTGTCGCTCACCAGCGGGGTGTAGAGCGACGCCTGTTCATTGGGGGGAAACTGGAACCCCTGCGGCATGACTCCAACCACGGTGTAGAGCTCATCGTTCAGCTTGAGAGTTCTACCCACCAAACCAGGGTCACTCGCGAAGAGGCGCCGCCACAAACCGTCACTCAGCAGGACAACATGTTCCTTGCCGCGCAGGTACTCTTCCGGCAGAAAAGCGCGACCGAGCACCGGCTTTTCGTCCAGCAACGGCAGGAGGTCCTCCGTCACGCGGACTCCACGAATTTGCTCTGGCTGGCCGCCGCCAATCAGGTCATAGGACTGGGCACGGTACGCAGCCAAACCGCTGAAGACCTGATTCTGCGCTCGCTAGTCCGCAAAGTCTGGGTAGGACGTAACATCGACCTTGATATCCTGATTCCGGTTAGTCGCTGCCACAAACACCAATCGCCCCGCGTCCTTGTAAGGCAATGGGCGAAGGAGTACGCCATTCACCACAGAGAAGATTGCGGTGTTCGCGCCAATGCCAAGGGCGAGCGTCACGACCGCCACCGCTGTAAAGCCGGGATTTTTCGCCAACATGCGGAGGCCGTATTTCAGGTTTTGGAACAGAGTATTCATTCGCTTCCTCCGCGTCGAGCTCTCAGCTAACAGATTTCGGCCTTCAGCCACTCCCCCCCCTGCGCGCTCCCCTCTTCTTCATTGAGGTAGCGAGTTGTGCTGACTTCTGACCGCTCCTAGCCACTAACCACTATCCAACTGACTTACTCATACCTCAACGCCACCATAGGATCGACTTTCGTCGCCCGGCGCGCGGGGAAATATGAGGCCAGCATTGCCACACTTGCGGCGACGAGGATGCCCGCGACATAACACACGGGATCTGTGGGCCTCACGCCGTAAAGGAAATCCGACATCAAGCGGGAAACAACGATCGCTCCCACCAGGCCAATACTGGCGCCCGCTGCACTCAAGCGCAGCCCCCGGGCCAAGACGAGCCTCAAGACGTCGGCCCGCCCTGCCCCCAGTGCCAAGCGTATGCCGATCTCATGTGTACGCCGGCTAACCACGTAAGCGACTGCCGCGTAAAGGCCCACCGCCGCCAGAAACATTCCGAGGATGCTAAGGCTTCCGAGCAGGGTAGCCATCGAACGCTCCACCTTCATGACGTCTCGAATATGTTCTCTGAAGGTCACCGCACTTACGATCGGAAGGTGTTTATCGACGGCCGCCGTTTCGTTCAGAATAGCGCGAACAAAGGCCCGCGGATCGCCGCCGGTCTCCACAAACAGGACGCACTCGAACGAGAAGTTCTGCGCGAAAGGAAGGAACAGGTAGGGTTGGGCCGTTTCATGGAGGTCGACGTACCTTCCCGTCTCCACTACGCCCGCAATCTGACAATTCTTTTTGCCAATTTGGATGGATCTTCCCACCGGGTTCTGGTCCGGCCAGAATTTGCGCGCCATGGCGTCATTGACGATGACGACCGGCATTTTCGAGGGAGTGTCGAACGCGTTGAACTCTCGCCCCTGAAGAATGTGGGCGCCGATCGTTTGGAAGAACTTCGGCGCAACAATGTTGTAGCGGATCTTAAAATGATCGGTTCCTGGGGGCGGCTCGACTCCGGGGATGGTTACTGCCTGGGTTTCTCCTCCTTCGTCATTCGTCAAAGGAGGCCGCCGGGCATAACTGGCGCGTACTACACCTGGTACGGATTCAACGCGCGTCGCCAAGGCGGGATAGATAGCAGCCGCCTGGCTCTCGTTGTAACCATAGAATGTGGGTGGCGCCACCGAGAGCATGAGGACATTCCGATTGGCGTCAAATCCCAGATTGATCCGCTGGCTGTATAACCAACTGCGGAGCAATAACCCCGAACCCACCAGCAGCACCACGCAGAGCGCGATTTCTCCGGACACCAGCAAGCTACGCAGCGAGATGCGGCCTCTGACTGGTCCCCACGGAGGATCCCCGCCCTTAAGGACTCGAACCAGGTCACATCCTGTAGCAAGCATCCCCGGCGCAACTCCAAAGATCAGGGCCGCCAGCAGTGAGACCGCCGCACTAAACAGAAGCACCCGGCCATCGAGAATGACGCCCGGTGTGAACGGGAGGGAAACAACCGAGGGTACAAGCTTCATAAGCCATGACGCGAACACCACACCGAGGCCGCCACCTGCCAGGGCAAGGAGAAGCCCTTCGGTAAGAAGCTGGCTGACCAATCGCCGCCGGCCAGCGCCCAAGGCCAAGCGCATGGCGATCTCGCGTTGCCTCCGTTCCGTTTGCGCCAACAGAAGATTGGCAACATTGGCACAGGAGATCAGGAGAACCAAACCCACCATGGCCATTGCGTAATACGCTGGTTGGATACCCTCGTGGCGCACCTGGGACGACGGGTAGATGAGGAACTTTGCGTCCTTGTTGGTGGCGGGAGACGCGGGCGCGAGTCGCTTCGCGAGCGTCTGGATTTGCGTGCGGGCTTCAGGAAGCTGGGCCCAGGGGCGAAGACGGCCGGCCAGCTCGAACCAGCGGTCGTCCCGCTCGGCATAGCCTTCTTGTTCGCCGGGAACCATGATGGCCCAGCCCTCGGTGGTCACCCAAATGTCGGGGAACGAACCTTGACTTAGCCCGTGAAATTCCTCGGGAGTGACCCCGATTACGGTGAATTCTTTTCCGTCGAGCAGGGTGGTCCTGCCCGGAAGAGAGGGATCGCCGCCGAAGTAGCGCTGCCAGAAAGCGTGGCTCAGCACGACGGAGCGGCCTTCAGCGTCGGCTTGGTTTGGCTGCGGTGAAAAAGCCCTGCCCAGCGCAGTCTTAACGCCCAGTGCCGCGAAGTAGTTTTGCGAGACCACTTCGACGCTTACTTCCTCGCCCCGGCCTTCGCCGCTCATGAACCCCCCGCGCCCGCCATAGGCCACCACGTCGGAGAAAGCGCCGACTTCGTGGCGAATGTCAAGATAATCGGGATACGACGAGGCATGATAATCAGGCTCCTTAGGCCAATCCGTCGCGATGACGACCAAGTGCGCAGAATCCTTCACGGGCCACGACCGCAGGAAAAGCTCGTCGACGATGCTGAAGACTGTGGTGTTCGCACCGATGCCGAGAGCGAGCGTCAGCACCGCGACCGCCGTGAAGCCCGGATTCTTCACCAACATGCGGAGGCCGTATTTTAGGTCTTGAATCAAAGTACTCATTCGTCTCCTCGGTGTTGAGCTATCAGCTTTCAGCTACCGCGACTTGGACCGTTCGGTCATTGGCTGAAAGCTGATAGCTGAGAGCTGACAGCTTCTTCACTCATACCTCAACGCCGCCATTGGATCGACCTTCGTCGCGCGAAGCGCGGGGACGAGGCAGGCCACGAGCGCGACAGCGAGCAAAACCAAGCCGGCCGAGAGGAAGGTCATGGGATCAAAAGCACTGACCGTAAATAGTTGGCTCCGGAGGTAGCGCACGACCAACGAAGCCGCGATGACACCCAGCAAAACCCCGACCAGCGCTGGCCGCATCCCCTGAGTGAGCACGAGCCGCCATACTTCTCGCCTCTCGGCGCCAAGGGCCAGGCGAATACCGATTTCGTGCGTGCGTTGCGCCACGTTATAACTGATCACTCCGTAAAGGCCGAGCGAGGCAAGGAAAAGCGCTATTAAAGAAAAAATCGCAAGCACAGACACGGCGATCCGTTGTGGGCCGAGCGAGCCCGCCACGTATTGCTCCATGGTTTCAAGGTTGGCCACGGGTTGGCCGGGATCAACCGACTCGACCACCGCCCGCATCGAGCTGCCCATTTGGGCCGCATCCGCGTTGGCCTTGACGATGAGAAAAATTTGCGAAATGGGCTGTTGGAAGAGGGGGTAAAAGCAGACGCCTTTGCCTGAATCTCCCACCAGCGCCGACTGCATCGTGTGGCCAACGAGACCTACTACAGTAGCCCAAGGCGAGTGATTGCCGCGGCGCAGGTGTTGGCCAACAGGATCCTGATGGGGCCAGTACTGGCGAGCGAGGTTTTCGTCGATCACCACCACCGGTTGTGTTCCCAGCCGGTCCTGTTCGGTGAAATAACGCCCTTTTAACAAGGGAATGCGCATGGTCTGGAAGTATCCGGGCGTAATCCAGTTCAGATCGCTGTGCGGCCCGGGATCGCCGGGACCGCTTGGGCGGCCCTCAATCGTGAAGGAAGAAGATGGCGTAAACCCGCTGAAGGGAAGAGACAGGGTCATAGCGGCGGAAGAAACTCCGGGTAGAGCGGTGAGTTTCTCCTCCACGGCTCGATAGAAGGCGGCTTGCTTCTCATCCGTGTTGTATTGGCTTTCGGGAAGCTGGACGGAAGCGGTCATCATGCCGGTGGGATCAAATCCCGGATCTACCTGCGCCATGCGGGCGAGGCTCTTCAAGAGCAACCCCGCCCCCACCAGCAGGACAAGGGCCAGGGCCATTTGTCCCACCACCAGCGACTCCCGAAGGCGCTGCCGGCTAAGACCTGCGGTGACCGATCGGCCTTCCTCTTTGAGGGCGCGGGACTGCTCCTGGCCGAAAACGTGCCCAATCGGCACGACACCTAGAAAGATAGCGGTCAGGAAGCTCACCGCAACAGCAAACAGAAGAACATGTCCATCAATTCCGATGAAAGGGCGAGCGGGGAGGCGTCCCGGCGCAAGCCTGAGCAAGCTTCCGAGGCCTCCATAGGCCCCAACGATTCCGAGAAGGGCGCCGCCCGCGGTCAGCAGGAAACTCTCGGTAAGCGCCTGGCGAAGCAGGTCCCGTCTTTGTGCACCCAAAGCCACGCGGATGGCGAATTCTCGCGTACGGGCCGACGCCCGCGACAGGATCAGACCGCCGATATTCGAGCAGGCGATCAGCAATACGAACCCCACGGCGCCCAAAAGGATAAGCATCGGCGTCCGCAAATCACCAGCGCCATACTCCGTGAAGGGAATGGCGAACATTCCCCAACCGGAATCCCTGGCGTATGTGCTTTCAGGGTGCGCCGCAATCAGCCGCTCGGTGAGCACCTGGACAAATGCCTCGGCCTTGCTGGGCAGGACGTCCGGGCGCGCGCGAGCCACGACAAAAAAGTTCTCGTTGAAGTAATTGTCCGGCGCAAATTCGCTCGGCGCTAAACCCAGCGGAACCCAAACATCGACGCGGCGGGGCCAGTCGAATTCCGGCCCCATAACGCCCACCACACGGTAATTCTGGTGATTCAACTGGATGCTCTTGCCGACGATCGCCGGATCGCCGCCGAACAGGCGCTGCCAGGTGCCATACGCGAGCACCGCGACCTGATTGGCGTGAGGCTGGTCCTCTTCCGGTTGGAAAACGTGGCCCACCAGCGGCCGGACGCCGAAGACGTTGAACCACTCCCAAGTGACCTTGGCCGCCATCAATCGCTCGGCACCATCGGAAGCGAGGTAATTGAGACCCTCTTCGTCCGAGGCGGCGGTGGAGGAGAAAATCTGCCGGCTGCCCCGCACGTCCGCGAAATCCGGGGCTGATATAACAATGCTCGGGAGATTCAGCTTCTGATATTTGACCCGGATGGCGAACACGTGGGCGGGGTCCGCAATGCCGGCAGGATGGAGAAACAGCCCGTTGATTACGCTGAAAATCACGGCGTTTGCGCCGATCCCGAGCGCCAGGGTCAACATCGCGACGGCCGTGAAGCCGGGATTCTTCGCCAACATGCGGAGGCCAAATTTCAGGTCTTGGAACAAATTATTCATATGTGCCCCCAATGTTGAGCTATCGGCTGTCAACTATAACCTGTCAGCTTCATTCGTACCTCAACGCCACCAAGGGATCGACCTTAGTCGCCCGGCGGGCGGGAAGGTACGCCGCGAGCGCACCTGTCAGCCCGATCAGGCAGCACGCCGCTGATAACACCACGGGATCGACCGGCCTGACTCCGTAAAGCATGCTCTGTAGAAGTTCGCCCCCGGCCAGGGCACCGGCCAACCCCAGCACGAGCCCAATCAGAACCATCGTCAGAGCTTGCTTGAGCACCAAAGAGAGCACTGTGGAACGGCTGGCGCCCAGCACGATCCGGACCCCGATTTCGCGCGTCCGCCGCGTTACCGAGTAGGCCACTACGCCGTAGAGTCCCACCATCGTGAGCAGCAGTGCGATCCCCGCGAAGCAGCCGAGAAGCAGCGTGTGGAAGCGCGGCTCGATCACTTGGGTTGAGAGCAGTTCGTCCATAGTCCTGACTTCAAACACGGGAACTAGCGGGTCAAGTGCCGCCATCTCTCTACGCATGGCCGACTCCAGAGTGTGCGGTGGGACGGCGGTGCGCAGCATCACCACGGGCGGCTGCCAGGCAAGCTGCTTGTAGGGGAAGTAGTAGATGGGCTGGGGCTCGGCGTCCAGCGCCCAGAGCTTGGCACTGCCGACCACACCCACGATCTCATGCATCGAATCATCTTTCTGGCCTGGACCCGTGGCCCCGGGCATGATGCGCTTCCCGATCACGTCCTCGCCCGGAAAGTACTTTTCCGCGAACGCCTTGTTCACGACCAAAACAGGCGGGGCCTTCTCGTTGTCCTGCTCGGTGAAGAAGCGGCCTTTGAGCAACGGAATGCCCGCGGTCAGGAGGTAGCCCGGCGTCGCAAAGGCCATGCGCGCCGAGGGCCTGTTCGAAGGACCTTTGGGACGTTCCTCGATATTGAACGAGACGGTGGCATTGTCCCCACCCAAAGGCAGCGGCCACACGCCCGCCGCGGATTCCACTCCAGGCAGGGCACGCATGCGTTCCAGCAAATGATCGTATAAGGCCACCTCCTGCGCCGCGCTGTACTGCGGCTCAGGCAGGCTGAACCGATAGGTGAACAGGTGATCCGGTCTGAGCCCCAGGTCGCTCCTTTGAAGATGCAGAAAGCTCGCCATCAACAGGCCCGCTCCACTGACCAGCACAAGGCCCAGCGTGACTTGGGCGATGACCAGCGCGCCGCGCAGGCGATCATGGCGGTCCGTGCCGCCCCGGGTCTGCTCTTTCAAGGAACCGGTGAGATCAATCTTCGCTGCTTGCAACGCCGGGGCCATTCCAAAGAGAAGGCTGGCAAGGGCGGCAATCAACAGCGAAAAAGTGAGCACGCGACCGTCGATGCTGGCTTGGGCCAAGCGCGGGATGCTCTGCCCTCCCAGCGGTAGCACGAACCGCAAGGTGTATTCCGCCACGACCACTCCGGCCGTTCCGCCCAGAATGGCCAGCAGCAGACTTTCGGTAAGAAGCTGCCGCATCACGCGAGAGCCATTCGCACCCATCGCCGCGCGGACCGCCATTTCGTGCTCGCGGGTCGTGGTGCGCGCCAGCAGCAGGTTGGCAATATTGGCGCAAGCAATCAGCAGCACCATGCCGACAGCGCCCAGGAGGATCAGCAAGGGCGTGCGCGAGTCGCCAGCGAGTGTCTCGAGGGCAGGCCTCACAAAGGCGCGACGATTATTGGTATTGGTGTCCGGATATTGCTTGGCCAAAGCCCCGGCGATCACATCCAGGTCGGCGCGTGCCTGCTCGACGCTGACACCGGGCTTGAGGCGGCCTAGCGCCGTCAGCAGGTGAGCGCCACGCTGCTCGGTGATGGGCTGGTCCCCCGACGGCGCTTCCCGGTCAGCAGCGATGGTCGTCCAGAGCTGGATACCGGGTTCGTTGGCAGGAAAAGCAAACCCGGCGGAACCCACTCCTACCACGGTGTACGCTTTACGGTCAAGCGTGATGGTGCGCCCTACAATGCCGGGATCGCCGCCGAACTGCCGTTGCCATATGGCTTGGCTGAGGACCACCACGTGGGTTCCCGCCGCTTCTTCCGAGGGCAAAAAACTGCGTCCCAACTGGGGCTTGATTCCAAGCGCCGGAAACAGGTCCCAAGTCACGATTTCGCCGTCGAGCTGTTGGGGTTGCCCCACGCCGGTCAGCACCATGTTTGTGTCGCGAGAAGTCACCAGGTGATCGAAGACGTGGTTCTGCGCCCGAAAGTCGAAGAAGTCCGGGTAAGACAGATTGCTTCGGACTGGAGCCCCGCGTTTGTCCATCGATCCCACTGTCATAAGGCGGTCGGGGTCGGCATAAGGCAGCGGCTTCAGCAATACGGTGTTCACCACACTGAACACCGCAGTGCTCGCTCCTATGCCAAGGGCAAGCGTCAGCACTGCTACTGCCGTAAAGCCGGGATTCTTCGCCAGCATGCGCAGGCCGTATTTCAGGTCTTGGAACAAAGTATTCACTTGTATCCTCAGTGCTGAGCTTTCAGCTTCTTCACTCGTACCTCAATGCCACCATGGGATCGACCTTGGTAGCTCGGCGCGCCGGAACGTAAGTGGCAATAAAGCCGACGGCTGCGAGCACGGCAGACACGGCGGCAGAGGTGAGCGGCTCAGACGCCTTCACGCCAAAAAGCAAACTGGCGAGCAGGCGGGCGAGTCCCAACGATCCCGCGATGCCAATGCCGACCCCGATCAACACCAGAGACATGCCCTGCTTCACGACCAGCCCGAGCACCTGTCGCTGAGTAGCCCCCAGGGCCATCCGGATTCCGACCTCCTGCGTCCGCTGAGCAACCGAATAGGAAAGAACACCATAAATGCCCACCGAGGCCAAGGCCAGGGCCAACAAGCCGAAGATACCGAGCAGTAGCGCCCCCATGCGGGGAGCCCAAAGTCCTTGATCCAGCAGCTTCCCGATCGTGTCCACGCCAACCAGCCCCAGATTGCGATTGAGCGACTGTACCTGCTCGCGCACCGCGGGGAGGGCGGCGTCCGGCTTTCCTGATGTCCGCACGTGGAGAACCGCGAAAGACGAATAATCCTGAGTGATGGCCAGATAGGCGACAGGTCGTGGATCTTCGCCAACGGCAAATTGCCATGAATCCCCCACTTCGCCCACCACTTCGAGCAGTTGGGCATCACCGAAAAAATGGAATCGTTTGCCAATCGGATCCACCCCGGGCCAGAAATGGCGCGCCATCGCGTGGTTCACGATGGCCACATGTTGAGTTTCTTTGCGGTCAAAATCCGTGAATGTCCGGCCTCGTAGCAGCTGAATTCCCTCGGTTTGAAAATATCCTGAGGAGACATCGTCAGCGTAGTCAGGCTGCCGCGCTGACCGCTCTTTTCGTCCTCGCCCTCCAGGAAAATTGTCCTCGCCAAGCCACCGTTGAGGGGAAAGTTAGAGGCCACCGCCGCCGATTGAACTCCGGGAACAGAAACGGCCCGCTCCACAGCGTAACGATAGAACTGCTCGCTCCGATCCTGGTCGTAATGCTGCGACCCCAAATCAAAACCGATTACGAAGAGTTTTTTTGATTCAAAACCCGGGTTGAGGGCCTCCGCATAATTCAGGCTGCGGAGGAACAAGCCAGCTCCCACCAGCGTGATGAGCGCGAGAGCCACCTCAGTAATCACCAGCGCATGGCGGAGTCGGCTCCGGCCCCACGCCATGGAACCGCTGCGCCCGCCGGTGTTGAGCGTCTCGATTAAATTCGGCCGCGAGACCTTCCATGCCGGGACCAATCCAAACAGGATTGCCGTCAACACCGTAACGCCCAAAGTGAACGCCAGCACGCGCCCATCGAGTGACAAGGCCAGATCCGACTGCTGTAGAAAGGCGGGACGGTAAGACCACAGGACCATCCGTCCCCATTTTCCGATCAGCAATCCGAGGCCGCCCCCCAGCAGAGAGATTAGGAAGCTTTCGGTCAGCGATTGACGCACGAGTTGCACGGTGCCGGCTCCGAGTGCAGCGCGAAGGCAAATCTCCTTCTCTCGCCGAGCCGTCTGCGCCAAGAGGAGGTTGGCCAGGTTAACGCAAGCAATCAAAAGCACCAGCCCAACGATTCCCATCATCACGCCACCCACCGCTACGAGTTGATGGTGTTGATTGATGTTCACCACCGCATTTGCGAGCGGCGCCAGCGCCGCACTGCGCCCCGCGTTTTCCTTTGGGTATTGTGCCGCGAGCCGGGCCGCGATTGTCTCCACTGCCGATTCGGCTTGTTCAACCGACACTCCCGGCTTCAGCCTCCCAAAACTCACGAAATCGAGGAATCGACGGTTTTGGAAGTTCTCTTCAATGAACCCCGCAAGAATCTGCGTGTGCATGCTAACCGGAATCCAAATCTGGTCAGAGTTAGCGAACAGAAAAGTCCCTTTGAATTGCGGCTGTGTCACCCCAATCACAGTGTAGCTGTTGCCATTAAGGGTCATCTGTCTGCCGATCACATCGTGCGTCCAGAAGGCATAGCTGATGACGGCGACGGTGTCGCCTCCGGGATGTTTGTCTTCGTCGGGACGAAATGTTCGCCCCATGACGGCGTGGACGCCCAGTACATCGAAGTAGTTGGCAGTGACCAACGATCCCTGAAACTGCTTCGGCTTCTCTCCCCCACTCATGGTCAGATCTGCACCCTGAGACGCCGCCAAGCCGGAAAAGACATCCGTTTGACGCTGATAATCCTCGTAGTTGGGAAATGAGACTCCGAGCCGCGTGGCGCTGCCCAAGGCGACCATCGTCTTCTTGTCAACCGTGTCCAACTGAACGAGGTGGGCAGAGTCGGCGACGGGAAGAGGATTAAGCAGTATGGCGTTCACAATCGTAAAGATTGCCGTGTTGGCGCCAATCCCCAACGCCAGTGTCAACACCGCGACCGCCGTGAAGCCAGGATTCCTCCCCAGCATCCGCAGGCCGAACTTCAGATCATGAATCAAAGTACTCATTTGTATCCTTAGCGTTGAGCCGTCAGCCGCCAGCTTTCAGCTTTCAGCCGGTGCCACAACCACTCCGCCCTGCGGGCTCCCCTCCTAAGCAAGTGAGGGGAATCAGGGGCGGTGCTGAGAGCTGATTGCGAATAGCTGACATCTCTACTCGTACCTCAACGCCACCATGGGATCGACCTTCATCGCCCTCCGCGCAGGGATGTAGCAGGCCGCAAGCGCCACGAGAATCAGAATTGCCACCGCGATGAACGTCAGCGGGTCAGTTGCGCTGACGCCGTACAGCATATTGGACATGAGACGTGTGAGGCCCAGTGCGGCCGCAAGGCCAAGGGCCACTCCGAGGAGCGCCATCTTTGTGCCCTGGCCCACCACGAGGCGGAGCACTTCATAGCGGCCCGCGCCGAGCGCCATCCGAATACCAATCTCATGCGTCCGCTGGCCGACCAGATACGCCAGGACACCGTAAATCCCCACGCTCGCGAGAGCCAGCGCCACAAGAGCGAAGCTCGCAAGCAGAATCATGGAAAATTGCCTCGTGGCGAGGGAACCGGCAATGACTTCGTCCATTGTTTGCGCACCGTGAATGGCCTGCTCGTTGTTCATCAATTGGTTTGTGTGCCGAATGGAGGCGAAGAGCGCGGACGCCGTCCTTTCCGAACGCACCACCACTCCCGTGCCAGGAACCGAAAGCGCCATGGCGCCATCTGGCAACTGCATGAACGGATGATAAAGCTGGGCCCGGAGCGACTGCGTATCGTCCGAATCGAGCCCCCACTGTTTCACGTGCCCGACTACGCCCACGATCTCAGCCGACTGGACGCCGGGCGTCGAGCCGAGCTTGGCGTCGAATTCCCGGAAGGCGGCCCGAATCGCGTCCGGGTCTGCCTTTTTCATTGTAGGCGGAAGGGAAAGTCCGAACGTCAACACGTTGTTCGGATCAAAGCCCGGATTGACGCCCCAGAGCCGAGTCAGGGTACGGGTCATGAGCCCGGCCCCGACCAGCAGGACCAGCGCCGTGGCCATCTCAATCACCACAAAGACTCCCTGGGTCCGGTGATGAGCGCCGATAGTTCCGCGCCTGGCTTCTTTGAGGGTTTCCTGCAAGTTGGGTCTTGATATCTTGAGTGCCGGCGCCAATCCAAAGAGGATGCCCGCCAGCACCGAAGCCGCCACGGTAAGGATCAGAACGTGGGCATCGATTCCGATTTCCGCCGCGCGCGGCAGGGCCGCGGGAAGGACTTTGAGTGCGACTCGCGTGCCCCAAGCCGCCAGAACAATGCCCAGCCCGCCTCCCGCCAGGGCAAGCAGAACACTCTCAGTAAGAAGTTGCCGAGCGCCGCGCTGGGGCGACGCGCCGAGAGCGACTCGGACCGCGAATTCGCGCCGACGGCCAGCCGAACGTGCCAACAGAAGATTGGCGACATTCACACATGCAATCAAAAGCACAAAGCCCACGGCGGCAAGCAGTACGAGGAGAATCGGCTGGATATCGCCCACCATATATTCCCTCAGCGGCAGGATGCCAGCGCCGATGCCCTTGTCCGCATTCGGGTAGGCAGCCGCTAGGTTTCTGGTAACGCCGTCCATGTCGGCCCGAGCCTGCTGGATTGTAACGCCGGGCTTTAGGCGCCCAATCCCGTGAATCCCCAGCCCGGCCTCGCGGAATTTCAGCCCCTGATGGCCCCACTGGCCGATGGGAACGTACACGTCCTTGGGGGTGAAGGACTTTGGGAGCAGATCGAAGCTGGCGGGAATCACTCCGACAAATGTGTAGCTTTTGCCATCCAGAATGAGTGGCTTGCCCAGGATGTCACGAGCTGAACCAAATTTGCGCATCCAGAAACCCGCACTGATGAGGGCGATGGGAGCGGCGCCAATCTCATCCTCACCGGGGGCAATGGTGCGCCCGATCAAAGGTTTCACTCCGAGCAGGGAGAAGAAATCGGAGGACACAAACTCCGCGCGGACCCGCTCCGATTCGCCAACACCGGTGAGAGTGAACCCGTAGCCGCGAGCAACGGCCATCGAGGAGAACGTGTGGTTATATTTTTGCCAATCCTGAAAATTCGGATAGGAAATCGCGCCGGTATGAAAATTCGGTTTGCTCTCGTGCAGCGTGACGAGCTGATCCGGCTCTGGATAGGGCAGAGGATTGAGGAGGACCCCGTTCACTACGGAAAAGAGCGAGGTATCCGCCCCGATCCCGAGCGCCAGTGTCAGCACCGCGACGGCCGTGAAGCCGGGGTTCTTCGCCAACATGCGCAGGCCGTACTTCAGGTCATGAATCAGGGTGTTCATCCTCAACCTCCAAACAAATTACCCATTGAGAAATCCCACAATTGCCAAACCGCCAAATGACCCGATGGCCAGGTGAACCGATCTTCCGCTCTCTTCACTCGTACCTCAATGCCCCCAGCGGATCGATTTTGGTCGCGCGGCGCGCTGGGATGTAACTTGCCAAGACCGCGACGGCGCCGAGCAACAGCGTCGCTGCCGAATAGATGAACGGGTTGGTGGCGTCGAGACCATAGAGCAGGCTGGACACCAGACGCGTCGAGGCAAGTGCCAGTGCGGTCCCGAGCGCGACCCCCAAAAGGACTAATGTCAGACTCTTTCGAAGGATCATCCACAGCACCGCGGTGGGCGAAGCCCCAGCGCCATGCGTAATCCGATCTCGCTGGTGCGCCGCGCTACCGTGTAAGAGATCAACCCGTAAAGCCCAATAGCCGCAAGGCAGCCAGCCACCGCGCCAAATACCGACGCCAGCCACGCCACCATCCGGTCACCGTACACGGATTCCGCAATTTGCGTGGTCAGCGTGCCCACCTCGTTCAAAGGCACATTGGAATCCATTTCGGCCACTGTTCGCCGAATATACCCGGTGAGGATAAGGGGGTTGCCCGCGGTCCTTACGTAGTAATGCATCGACGCGCTACGGGTGTCCTGAAGGTAGGGGATATAGATAAATCGGGCTACCTGTTCTCGCAGATCCATGTGGTAACTGTTGCGCACCACGCCGACAATCTCGATGTTCAGCTTCACGTCGCCCGCGCCAAAAGCCAGGTGACGCCCCAAGGGGTTCGCGCCGGGGAAAAAGAAACGGGCGAACTGTTCGTTGACAATCGCTACCTTCGGCGCAGCATTACCGTCCGCCGGTGTGAAATCGCGCCCCGCCAATAAGGGTATTTTCAGGGTGGGGAAGAAACCCGGGCTTATGGCGTCCACGGCACATTCCAAATCTTCGTCCTGGCGGGCCCGGTACCCCTCAACCGTGACATTGGCCCCCCGGTCAGAGTTAGTAAACGGCCCGCTGCTGGCGGCGCCCACCGTCAGCGCTCCCGGCAACGCTGCAAGCCGTTGCTCGAGTTCCTGGAGAAATGTCTGGTCCCTGGTTCCGCTATAGCCGCTGAGTTCCGGGTCCACGGAAAAGGAAAGTATGTTTTCGGGTTGAAAGCCGGGATTCTTCTGGAGGAGGTTTTTAAGGCTCACCGCGAACAAGCCCGCTGCCACGACCAGCACGATGGAGAGGGCCAATTGTCCCACCACCAGGGCACTGCGCCAGCGTGCCAGTGAGCGGCGGCCGGCGAAGCCTGGCGAAGCATCCTTCAACATAGGAGCCGGATCGACGCGGCTCGCCTGGCTGGCGGGAAGCAGCCCACATGCCAGGCCGGCCAACACGGCGACACCCAGGTTGAAGGCCAGAACTCTGCCATCCAGTGCGGAAGAAAAGCTCGCCGCCGTGTCTTGCGGCAAGAGATAAAGAAGAAGCCGGCAACATACATTCCCTACCGCGAGACCGCCCAGCCCCCCGGCAAGACTGAGGAGCAAGCTTTCAACCACGAGTTGGCGAACAATGCTTCCCCGCCCCGCTCCCATGGCCAACCGGATGGCAACCTCTTTCCATCGTCCTGCCCCTTTTGCCATCATCAGCCCGGAAACGTTGGCGCAGGTGATCAAGAGCACCAGGATCGGCTTGGCCCACGTCTGCCGCAGAAGGTTGATTCCCTCTGCCGCGGGATGGAGAGAGATGTGCTGGCGCATGTACTTTTCCCGGAACGTAGCACGGGGGTTCTTAATCGATTGGATCTCCGCCTCGAGAATAGGCCGGTAGGGCGCCTGGAGAGCGGCTTCCGTTTGCTCGCGAGAAAAGCCGGGCTTCAACCGGGCGAAAATGTTCAACCACATGATGTCGCGTTCGACAAGGCCATTCCATGAGGGGGTCAGCTCTCGCTTCATCGCAATCGGAACGAACACATCTACATTATTACCCCGCAGAAGACCGGCAAATCCTTGTGCCGCTACTCCCACAATCGTGAAGGGATACGCATTAAGGGAAATCCTTCGTCCCACGACTCCCGGATCGCTGCCAAACCGGCTTTGCCAATACCCGTAACTCAGGACGGCCACCGGACTTGCTCCGGGAACGCGGTCGTCCTCGGGATCTAAAACGCGTCCGATCACAGGGCCCACACCCAATACCGGGAAGAAATTTCCGCTGACCACGTCGCACCCGGCCCTCTCAGACCACCCCGAGGAAGCAATACTCACGGGGACGTGGGCGCGAGCGATGACTCCGTCAAACAGCGGGATTCGGTCCCGAACTTCAGTGTAGTGCGGGTAAGAGTAGACCATTTCGTTGGCATCGGAAGTGGACCACCCGCTGCGGTATTCGCCGTCATTAATCACCACCAGCCTCCCGGGGTCTCTCACCGACAGCGAACGGAGAATCGCCTGGTCTAGCAAGGAGAAGATGGCCGTGTTCGCGCCAATTCCCAGCGCCAAAACCAGTACCGCGACAGCGGTGAAGCCGGGATTCTTCGCCAGCATGCGCAGCCCGAACTTCAGGTCCTGGAACAAGGTATTCATTCGTATCCTCGTGCTGAGCTCTCAACAATCATCTTTCAGCTATCAGCTAATGCGTAGTGGGCCGTTCGGTCCTAAGTCGAAAGCTGAGAGCCGACTGCTTTACTCATCCCTTAGCGCCACCATGGGTTCGACCGTGGCCGCCCGACGCGCGGGTATCAAGCTCGCCGCAAGCACCACCGCAGCCAAACCAAGGATCGCTGCGGCGAAAGCGATCGGATCGCCAGGTCCGAGTCCGAAAAGCATGGAGCGAAGCGCCCGCGCGCCCATGACAGCCAGCGGGAGGCCGAGGAGCAAGCCCGCAACACTTACCCCCAGACTCTCATACAGGACCATCCGGAGTACCTGTCCGCGCTGTGCACCCAGCGCCATCCGTACGCCTATTTCAGCGGTCCGCCGGCACACTCGATAGGACAATGTCCCGTAGAGTCCCGTAGCGACCAGCAGCGCAGCAAGTAAACCGAAGGACATGGCCAGTCGCGCCGACAAGCGCTCATCGGTAAACGACCGGTCAAACTGCTGCTGCTGGGTCATGGGTTCTAGCAGGGGCAGATCAGGCCCAAACTCCCGGACGGCGCCACGGACCACGGGCAGCAGCGCCACGGCGTTGCCTTCCGTGCGCAGCTCAATGTGCATCGTGGCCGTGCCGGCGATTTGCGTGTAGGGAAAATAGGCCATTGGTCTAGCCTTTTCTTCTACACTAGTGTATTTGCTGTCTTGAACCACTCCCACGATCGTGTATTGGTCAACCTTGGGATCTCTGCCGAAGGCCACGTGGTGCCCGAGGGGTTCCCGGCCGTCAAGAAACCGCTGCGCAAAGGTCCGGTTGATGATCGCCACCTTAGGGGAAGTCGCCGAATCGGCGTCGGTGAAGTCGCGCCCGAAGAGGATCGGGGTGCCCAGTACGTGGAAATAATCCGGCCCCACGGTGTTACAGCGCACGGAGGACGAGATATCGCTGCGCGGGCTCGCTCCGTCAACATACGCGTCGGTGTTGTTGCTCCACCCCGACCCAATGCGGTTTTCCATCAAGGTCGCCGATTCCACCCCGGGCAAGGCACGGAGCCGGTCCATGAGCGAGTGGTAGAATTGCACGACTTCCGCGTCTTTGCGCAGGACCTGTGGCGGCGTGATGCCGAAGACGAGCAGCCCATGGGTGTTTAGCCCCAAGTCCAGAGTTTCCAGATTTCGAAGCGTGCGGAAGAGCAGGCTGGCACCCACCAGCAACACCAGGCAGAGGGCGATTTGAAATGCCACCACTGCCTGCCCGGTGCGGTTTTGAGCCTTGTCTCGAGTGACTGTGCGCGCGGTGGTCTTGAGCGCAAATCCGGGGGAGGAGCGCAGGGCGTTGCGCAAGGGAGCTAGGCCGAACACCAGCGCGGCCAATGCCGAAAGGGTCAAGGTATACGCCAGTACCCCATGATCGGGTGACACATTGAAGTCCAGCCCCGCCCAGGCGACCAGGGCCTCTGTAGCCCACGTCGCAAAGATCCAGCCGAGCGTTGTTCCCGCCGCCACCAGCAGCAGGCTTTCGGTGAGCAACTGAAGAAAGAGCTGGAATCGGCTTGCGCCCAGCGCGATCCGGAGACTGAACTCGTGCTGCCGAGCAGTGTTCCTAGCCACCAGGAGCATGGCCACATTGCTGCACGCAATCACCAATACGACGCCCACCATCGCCATGAGCAGGAGGAGCGGCTTTTCGTAACCCTCCCGCAGGCTCTCGATGCCCCGGACGGGCGTGAAGTAAAGCTGCGGCGGTTGTTCCTTCGCGTCGCGCTTGCCGATTCCTTCGTACAAGGCGTGCTGAAAGATGGGGTTCAGTTGCGCCAACGCCTGCTTTTGACTCATTCCCGGCTGAAGTCGCCCGATCATCAACAGGAACAGCCATGTCGGAGATCCATAGAGACTATCCTTGCTGCCCGGCGATCGCCCCCACGGCTTCAAGTCGTCCCGTATTTGGAAAGGAACCCAAATGTCGGCTGGCTCACCCTGCCCTACTCCCTCGAACTCCCTGAGCGCAACTCCGATAATCGTGAACGGGACACCTTTAATGTAAAGCGCCTGGCCAAGTACCGAGGGATTACGGGCAAAACGCCGGGTCCAGTAGGCATAGCTCAAGACTGCCGTCTGGGTGTGCTGGGTCTCGTCCTCCAGGGTGAATGCCCGGCCACGTGCCAGCGGGACACCAAGCCCGGAGAAAAAGTTTCCGCTCACCATGTCGGCGTTGGCCTCTTCGGGCTCGTCGCCAATGCGCACCGCCACCTTCCTGAGGCTGAGCGGCACATAAGCGACCAGATCCGAAAATACTTTTTGCCGCAGCCGGAGTTGCTCGAATACTGGTTCGGTCAAGGAGGTGTCATTGTAGCCGGTCTGCATTGTGTTGGCAGGCTGGTCGGTCGTGTGCAATCGGACCAACTGTTCTGGGTGGTGCACCGGCGTTCGGCGGATTAGGGCGGCATTCATCACACTGAAGATGGCCGTGTTCGCCCCGATGCCGAGCGCCAGCGTCGACACCGCCACCGCGGTGAAGCCGGGGTTCTTCGCCAGCATGCGCAAACCGTACTTCAGGTCTTGGAACAACGTATTCATTCATACCCTCGGGCTGAGCCCTCAGCAATCGGCTTTCAGCTATCCGCTACGGCGTCGTGGGCCGCTCGGTCTTTAGCTGAAAGCCGAGAGCTGACAGCTTCCTCACTCATATCTCAGGGCCACCATGGGATCGACCTTGGCCGCTCGCCGGGCGGGCAGGTAACCGGCTAGAGCCGCGACGGCGATCATCACCAAGGCGGACGCAGTGATGGTTACGGGATCAGTTGCCTTTGTGTCATACAACACGCTCGAAACCAGGCGACCAGCCGCGAGCGCCGCGGGAATTCCTATCGCCACGCCCACCGCGACCAACGTCAAACTTTCTCGCATCACCATCCAGAGTACGCCGGACCTTTCCGCCCCCAGCGCCATGCGGATACCGATTTCATTGGTCCGCCGCGTAACGGCATAGGACATGAGTCCGTAGATGCCGATGCAAGCCAGGAAGGCAGCGAGCACTCCGAAGAAGGTGGAAAGCCGCGCGATCAAAGTTTGACCCGCCAGGGAACGATTGACTTGCTCGACCATGGTGCCCTCATGGACGACCGGAAGGCTGTGGTCCACCTGGCCGATGGCTTGGCGGACCTCCGAGATAATCACGTCGGGTCTGCCCGAGTAGCGAACCTCGAAATCGTTCAGGTATTGAACGTGCTGGGCGTACGGGTAATACGCCGCCGGAAAGGGCCTTTCGCGCAAGTCCTGGTACTTGGCGTTTTTCACCACCCCGACCACTTCGATGTCGTTGCTGTGTGCGGGATCACCGCCCAGGCCGAAGTGCCGCCCAATCGGCGAGCCGCCCGGGAGGTACCACCGCGCAAAGGTTTCATTGATGATGGCAACCTTGGGCGAAGCCCCGGTATCCTGAGGGCCGAAAACGCGGCCGACCAGCACGGGAATTCCCATCGCTGCGAAGTAGCCCGGTCCAACCACGTTATGCGTAGCCGCCATGTCATCTTCGGGCGTCGGCGTGCGCCCGATGACCGAAACCGAGTCGGTCCACTCACCCTGGTCAAAGGTGAAGAACGAAATGCTGGCCGCGCTCACGCCGGGCAGCGCGCTTACCCGCTGCTCGATTTGCTGATACAAGTTCACCAGGCGCAGATCCTCCTTGTAACCCACGGAAGGGGGATCGATTCCAAACATAAGGACGTTTTCCTTGTTGAATCCCGTGTCCACGTTGGAGAGGTTTACGAGAGTGCGAAGGAAGAGCCCGGCCCCGATCAGGAGGGAGAGCGAGAGTGCCACCTGCGAAACGATCAAGGCTCTGGCCAGCGGGTTGCGGCTGGCCACGGATATTGCTCCCCTTCCTTCCTGGAGCGAAGGGCTCAAGGCAACACGGGTGGCGCGCAGCGCCGGAGCAATCCCGCAGAGGAATGCGGTGGCGAGCGAGACAAGGAGAGTGAACACCAGCACGCGAGCGTCGGGCGCCACGTCTATGGGCAAAGGCTCAGCGCCATGGGGAACCATGGCCAAAAGTCCGTTACTGGCCCACCCGGCAAACGCCACCCCCAACGCGCCGCCAGACAAGGCCAGCAGCAAGTTTTCGGTAAGCATTTGGCGGATCAGCCGCGCCCTCCCGGCTCCCAACGAAATACGCACTGCAATCTCCCGCTGGCGGGTCGTAGCGCGCGCCAGCAGGAGGTTGGCAATGTTGGCGCAGGCGATGAGCAAAACCAGCCCTACCACGGCCATCAGAATTTGCAGGGGCAACGAAGCCCTGTAGCGGATGCGGGAAAGTCCGCGTGCCGCCGAGGTAAGTTGAATCTGAGCGTGCTGGAGGACTTCCTGCTGTCTCTGGGTGAGGGTGGAGCCCGCCTGCTCCTGCCAGATCTGTCTGGCCAGCAGATTGACATTGGCTTGAGCCTGCCCGGCGCTGACCCCTGTCTTGAGTCGACCGAGGATGTAGAGCGACTGAAACGTATTGTTGTCCAGCCCGTTCCAGCCCGGCGAAACCTGCTTTTCCATAGACAGAGGAATCCACAGGTCGGGCGATTCGCCTACGGAAGTGCCGAAGAACCCTGGGGGAGTGATGCCAATGATGGTGTAAACCGTCGACCCGAGGGTCACCGTTTTGCCGACCGCGGCAGGGTCGCGCGCCAAGCGCCTGTTCCACCACGAGTAGCTGACCATGGCCACGGCGTGACCGCCCGCGGGCGCATCCTCAGCCTCGGTGAACGAGCGCCCTAGAACCGGCTTGACACCCAGAAAGGAGAAGTAACTGCCCGAAACCAACTGGACATCCATCGTTTCCAGTTCAGGGCTTCCACCCACAGCGCCGTGCATCTTGGTGAATATTAGACTCAACATGGCGCTTACGTCGGAGAAGACCTGGTTCTTCTGTCGCATCGCGCGATAGAAGGGATACGAATAGAGCTCGGTGCTGGCGAAATCGTCCATGCTCCCGCCCGCTCTTCCCCTTCCGAGCAGCACCAATTGTTCCGGCTTCTGGACCGGCAATTCCCGGAGCATGAGGGCGTTCAACAGGCTGAAGATGGCGGTGTTCGCCCCGATGCCGAGCGCCAGGGTCATGACGGCCACGGCCGTAAAGCCGGGATTCCTGGCCAGCGTCCGCAGGCCGTACTTCAGGTCTTGATATAGTGTGGTCATTCGTATCCTCAGTTTTGAGCTATCAGCTATCAGCGTTCAGCTTTCAGCTACTGCCCCAACCACCCCGCCCTGCGGGCGCCCTCCATAACTTAAGAGGGGAGTTGTGCTGCCTGCTGAGCGCGGCCCGCCACTAGCCACTTACCACTTCTCTACTCATGCCTTAACGCCACCATGGGATCAATCCGCATGGCCCGGCGCGCCGGAAGGTAAGCAGCGAGAGTGGCAACCAGGGCTAACAAAAGGGCGAACTCGACGAAAATCGGAGTGTCCACCTGGACAACCCCCAGCAGCACACTGGAAAGCGAGCGAGTTAGCGCCAGCGCGGCAGGCACTCCGATTGCAAGCCCGACCAGAGCAAGCGTGAGCGCTCGACCTACGACCATCCGGAGGACGTCTTGGTGTTGCGCCCCCAATGCCATGCGTACTCCGATTTCGTGCGTGCGCTGAGAGACCGAGTAAGCCATGAGCGCAAAAATCCCGGAGGCCGAGAGGATGAGCGCAATGAGCGCGTAGACCGTCATCATGTCGGCAGAGACCTTTACGCCACTCAGGTCGTCGTCAATCACCTGCTCTAAAGTACGCACGTCAAACACCGGTTGTTCCTCGTCCAAGGCCTGCACCTGGGCGCGCGCAACGGTGGCGAGCGCGGTGGGATCGCCCAAGGTCCGCACGGCGATAGAAAGCGAACGCTGGGGCAACTGGGCAAGGGGGAAATACACCATGGGCGGAACGGTGTGATCGATAGGGGAGGGCTCGATATCGCCCACCACACCCACCACCGTGCACCATGGCGCGACACTTTCATTCGATCCAAAGTGCACGCGCTTGCCGAGGGGATTCTCGCCGGGCCAGAGCCGTCGGGCGAGGCTGGCGTTCAGCACAGCTGCGCGGGTCGAGTCTGGGCCATCCTGGGCGGAGAGAGCACGTCCTTTGACCACCGGGATGCGCAACACTCGGAAGGCTTCCGGCGTGACGGCCTCCATGATCGCTAGGCGCAATTCACCGGGAGCCGCAGGCGGCTGGCCTTCCGCCCCATACATGGTGCGGGTCCAGTTCCATTGGCCGGGCAGGTTCGAGGCCGCCGCTGCCGCTTCCACGCCGGGCAGCGCACCGAGGCGTTCCACCAGCCGGTCGTAAAACTCCCGCACCTGGCTATCCTCGCGGTACTTTGATTCCGGCAGCGCGATCTGGAACGTCAGCACATTCCGCCGGTCATAGCCCGGGTTTTGAATGACGAGGTTGTGGAACCCCTTGACCATAAGGCCGGCGCCCGTCAGGAGCACCAGAGCCAAAGCAACTTCCGTCACCACCAGCAGTCCGCGCAGGCGATGCGAGGATGAGCTTGCACCGCCGCCGCGCGAAGACTCCTTAAGTGCTTCGTTCAAGTCCGCCCGGGAGGCATGCCAGGCAAATGCCAACCCGGCCAGGATTCCCGCCGCCACCGCCACGAGGGCGGTGAAAGCCAAAACGTATCCATCGACACGCAGATGCTTGAGGCCAGGGACGTGCTGCAAAATGAACGCCGGAATGCTTCCGCGCTCCCTTTGCTGATCCCAAGCGGCGAAACTCAGCCCCGCCGCGGCACCCAGCAATGACTGGAGCACGCTTTCAATGAGCAACTGCCGAGCGATCCGCCCGCGGCTGGCGCCGAGCGCCACTCGTACAGCGATTTCCTTCTGGCGAGCGCTGCCCTGCGCCAATTGCAGGTTGGCGACGTTCGCGCAGGCCAGCAGCAGAACAAATCCCGCTGCGCCCATCAGCACCCAAATGAACTGGCGCGACCCACTCAGCAGGTCATTCACCAAGTTTAGTAGCCGCACGCTGTGGTCGGCATTGGTCTGGGGAAACTGCTGCGCCAACCGGTCGGCAATCGTATCGAGGTCCGCCTGCGCTTGCGCAATGGGAACCTCGGGCTTGAGCCTCCCAATCACCTGTAAGTAATGGTCCGTGCGGTTGGCCTTGTCGGCGGCGCCGAGATCGAGCGGCCCCCAGACCTCCACGCTCATGGGGAATTCGAAATCCGCAGGCATGACGCCGATGACGGTAAATTCCTGGGAATTCAGGCGCACCTGTGAACCGATAATGCCTGGGTTCCCCCCTAGACGCTGTTGCCAGAAACCGTAACTGACCACTACCGCTGAAGTGTGCCCCGGCTCGAAATCCAGCGCGGTAATCGTGCGTCCAAGCTGCGCCCGCATTCCCAGCAGGGAGAAGAAACCGGGCGTCACCTGGAAGCCGTCCACACGCTCGGCCGGTCCGGACCCGGTAAGATTCAATTCCCACCCATGGCCCGCCGCGAGTTCCTCAAACGAGCGGCTTTGCTCACGGAAGTCGCGAAAGTTTGCCGGAGCCACCGCCGCGTGGTCCTCGTTCTGCTTCGGAGCCGTTTCCCAAACGGCCACCAGCCGGTCGAGGTGCTCAAACGGAAATGGATGCAGCAGCATCGCGTTGACGGTGGTGAAAATGGAAGTATTGGCGCCAATACCGAGCGCCATCGCCAGCACCGCGACCAACGTGAACCCCGGATTCTTGGCCAGCATGTGCAGGCCGAACTTCACGTCTTGGAACAAGGTATTCATTCGCACCCTCAGATCGGAGCGTCGAATCATCGGTTCATCGGGCCACCTGGTGATTTAGTGATTTGGAGATTTTGTGATTAGAGCGTTGCGTGATATTTACTGTCTGCTCGGCCACCCAATGGATAATCACCCAATGCTCTCGCAGCTCAATCGCCCAATCGCTAAATCACTAAATCACCAAATGACTCGATGACCCGATGAACAAATGTCCCAATAACTTCACTCATACCTCAGCGCCACCATGGGGTCGACCTTGGTAGCCCGGCGTGCGGGGATGAGGCAGGCGGCGCCGGCGACGGTCGCGAGAATCACACCTACCAACGCGAGAGTCCAGGGGTCGTGCGGGCTC
Organism: Terriglobia bacterium; assembly: GCA_050010335.1. GTDB lineage: Bacteria > Acidobacteriota > Terriglobia > UBA7540 > UBA7540 > Bog-366. The sequence continues at coordinate 78,277 of JBEKLF010000016.1, forward strand.
ACCCCAAACAGCAGGCTGGCGAGTAATCGTGTTAGGCCCAGCGCCCCCATGATTCCAATTCCCATTCCAATTGCCGTCAACGTCATCCCGTCCCTAAAGATAAGACCGAGTTGAGCCCGGCGGCTCGCGCCGAGGGCCGCTCTCAGTCCGATTTCATGGGTGCGCTGGGCCACGGAGTAGGAGATGACCCCGTAGATTCCCGTGGCGGCGAGGAGTAGTGCAAGCCCCGCAAAAGCGCCCAGCAACAGAGTCCGCAGTCGATTCTCCCCTAGCGAATCAGATTTGATCCGTTCCAACGTCTTGATGTCATCAAACGCCTGGTTCCTGTCGATCTGCCAGACGGCCGATTGAATGGACTTCACCAGCCGCGCGGGGTCCATGGCCCCGCGGACCACCAGCGCCGTGCCCAGACTCGGGCTTTGCTTGTAGGAGACGTACAACCCCGCGCTGGATTCATCGAGCCTGTGTATCTTTTCGTCTGCCACAACGCCCACCACCTGCCACGGTATTTCCGGACCCACGGCGGGCTGGCCGGGAATGAGTTGGTTGATCAAAATGCGCTGGCCGAGGGGGTCTTGACCCTGGAAGTCTTGCTTCGCCATGGTTTCGTTAATGACTGCCACGGGTATAGTGGCTGCGGTGTCCGCCTCCGCCAGCCAGCGTCCCCTGATCAGTCGCAGCCCAACGGCAGAAAGATAGGAGGGACTTGCCGTTTTGAAACCGCAGTCGGGCCGGTTGGACGGGTCAACGAAGGGCCGCCCCTCGATCTGAAAATGCATTCCATCCGCCCAGCCTTCCAAGGGAAGGGCGTTGGCGACGGCGGCGCTGCGGACCCCGGGAACGGCTTGAATTTTCTCAATCACCTGTTGCTGATAGCCGACGATGCGCGGTCCGTCAGGATACTGCTGGAGTGACAGGGGCAGCACCATGGTAATCACGTTCGTCGAATCAAAGCCCGGATTAACCTGCTGAAGCTGATAAAAGCTGCGAAGCAACAGTCCGGCCCCCGACAGCAGAACAAACGCCAGAGCAATCTCCGCCACCACCAGGGTGTTGCGAATCTGTTTGCGCCCGGACCCGGAGGTCGCCGCTCGGCCGCCTTCTTTGAGAGAGCCCACCAGGTCCGCCCTGACGCCGTGGACCGCCGGAGCGATTCCAAACAGAATGCCAGTAGCGACGGCAATTGCCGCGGCAAATACGAGCACGCGCGCGTCGAGCCGCACATCGGCTTCGGCGGGCAGGAGGAAGCGGGGAAACCAACGATTCATGGCCAACAAGAGCTGCCAGCCTACCAAAACGCCGACGCTCCCTCCCAAGCCTGCAAGCAAAACGCGTTCGGTGAGAAACTGCCGGACCAATCGTGTGCGGCTTCCGCCCATCGCCGCCCGTATCGCTACTTCACGTTCACGGCCGGCGCCCCGAACAAGCAACAAATTTGCCAGATTCACGCAGCCAATCAGCAGCACTGCGCCGACCGCCGCGAGAAGCACCAAAAGAGTCTTCCGCAGATCATTGTCAACCAACGTGTCCGCGTAGCGGGTAACGATTGCACCCCATCCCTTGTTCGACTGCGGATAGTCATGTGCGATCCGCAGGGCAATGGCGTTCATCTGCTGACGGGCCTGCTCCAAGGTGACGCCGGGTTTCAAGCGAGCGAATGAAACCAGCCAGTGATAGTCCCGCGTCAGGTCTGTGGGTTGGAAGGCAAGTGGCGCCCATAGATCCGGAAACGCCCGGTCGAACATTCCCGGCGGCATCACTCCAATCACGGTGTAGGCTTCGCCATTAAGCGCGATGTTGCGGCCAATGATTCCTGGATCGGCTCCAAAACGATTTTCCCAGACCCGGTGGCTCAGAACGGCTTCGTGTTGCTTGCCGGGTTGGTCTTCGTCGGGCGCGAAGGTGCGGCCCAACAGGGGTTCCGCCCCGAAAATGTTGAAATAAGGCGCGGACACAAGCCCAACCCGCAGCATGACCGGTTGGTCAGCCCCGGTCAGCGTCATGGTAGCGCCCCCCTGCGCCGCCATCGCTTCGAAAGCCGTATTCTGATTTTTCCAATCGAGAAAGTTCAGGGTTGAGACTACATTTCGCCCGCCGTCCGGGGGCTTCTCCCATACCATCACCATCCGCTCGGGGTGGGAAAAAGGCAGGGGCTTCAGGAGGACCGCATCCACAAAGCTGAAAATCGCTGTATTGGCCCCAATGCCCAGCGCCAGCGTGATGACCGCCACAGCCGTGAAGCCGGGGTTTTTCGCCAGCATGCGCAGGCCGTACTTCAGATCTTGAATCAAGGTGCTCATTCGTATCCTCGGCTGAGATGTCAGCTTTCAGCTATCAGCGTTCAGCTTTCAGTCAGTGCGCACCAGGCGGTTTGGTCTTTCGCTGAAAGCTGAGAGCTGATCGCTGACAGCTTTCTTACTCGTGCCTCAGGGCGTCCATGGGATCGACCTTCGTCGCCCGCCGCGCGGGGATGTAACAAGCAAAAAGAGACACCATGCAGAGTAACAGCGCCACCGACACATACGTCACCACGTCGGTTGCGGTGACGCCGAAGAGTACACTCCTCAGGTAGCGCGTCAGTGCCAGTGAGGCCGTGATGCCCAGCGCCAAGCCGGTAAGAGTCAGCAACAGACCCTGGCCCAGCACCAGGCGGAATACCTTACCTCGCTGAGCTCCCATCGCCACGCGAATGGCAATCTCGTGGGTACGCTGGCGCGTCGTGTAGGCGATCACTCCGTAGATGCCCACGGCCGCAAGGACTAGGGCGAGCAATCCAAAAGCTCCCGCGAAGGTTCCCGCGATCCGTTCGAAGATGCTGCCCAACCGCATGCTCGACCTAAGGGTCGTCACGTCAAATATGGGTAAATCGGCATTGAGTTCAAGGACAGTTCGTTCAACTGCCGGGGCGTAATCTGCGGGATCACCTGACACGCGGGTATGAACGATCACCTGACTCCGGTAAACCTGCAAAAGCGACAGAAAAATGACGGGCTCCGGAGCATAAACCAGGCGGCGGTACTTGCCATTTCGAGCCACGCCCACGACACTAAACCAAATGCCGTAATTGCTAAACCTTTTGCCGATGGCGTCCTGACCCGGCCAGTATCGGTCGCAGAACTCCTGATTGACGATGGCCACCAATTGCGATTTGTCCCCATCCTGCCCGGTAAATTCACGCCCGGCTACAAGTGGAGTCCGCATCGTCCGAAAGTAGTTCGGGCTTACGATGGCACGACTGATTTCCATCGATTCGTGAGGTCGGGGCACATAACCGTCGGGGTAAACGTAATCGCTGTGGAGGGTAAAGTTGAGCGGCGAGAAATCCGCCAGGGCTACGGACTCGACGCCGGGGACGTCCCCGAGCTTGTCCAGTAGTTGCCGGTCGAACGCCATGCCCTGGGCCTTCGTATAGCCCACGGGCCCACCGAGATCGTAGGAAGCCAGCAGCACGTGGTCGGGATCGAAACCGGGATCCAATCGCTGAGCGTTCTGCAAACTGCGGATGAACAGACCGGCACAGATCAGCAGCAGCAGCGAAAGGGAGATCTGCGTCACTACCAGCGCGCTCGAAAGCCGGGACTTGTGGATTCCGCCGGAGATAGTCCCCGCCTCCTCCTTCAACACGGTAATGGGCGCCAAGCTGGAAGTGCGCAGGGCCGGCAGAATACCAAAGACCACGGCGGAGAGAACTGAGATGGCCATCGTCACCAGGAACACCCGCGCATTAGCGTGCCCATTCAGGGTGAGGGGCAGACTTGACGTTGGAATGAAGGCGGCAAACGTCCCGGCCGTCCAGGTGGTAAACACCACGGCAAGCGCGCCGCCGACCAGGGCCAGCAGGAGAGTTTCCACAAGCAGTTGGCGGATCAGCCGCAAGCGGGTGGCGCCCATGGCCAGGCGCAGGGCAACCTCACGCCGCCGGGCCACGGAGCGCACCAGCAACAGATTGGCAACGTTGGCGCAGGCCAGCAAGAGCAACGCTGCCGCCAATGCCAGCAACATGGGCAGTGTCTTGTACAAATAAACGTTGGCTCCAAAGGGTGAGCGCCAGAGCGGATCCAGCGTAATCTGGCTGGGGCCGCGCTCGACGTTGCGAGAGTTCTCGACAATCTGCTGCATCAGGAGGTTGAGTTCCCCCTCGGCTTGTCGGCGATCGACGTCGGGCTTGAGCTTTCCAAGCACATTGAGCCAGAAAGCGCCGCGATCCTCGGGGCGGTTCGGGCCCCAAACGAATGGGTCCATCCCCAGGGGAATCCACACGTCTGTCCGCAGACCGGTCTTGCACCCCTGAAAATCCGGCGGAGCGACTCCGACAATCGTGTACAGGTAACGGTTGATCTGAATCGTCTTGCCGATGATGGATCGGTCGGAACCGAAGCGCGCACGCCACATGCTCTCGCTGATTACAACTACCGACCCTCCTCCGCGCCTCTGTTCTTCCGCAGGCAGGAAACCACGCCCGAGAATGGGGCGCACGCCGAGCACGTCGAAGTAATTGGCAGTGGTCAGAGCCCCATAAGTGCGCTCGGGCTTGTCGGTGCCGGTAAGGGACATGAAATCGTCGTGGTAGGCAAGGAGGCCGGAGAAGCTCTGAGTATGTTCACGGAGATCCACAAAATCAAGATAAGAGAAAGGGGGAGTGGGGTGTTCGCTCCGTTCTCCCCTCATGACCGTGACCAGATCGCTGGTGTGGGAAACCCCGGGAATGGGGTTGAGCAGAGTGGAGTTGATCCAACTGAAGATGGTGCTGTTGGCGCCAATGCCGAGCGCGAGCGTCAGGACGGCGACCGCGGTAAAGCCCGGGTTCTTGGCGAGCATGCGCAGGCCGTAACGGAGGTCTTGCAGAATCGTAGTCATTCCGCACTCCCCTCAACACCTAGAACAAGCAGTGTGGCGTCGTCGTTCAATTTATCTGCTGTGAACTCCCGGAGCGCCGCCATGACCTTCTCCTTTATCACGCCAGGCCGAAGGTGCCGATGCGCGGTGACCAGCGCAATCAAGCGCTCCTCCTGGAACTCTTCGCCCTGCGCGTCGGTGGCTTCGGTGATCCCGTCGGTAAATAAGATGAGGCGGTCGCCGGGGGCCAGCTCTACCATCCCCTGTTGGCAATCCCAATCGGGCACCAAAGCCAGAACCGGCCCACCCTCCCGGAGCCGGCGGCAAGAGCCGTCCCGGTGAACCAGGGTGGGAGGATTGTGGCCCGCATTGACGTAAGCCAGACGGCGTGTGGGCACGTCGAGAAGGCCGTAAAAGAAGGTGATGAAGCGGTTTTCGCCAACCTGAGCCAGGTCGGCTCGGTTGACACGGGCGCAGAGGTCCGCGGGCTGCACGCCCGGCCCCGCGAAGCCCCGGACCGAGGCTTGCAGGTTCGACATTAAGAGCGCGGCCGGAACACCTTTTCCGGTCACGTCGCCGATGCACACTGCCAGCGAGTTCTCGTTAAACTTCAGTACATCAAAATAGTCGCCGCCCACGCTACGCGCCGGCCGCCACGCCGCGTCGATTTCGTATCCCGGAACCTGCTGAATATCCACCGGAACCAAGCGCTCCTGAATCAATTGAGCTTCCTGGATCTCCTCCTCGTGCTGGCGCAATTCTTGCATGGCCTGTTGCGCCCGCAGTTCGTCTTCAGCCTCCTTTTGCCGCGTTCGCCGGAGGGTTCGGCCCAATTCAATCTGTTTGCGCAGCGTCGCGAGCAGCCGGGCGTTGTCCCAGGGCTTTTGTACGAAGTCTCCGACGCCGTGTTGCATGGCTTCGACCGCAACCTCAACGCTGCCCCAACCGGTCATCACCACGATGGGCATTGTACGCAGCGCTTCAAGGTGAGCCAAAAGATCTAAACCCTCCCGGCCGGAGGTCGTGTCGCGGGCGTAGTTCAGGTCCATCAGGAGCAGGTCGAATTGACTCCCACCAATCGCCTCCAGGATCGCTGCCGGCGAACTGACCGTCTGTACCTGGTAGCCGTTGTTTCGAAGCAGCAGGTCCAAAGCTTCGAGCATGTCCGGCTGGTCATCAGCAATCAAGACCCGAGCCGGTGCCACGCCTGCAACATTCGCAACGTCTTCCGCTAGGGTGCTCATACTCACATCTCTTCGTTGAATTATCGGACCTTGGGGAGATAGGGGTATCTAGAACCGAAATTCGAAAGTCGGCGAGCCACTCGTAAGTTGCTTTTTCGAGTTTCGCCCTTCGGCATTCGATGACCCGATGGCCAGATGGCTCGATGACCCGATCCCCTCACTCCAGCCGAATGCGGTTGAAGGCGTCCCATTGCGACATGTCGGAGAGGATGACCTTGTCGCCTGGCTGCAAACCGCTCAGAATCTCGACGGAATTCACTGAGGCGCGGCCCAGCTTTACCTGCACGCGGCTGGCGCCCTTGCCATTTTCGTCATACTTGAAGATGCCCACCGTGCTGTTGGGCTGGCCGAATGCGGGGCGGCCGACGTAGACGACGTCGGCGAGATTTTCAATTTCGATCGTGCCCTCCACGCTCAGGTCGGGGCGAGCGCCTTTGGGAAGCGCGGCATCCAGTTTCACATCCACGGTCACGCTGCCCTCCACCACGGAGGGGTCAACCCGCATCACGTGGCCAGGAATGATGCCATTGCGCGTGTCGATGGCCGCCTTCTGGCCGGGCATCACGTCCTTGGCCTGTGTTTCCGGAATCTTCAATTGCGCTTTCAAGCGCTCGGGCTGGACCACCTTGGCGAGAGGAGTCCCGGCGACCACGCGCTGCCCGACTTCCACGGAAAGTTCCTGCAAAACTCCGTCCGCGCCCGCCCGCACGTGCAGGGAAGCGAGCTGGCTTTGCTTCAGTTTATAAAGGGCGCGCATTTGCCCCACCTTTGCCTGTTGCTCATCCAGTTGCGCCTTGGCGGAGGCGGCGCTTACGACCAGGCGTTCCTTTTCAATCTGGCTTTTCGTGGCCAGGGATTCCTCCTTGGCGCGAGTTACCTTGGCGTTCAACTCCGAGCCCAAGCCGCGCTTGGCGAGTTCCACATCCCGGTCCGCGTTGAGCTGGGCTTCGGTGTAGTCCGATTGCACGGTAGCCGCCTCGGCCTTCTGGTCGAGAAGCGTGCTGTCCAGTTGCGCTTTGGTAGTGTTGTATTGTGCCTCGGCGGCTTTCAATTGCCACTCGGCGTCAAGAGTCGCCTGCTCCTGCTCCGGGTTGGTCATCTCCATTAGGACGGTGTTGGCCGTAACAGGTGAGCCGGGAAGCAGAAGGCGGCGCGCCACGCGCCCGTCGGTGGGGGCGGGAACCACTAAGATGTCTTCCGGGACCAGACTCCCCAGTCCACGGACCTCCAAAAGCATGGGACCGCGCTTCACCGTATCGGGCCACAACGTGGCTGCGTCCACGCTGGGAGCGGCGGGCTTGAGGCGGGAAACACCATACGTTACCGAGCCAATGGCAAGAAGGCCGACCACAATGTATATGATCCGGCGCCTGCGTCGCTGTCGGATTAAGTCTTCACGTCGGATATCCATAATTAAGTCTCCGGCATGAATCATGCACGGGGGGGACCATTATTCCGTTCCCTCTAACGGTATGACATCAAGGCGGTTAAATGGAGGGCCCAAAACCGCCCGAGCCCCAGGGGTGTTCGATTCTGGGATTAGGCTTGGCGATATCGAACAAAGCGGGATCGGGCCATCGTGTCATCGGGCCATGGGGGGATCCCGTGATTGCAAGGGAAACTCCATAAACGAGAATCGGAAGACCAACTTTCGAGCCCGATGCTGATCATCAAGCAATAAAACGTCGGTCTTCAATGGCTCGATGAACCGATGACCCGCTTCCTCGTGACTGTTCGATTCCGGCCATCCCAATCCCATGAGCGAACGCATTGCCCACCTGCCGGGATTTGCCGAACAGATCACAACAAGCTGATTACAAATGAGATGACCCGCAATCTGAGTATGGCATTGAGAGTGCGTTTAAAGAGTCGGGATTAGGAGCTCGGGGCTAGGGACTCGGAAAACCCAAAGTCCAGTTCAGAGGTCGTAGGACCCAGCACTCAGAACCTCACCCCTGAGACCCCGTGGAGGAGCGCGCATGAATATAAGAACGCCATATTGGCGATTTTTAGTAATAGTTTCCTTCCTGACCTTTTTGCTTCCCGGGCTCGCGGCGGGCCAAGAAGCCCCCGGCACGTCGGCCGGTAAGGGTGTGACTCAAATTGATTACTCGAACAACCAGCACAGCTTTGTCGATGTTTTTTCTCCTTACCTCTCCCGCTACGTCCCCGCTCCGCACCTGGACAACTCGCGACGCCTCGATAACCTTATTGTTGGCGACAAACTAATGCTGGGACTCGACGACGCCATTGCGCTGGCTTTGGAAAACAATCTGGACATCGACGTGGCGCGGTACAACCTTCCCATCGCCCAAACAGACCTCTTACGCGCCAAGGGAGGCGGCGCTACCCGTGGCGTGGCGGGCTCTTATCAGTCTACCACCCTGTTTTCCGGCAGTCTGGGCGGAGGTGTGAGCAATGGCGGAAACGGTGGCGGAAGTGGCGCCGGAGGCACGCTGGGAGGCACCAGTATCAATAGCGTGGGTTCAGGAGGAAGCTACGATCCGAATGTGTACGCATTCTATGGGGGGACCAATGCCACCACGCCCCTGAACTACACCGTGGTAAGCGGCGTGCCGGTGGAAACGAGCCACTTTGGCTACTTTCAAGCGGGGTACAGCCAGGGTTTTGTGAGCGGCACAAGCGTTGGCGTGTCGGAATACAGCTATCGTTTATCCTCAAACACTACAACCAGCCTGTTCAATCCCGAATTTGTCACGGGACTTTCCGTAGGCTTCAGCCAGAACTTGTTGAACGGCTTTGGCGCACGCGCCAACGCCAGGTTTATCCGCATCGGCCGCAATAACCTGAAATATTCCATGAGCGTCTTTCGGCAGAGCGTGATCGCTCAAGTCGCGGCCGTGATGACGAGTTACTACGACCTTCTGGCCGATCAGGAAAACATTCGCGTCGCACAAGAAAGTTTGGGGTATGCGCAAAAGCTCCTGGAGAGCAACCAAGCGCAACTGAAGATGGGCGCGGTGGCGCAGTACGATGTGCTGCGGACCCAGGAGGAAGTGGCGAACCAGCAGCAACTCCTGCTAACGGCGGGAAACACTTTCTCCCAGGACGCTCAATCGCTGAAGGCCAAAATTACCAAGACCTTCACAGGGCAGTTGGCCACGGTGGATATTGCTCCTACCGATAAACTACCGGAGCCCCACCCGGATGACGTACCTGCATTGGAAGAGGCCTTGAAGGAAGCTGCTGCCCATCGCCCGGAGATCGAGCAGGCTGACCTAAACTTGCGCAATCAGGAGTATACCATCCAAGGGACTCGCAATGCGCTTCTGCCCTCGGTCCAGGTCTTTGGTACCTATAGCTTCACAGGGTTGGGAGGGGCGCTGCGGCCAACCTTCGCCAATGTCTTCGACGATGCCTACCCCAACATCTCATACGGGGTGCAGGTTAGTTTCCCCTTTCGCAACCGTCAGGCCCAAGCCGACGCTGCTCGAGCCGTGCTGGAACAACGGCAGTTGCAAATGAAACTTCAAGATGCAAAGAACCAGGCCGTTTGGGATGTCAGCAAGGCGGTGAGTGCGGTGGAGCAGGCCCGGACCACGCTAAATGCCACGCTGAAAGTGGCTGCGGTCTCGCGCCAAGTGCTCGATATGCAGCAACAGAAGTTCACCCTGGCCTCGGCCACGGTCGAGGACGTCATCACGGCGCAGCGCAATCTGGCTACAGCCGAAGGTTATGTCGTGAGAGATCGCGCCGCCTATGCCAAAGCCTTGATTCAGTATGAGCAGGCAACAGGAACGTTACTGGAAAGGAACCACATTGAGATGTCCGAGGCCGTAGAAGGGGATGTTCACCGCGCTCCGAGTATTCCCGGGACACACGAACCGCTTCCCTAGCATTTGAAAGGAATAGTCGGGGCGCCCAAATTTGAATTGGGGACCGCTTGGTCCCGAACCAAGCCGAGTCAGGCTATCTTGTTGATTTTGCGGCATGGTTCGCGACCCAAAAGCACGTTCGGAACCCGCATCTTGCACCGATCTTATACTCGTTTGAAAGGCAGCCCTCCAGGCAAGTTCGCTCCCGCTTGCCAGACAAATTGACTCGTGGCATTACAAGCGGCATACGGGGTCCACTCTGAATCGCCCGCGTAAAGACATCTGATTTGCGGAGGTCGTCTTCAATTCCGTTCCGCCACTTCTCACCACGATCATCGGATGTGGTCAGCCAGGAATCGAGCCACTTGAGCAGCTTCCGATTCTGGGGGTAGTCGGGTAGGGGGCCGGCCGTCGCCAGTTGCGGTCAACTTATTCTAGCTCGCTTTCAAGATGAGACTAAAAATGATACAATTGCGGCATGTCAAGACCACGACACATCGATTGGAAACTCGTCTCGAAAGCGCGAGCCGTCGTTGCCGAAACCACCGAT